>NZ_JBKGUN010000294.1:0-4880 GCF_046462195.1 Paracoccus sp. (in: a-proteobacteria) | reverse complement strand
GGTACGCCGCCGCCGCTGCCGGGGCCGCGCACGGTGCCCGAATGGGGGAGGGTTCTTCGGCGGGGGCTGCCGGCCGTGCTGATCCTGATCATCGGCGTCCTCCTGATCCTGCCCCTGCGTGGGTCCGAGCGGTTGTTCCACGGCCGTAGGCGGCCCTGGACGGGGCCGCATGTGCAAGTGGTCTGCCGCCTCGTGCTGATCTGTCTGGGCATCGGCTGGCGGCGCGAAGGCGTGCCCATGCGCGGTCCGGGTGCGGTTGTGGCCAATCATTCCAGTTGGCTGGACATCCTGGTGCTGAACGCCGCCATGCCCGTTTTTTTCGTCAGCAAGGCCGAAGTGGCGGGCTGGCCTGGCATCAACATCCTGACGCGCGTGACCGACACCCATTTCGTCACGCGTGATCCGAGGCTGGCGGGTGCGCAGGCGAAAGAGTTCGCTGCCCGCGTCCGCGCCGGACACCGCCTGTTGTTCTTTCCCGAAGGGACCTCGACCGACGGGCGGCGCGTCCTGCCGTTCAAGCCGACGCTGTTTCAGGGCTTTCTGGACCCGGACCTGCCGCCCGGTCTGGCCATCCAGCCGGTCAGCGCCCTTTATCAAGCACCGCCGGACCAGGACCCCCGATTCTATGGCTGGTGGTCGGACATGGATCTGGGACCGCATCTGCTGACGGTTCTTGCGGCAAAAAGACAGGGCAACGTTGTGGTGCGGCTGCACCAGCCGATTCCCGTCGTCGGGGAAAGCCGCAAAAGCCTTTCTGCCGCCTGCCATTTCGCGGTATCATCGGGCCTCCGGCAGGTCGGCCACAGTCGCTGAAGTCGTTTCGGTCCGACCCCTGTCAAGGCCTTGCCACCACCATGCGAAAACTATATCTGGTGGCTAATCCGTAAAAAGCCGCTAAGGAATGTGCGATGACCCGCTTTGCTGCCCCTATTGCCGAACAGATCTGGGATATGAAATACCGGATGAAGGATGCCGAGGGGCAGGCGGTCGATGGATCGGTCGAAGACAGCTGGCGCAGGGTCGCCCGTGATCTGGCGCGTGTCGAAAGCGACCCCGCCGGGTGGGAGGAAAAGTTCTACTCCGCGTTGGAGGATTTCAAATATCTGCCTGCGGGCCGCATTCTGGCCGGGGCCGGCACGGGGCGGTCCGTGACGCTGTTCAACTGCTTTGTCATGGGCACGATCCCCGACAGCATGGGCGGCATCTTCGACATGCTGAAGGAAGCCGCGCTGACCATGCAGCAGGGCGGCGGCATCGGCTATGACTTCTCGACCATTCGTCCGCGCGGGGCGGCGGTCAAGGGCGTGGCGGCCGACGCTTCGGGGCCTTTGTCCTTCATGGATGTCTGGGACGCGATGTGCCGCACGATCATGTCCGCAGGCTCGCGCCGCGGCGCCATGATGGCCACGATGCGCTGCGACCACCCGGATGTGGAACAGTTCATCGAGGCCAAGCAGGACAGCGCCCGCTTGCGCATGTTCAACCTGTCGGTGCTGATCACGGACGATTTCATGGAGGCCGTTCGTGCCGACGGTCCGTGGGACCTGAAATTCGAGGGCAAGGTGTACCGCACCGTCCAGGCGCTGGACCTGTGGAACCGGATCATGAAGGCGACCTATGATTTCGCCGAACCGGGCGTGATCTTCATTGACCGGATCAACAAGGCCAACAACCTGTCCTATGTCGAGACGATCGCCGCCACCAACCCCTGCGGCGAGCAGCCCCTGCCGCCCTATGGCGCCTGCCTGCTGGGCTCGATCAACCTGGCGCGTCTGGTGACGAACCCCTTCACCGATGCCGCCGAACTGGACCCGGAGGCGTTGGACGACCTGGTCCGCACGGCCGTGCGGATGATGGACAACGTGGTCGACGCTTCGCGCTTTCCGTTGGACGCACAGGCGCAGGAGGCGCAGAACAAGCGTCGCATCGGTCTGGGCGTGACGGGTCTGGCCGACGCTCTGCTGATGCTGGGCTTGCGTTATGGTGCCGATGACGCGGTTGAACAAACGCGCGTCTGGATGAAGGCCATCGCGCGGTCCGCCTATCTGGCCTCGGTCGATCTGGCCCGCGAAAAGGGCGCCTTCCCGCTGTTCGATGCCCAGAAGTACCTGGCGTCCGGCTTCATGTCCAAGATGGACGCCGACGTGCGCGACGCCATCGCGGAACACGGCATCCGGAACGCGCTGCTGACCTCGATTGCGCCCACGGGCACGATCAGCCTTTATGCGGGCAACGTGTCGTCGGGGATCGAGCCGGTCTTCGCCTATGCCTATACCCGCAAGGTCCTGCAGAAGGACGGCAGCCGGACCGAGGAAGAGGTTGTCGATTACGCCGTGCAGATGTGGCGCGACCTGAAGGGCGATGCGGAACTGCCGGACTACTTCGTGAACGCGCAAACGCTGGCGCCCAAGGATCACGTGGCGATGCAGGCGGCGGCGCAGGAGTGGGTCGACAGTTCGATCTCGAAGACGATCAACTGCCCCGAGGATATCAGCTTCGAGGCATTCAAGGACGTGTACCTGGCGGCTTGGGATCTGGGCTGCAAGGGTTGCACGACCTATCGTCCGAACGACGTGACAGGATCGGTCCTGTCGGTCAGCGAAAAGACCGACAAGGCGCCCGAGGCCGACAAGGGTGCGGATGTCGTCTATCTGACCGAGCCGCTGGATCGCCCGGCGGCGCTGGAGGGCGCGACCTACAAGCTGAAATGGCCCGGCTCCGAACACGCGATCTATATCACGATCAACGACATCGTGCAGTCGGGCCACCGTCGCCCCTTCGAGATCTTCATCAATTCGAAGAACATGGAGCATTACGCCTGGACCGTCGCGCTGACGCGGATGGTGTCGGCCGTGTTCCGCCGCGGCGGGGATGTCAGCTTTGTCGTGGAAGAGCTGAAGGCGGTCTTTGATCCGCGCGGCGGTGCCTGGATGCAGGGGCGCTATGTTCCGTCGATCCTGGCAGCCATCGGCGGCGTGATCGAGCGTCACCTGATCGAGACCGGCTTTCTGGCGGGCGAGGGGATGGGCCTCAAGTCCGATCCCAAGGCCGAGGTCGTGGCCGTGGGCGAAGCCCCGCGCGGCCCGTCCTGCCCCAGCTGCGGTCAGTTCGGCATGCGCATGGTCGAAGGCTGCATGACCTGCCCCAGCTGCGGCCATTCCAAATGTGGTTGAGGCAAGCGGGATGAGGTTGTTGTCCCGATAGCCTTTTGCCACAGGCAGCTGTTCTCTTTACAGCGAGGCTTTCCCTCCGGGCGGCATGGGCCGTGATGCGAGGGCAACACATGAAAATATCCAAACAAGGCGGCCGGTCATGGCCGCCTTGTTCGTGTCGGACCCTTGGAGTGGGCGTCGTGTTATCCGCGTCTCCGCATCGGCATGATCAGCCGAAGCGGCAACGCACGCCGGCAAGGAGACGACGAAAAATTGCCTTATCCCGAACCAAGGCCGAAAACGGCAAATCCTTGGGGATTGAGATCATCATGCGCGGAAGACACTGGAAGATCGACGCGCTGCACGGCGTGCCAGCCTTTCAAAACCGTTCCAGTGACATGGATCATTTTTGGCAGCGTCATGAGTGCAGACAGGCAGTCGTCACTGGCGCTGGATCGGCAAACCAAGGCTGGCCCTGATCCGGAACGCGGCGGGGCCGCACATCGAGCCGCGTTGAAGGCATCCTGAGACAATGGAATGCACAAACGCGGCGGAGGCAAAGGGCCTGCTTCGCCGCTAAAATGCTGGGCGAATGATGCAACGGCAGCACGGATCAAGGCATCAAGTGCCCGGGGGCACCCCTTACCGATGCACCGATCTCTGGTGGCGACCCCGGAAGGACTCGAACCCTCAACCGGTGGATTAGAAGTCCACTGCTCTATCCAGTTGAGCTACGGGGCCAAGTGCGACCAAGGCCGCGAGCGTCTTCTAACGCTGCACGGCGGCGCTTTCAAAGCAATTGTTCATCCCGCACCATCGAGAGCGTCATGAAAACCGAATTGGGGTCGGCGCGATAGGCCCCGAAGGGCGGGCATTCGCTAAACCCTTCGCTGACATAAAGTCCGCGGGCTGCGGCAAAGCCTGGCTGGACACCCGTTTCCAGCGACAGGCGGTCCAAGGTGTGGCTGCGAGCATGCGCGATCAGATGGCGCAGCAGCATGCGGGACAGCCCGCGACCACGCTGCTCGGCCAGGACATGCATGGATTTCAGTTCCCCATGCCCGCCGCCCAGGTTCTTCAAGGCGCCCATCGCGACGGGCTGCCCCTGATCACGAATCACGAAAAAGGCGATGGCCGGATCATCCAGATCCGCACGCGGCAGCATGTGGATCGATTCGGGCGGCGTGTCTGCCTGCATCGCGGCCGCGTGGCGCTGGAACAGCAGGTCCAGATCGGATCCGAGCGGGCTTTCACGGTCGGTCGTCAGTGTCATGGTCAAGGGCCTTCAGCCAGGAGTCGCGCCGGACCTAGCCCGGCGCGACAAAGGCGTAAAGCCTTACAGAACCGTATCGAGGACAGGAGTCAGGCGTGCCAGTGTCCCCTCCACATCCTTCAGCTTGTCCAAGCCGAAAAGACCGATCCTGAAGGTTGAAAAGGCATCTCCTTCATTCACCGCCAAGGGAACGCCTGCCGCGATCTGCGTGCCTTGGGCTGCGAAGGCGCGGCCGGACTTGACCTCGGGGTCGCTGGTATAGCTGACGACGACGCCCGGTGCCTCGAAGCCTTGGGCCGCCACCGACCGGATGCCGCGAGCGGCCAGATCGGCCCGGACCGCGCGGCCAAGGCGCCATTGCGCGTCTCGGGCGGCATCAAAGCCCATGGCCCGCGTTTCCTCCATCGTGTCCCGCAGGCCCAGCAGCGCATCGGTGGGCATGGTGGTGTGATACG
>NZ_JBKGUN010000293.1:0-4557 GCF_046462195.1 Paracoccus sp. (in: a-proteobacteria) | reverse complement strand
TTCCTTGGGCTCATCGACATCACAGCGATCCGCCTCTGGCTCCGCTGTTTGTCAACATGACCTAGGCATCCCTCCACACGCTATTCAAGCCGTTAATGGTGATGGAAAACGTCGGACGATCATCCGGCACGACCTTACTAAGCGTTCGCATATCATGCGCGTACCTGAAAGATCGTGATCCACCCTGCAACGATAGCTGTCGTCTCATGATCGGGATGATCATCAACCAGCAACATTTTGCCTCACGCGGAACCGAGAGAGGCTGACGGCCAAAGGTGCTAATGGGAGCTCTGCTGAGCCACAGGACGTTTTCTTCAATGGCAACACACTTTTCAAAATGAAACAGGCAGAGGCGTATTGTCAAAAACTGCAGTCGGCATAGGATGAATTGCATCGACCGTCGATAGATCGGAACAGGATCAGAAGGGGCTTGATGTCCTTCTTCTGTCGCGGTTTCAGAACCGGCTTGGGCGGTAAAATTCGGCGAAGTTGCATCTCAAGTGAATGCTCTCAAGCTGCAAAAACCTCATCCTCGGCAGCATTGCATCTGCCGATGCTCGGCGAAGCGACCGAGCATCAACTTCTCAATGCCTCGATCAATCCGCCGATTGACCGCCGAACTTCATGAAGTCCAAAGGCCAAGGCGTTGCGGTTCCGGTGCAAATCCGATGTCGGGTCGCCCTCGGCCAACATGGCCTGCAGCCCTTGCAAGACTTCATCAATCTGCCTCGTGCGTTCTTCAGGGTTCTTTTCTCTGTCAGCCAGCGCATTCAGCACCGAGCATGTGTCGCGACGCAATGCGCTAACCTGATCTATCAAGTCAGCCCTTCCTGAAGCAGGCACCACATCGGCTTCCGCCGTCCGATCAAGGATGATAACCGAATTGTAGAGCCGACGCAGGGCCTCGAGACGACGCTGCATGTTGGCCCGGTCCACAAGCTTTACCGCATTCAGGGCCTCTTGGGCCGACTGCAGCGATTTGTGGTAATCGGAGACATGCTCCGGAGGCGCGGCTTCATGTCCTTCTTCCGTGGCCGCTTCCAGTGCATCGGCAAGGCGCGTGGCCGTGGCGCGCAGCGCACTCCGAAAGTGGCGGTCAAAGCGTGCCTCTGCGCGGTCAGGCCAAACCAGCAGCGACACCAGCACACCCGTCGCCGCGCCGATGACGATCGCGATCCCGCGCTCTCCTGCTGTTTCCAGCACCTTCGCTTCCGATGCCAAGGCAATCCCGGCTGCCGCCACCGCACCGTAACTCCAGTCCGGGCGTAATCCGGCGATACCTCCGACAACCAGCATCGACAATGCAAGTCCCGCCGTCGTGCCCCACACATCGGGAAGCACGGCAACGCAGGCGAGGCTGATGAGACTGCCGACAAGCGTGGCTTGAAGACGCGTGAAAGCGGCGCCCATCGTGCCGCCTACCGATGGCTGGATAATCAGAACGGCGCTCAGGATGGCCAGAAATGCTTCCTGGAGGTTCAGGCTCCGCATCAAGAGATAGGTCGCCGTGGCAGCAAGTGCCGATTGTACCGCCCGCCGTACCATATCAGGCCCGAAGTACCGCGACCGAGGGATGAATTTCATCGAATACTTGCCTTTTCCAGCCTTTCTTTCCTAGCATGTGATGCTGCGGAATGTTCCTGACCAAGGAACGACAAAGACAGTCTGTAACCTCGGCTCCTCTGGCTCAGAGCGCTTCCAGAGCCTTCTTCCAGACGCTGTAGATGAACGTCGCCGACCAAGTGAGCACCATGAAGCCGCCCAAGGCTTGCATCATGTTGACCAGCCGGATCGGTCCGGAAGCCTCGATCTGCGTATAGCCGAGGGTCGTGAAATTGATGCCGGAAAAATAGATCAATTCGCTCCAGCTGACATCGAATTGGTTGAGTTTCCCCATTCCCTCCCACGTGATCAGGACGGAGTACCCAACTGCAAAGAAGACGATCTCCAGCAGGTGGATAACCAGAAGCCCCAGAAAGACCTTGATGATGACGCGGTTGGGGTGCTGCTGGGCATCTCCTGTCATCTTCCAAAGGCCGAGCAGCGCGAAGTGGTGCCCAATGCCCATCAGGAACACAAGGCCGAAGCCGATCAACAGTGCCAACATGATCTTTTCTTTCTTCTCAGGCCTTGGGACCGGGGCCAATCCATGACGGGGCACAAAGGGGGAGGGGTGCATCTGCCGAAAGCGACAGGATCCTGCCAATCTGCTTCGTTGTTCTGAAACAGCATCAGCGCATCACCGACCGGCAGTGTTGCCATGTTCGCCTGCTCAGGTTCCGGATTTAGGCGTTTCACGATGTTCCCGTACCACTTCAGCGGCCTCGGCGGTCAGTTCCGGAGACGGAGCATCGGAAGGCTCCGACTGTTCGGGGGGCAGAAAGGCCATGATCGAGTCTCCCGGCTGCACGGAAATGGGCTCATCTGGTCCGATGAAACGGAGTTCGCCGTTGGTGATGGTCAGCAGCGGCTCGGCCTGCGGGCGATCAGCCCTCCATGCGTCCAGGTCATACTCCTCGGTCAGGCGGGTGCTGCGCAGGGTCCAGCCGTCAGCAAGACGCTGGTTGACCAGGTCGAAGGTCGGGCGCCCTTCCAGCCGTTGACCACCCAACTGCGCTGGAAGGGCATGACGCGACTGATCACGAACCCTGCTCAACTGCCAGACGAACTCGCGCCCCAGATCCGGCCCCATGTCGGTCGCCACCAATGTGTTGTAGGCATCATTGTCCGATGCTGCCAGCACGGTGGGATAGGCCACGAATTCGACCTGGTGTTCCGCCGCCTCGCCCAGAATGTCGCCGTAATAGGTCGGGATACCGGCTTGCCGAGCCTTGAAGAGGTGCTGCCGGTTGGTATCGGCGATCAATGTGCCGACCCCCGCCCGCTCCAGCGCCTGCGCCAAGGCCACCGCGAAGGGCGAGCCGCCAACAATCAGCAGCCCCGGGCGTTCGGGACCGGACAGGCCGAGACGGCGCGCCAGCGGCGCCAATGTAAATCCGTGGATAATGACGGTGGCCAGCACGATGATGAAGGCAAGAGGCGCCAGCGCGGCTCCGTCGGGAATGCCCGCTTCGACCAGCTTCTCGCCGAAAAGACCGGACACTGCCACCATCACGACCCCCCGCGGGCCCGTCAGGGCGATCAGCCAGCGCTCCTTCATGGGTAATTCTGTGCCTATCAGGGGCAGCAGCACCTGAAGGGGACGCGCCAGCGCAACGGTGAAGACCACGAACAGTGCCGCCCTCCAGGTCAGTTGACCCAAGGTCGAAAAATCCAGCGAGGCGGCCATCAGGACGAAAACGCCCGACACCAGCAGGATCGTGGCATGTTCCTTGAAGCGGTGGATCTCCGTGTAGGAGGACAGGTTGGCATTCGCTAGGACCATGCCCATGATTGTGACGGCCAGCAGGCCCGTTTCGTGCAGCACCGTATCCGTGACGGCAAACACCGCCAGAACGGCCACGAACAGCACGGGCACCTTCATGTATTCGGGCACCCACGCCTTTCGGAAAGCCAAGGCCATTCCCGACCCCACGGCCCATCCTGCCAAAGCAGCGAAACCTATTCCTGATCCAATGACCCAAGCGGCCGCACCAACCGACAGGCCCGTTTCCAGTACCAGGACCACCTCCAGCAGGAGGACGGCGATCAGCACGCCGATCGGGTCGTTGAGGATCGCCTCCCACTGCAGGATCTGGGCTGGCCGGGCCCGCAGCTTTGCCTGGCGCAGCATAGGCGCGATAACGGTGGGTCCCGTGACCACCATGACGCCGCCGAACACTGCCGCCGACTGCCATGAAAGGCCCACTGCCAGCCACAGCACCAGCGCCGACAGCATCCAACCCAAGGGCGCGCCAACGTAGACCAGCCTCTGCACCGGTCCGCGTGCATCCCTCAAACGGTGATGCGTCAGGGTCAATCCGCCTTCGAACAGGATGATGGCCACCGCCACGGAGATCAGCGGGCGATAGATCGGCCCCAAGTCTCGGTCCGGCAGGAACCAGCCCGTCATGGGCCCGACCAACAATCCCACCCCCAGCATCAGAACAATTGCCGGCAACCGGAGCTTCCAGGCCAACCATTGCGCTCCCACGCCAAGAACGCCGACCAGCGCCACAACCTGCACCGGGGTCAGCCCCTGCACAATCTCGCCTTCCATGGATGTCCCTTCGATCCGCTCGGGGTCACAAGCCGCGATCAGCGTGGTGGTTCCCCCTGCAACATGATCATGAGGACGCCCTGGACACTGAATCCCGTTTTGTTCTTCAAACTGGTGTCGCCTGCCTTTCATCCCTGTTTGTATTGCCGTTCACGGGCAGGTCTTGCCGGATTGGCTGATTTGTCTGGGGCAGGGGCCGTAGGTAACCTGTGTCCTTGTGCACCCATGTAGGATATAGTGCGGAGGCATGCAGATACGTAGTGCCGACGTAAGCGGCACTTACGGGCTACTTTCTTGCGACCTAAAGGCTTGGATGTTCAGAGTGCTAGTTGGCATTGTTGCGGAACGCGGCGTTGGAGCAGGGCCTGCCCTTCCCCATCAAGCTCGGGCCGCACGTC
>NZ_JBKGUN010000292.1:0-5746 GCF_046462195.1 Paracoccus sp. (in: a-proteobacteria) | reverse complement strand
CTGGACAGCATCGACCTGACCATCCGTCCCGGCGAAACGGTGGCCCTGGTGGGCCCCTCGGGCGCGGGCAAGACAACGGTGATCCAGCTGATCCAGCGGTTCTGGGACCCGCGGCAGGGGCGGGTCACGCTGGACGGCATCGACCTGCGCGAACTGGCACGGGTCGATCTGCGCAGCCAGATCGCGCTGGTCCCGCAGGACCCGGTGATCTTTGCCGCCTCGGCTGCCGACAATATCCGCCTTGGCCGGCCAACGGCCAGCGATGCCGAGGTGCAGGCCGCAGCCCGTGCCGCCCATGCGCATGACTTCATCGCGGCCCTGCCGCAAGGTTACGACACCGCCTTGGGCGAGCGCGGCGTGATGCTGTCGGGAGGCCAGCGCCAGCGCGTGGCCATCGCCCGGGCCATCCTGCGCGACGCGCCGATCCTGCTGCTGGACGAGGCCACGAGCGCACTGGACGCCGAGTCCGAGGCGCTTGTCCAAGCCGCCGTCAGCCGGCTGGCCGAAGGCCGGACCACAGTTGTCGTGGCGCACCGCCTGGCCACCGTCAAGAAAGCCGACCGCATCGTGGTGCTGGACCAGGGGCGCATCGTGGCCGAGGGCAGCCATGATTCGCTGGTCGCGCAGGGTGGGCTTTATGCACGGCTCGCGCGGATGCAGTTCACGGACGGAGCCGGCACGGCAAGCGAAGCCCCCCGGCTTGTTGCCAATCGCCCCGCTGCAGTCGGCGGCACAGTCCTAGACCGCTTTGCCGGATCTTGATCGGAAGGGTTGTCGGGAGGTGCGGTTACTGCGGAGCGGAGTAGACCGCAGCCCAGTAGATGGTGCGACCGTCAGGGCCAAGAGCTTGTCCCACGCCATAGTCGCGCACTTGCGGCAACAGGATGTTGTTCAGGTGACCTTGCGACTTGTTCCATTCCTGCAGGACGCGCGGCAGTGAATAAGGGCCTGCAGCGATATTTTCGGCGGTGACGCTGGGCCGGTAACCTGCCGCCTTGACCCGCGCGGCGGGTCCGGTGGTCGTGCTGCCGATATGGGTCATCCGGCCCCGCCGTGCCATGTCGCAGGCATGGGCTGCCGCCACCTGAGCCAACTGCATGCTGGAACGCACCGGCGGCAGGCCTGCTTGCCTCCGCATCTGGTTGGTTGCCGCAACGCCGGCGGCATTCTGTCCCGGGTCCGTCTGCAGGCAGCGGGCCTCGCCCGGAGCGGATACCTGGACGGCATGAGGGTCGTCGGTCCGTCCCGTTTCCGGATCCGCCGCACAGGCTGCAAGAAGCGTGCAGGACAGCAGGAGGACCGAAAAGAGGCTGGGCTTTGGCATGATCACCGCTCCACTGGTTCATCATATCTTATGCGTCACCTTTTACAGGTTGCAACTAAAGGAAGAGTAAACGGAAGATAACTCGCCTTTGATACGGCGGAACTGGGTCCTGCTGCTTCGTGTTCGGGTCGAGGCAACACAGGAACGATCACAATGGGCATCTGGGATTTCGTGAAGAACGCGGGCAAGCCCGTTCTGGGGGCTGCCGAGGCCGCGCCCGTACCAGCCGCCACTGGCGCCGAGGATGACACGCAGCGCAAGGTCGCTGCGCTCAAGGCTGAGCTGCGCGCCCTGAACCTGGATGCCAATGACGTGCATCTGCGGCTGCGGGGTGACACGGTTGTTGTCGAATCGAGGGGCACCGATCGCGAAACGATGGAAAAGCTGATCTTGGCGCTGGGCAATGTCGAAGGCATCGCCAAGGTCGAAGCCGACCTGCCTCAGGATGCGCCCCAGCCGGTGTTCCACACCGTCCGCAAGGGCGAAACGCTTTCAGCCATCGCCAAGGAGCATCTGGGTGACGCCAACCGCTATGGCGCCATCTTCGAGGCCAATCGTCCGATGCTGAACGATCCCGACAAGATCTATCCCGGGCAGGTTCTGCGTATTCCCCAAGGATGATTGCAGGCAGGGGAAAAGGTGGGGTGCACGTTCTCTGGTGACGCGGCGTTTTTATCGGCTTTCCCGGACCAAGGCCTTGCCCCACCATGCAAATCCGGCTCATCCTGTGTCACAGGGAGGGGCCGCGACCGACGGCCGGCAAGGAGGGGAGGCCGAAATGGGCAAGTTCAGCACATTCGAAGATCGGGACCGGCTGGATCGGGAGTGCGATTATGCGGCCCGCGACCTTCCCACAACAATCTACGATTTCTTGGCGCGCACGGCCGAACGATTCCCGCAACGTTCCGCCGTCTCGTTCCAGTTGCTGTCGGGGCCGCGTGCCCCTTCGACGACGCTGACCTGGCAGGAGCTGCTGGAGCGGGTGACTGAGACTGCCAACCTGTTCCGGAGCCTTGGCGTCGGGCCCCAGGACACCGTTGCCTATCTGCTGCCCAACAGCATCGAGACGCCTGTCGTCCTGTTGGCTGGCGCCACCGCCGGGATCGTCAGCCCGATCAACCCCCTGCTGGACGCCCGGCAGATCGCCGGCATCTTGCGCGAAACCCGGGCCAAGGTCCTTGTGACGCTGAAGTCCTTTCCCAAGACCGACGTGGCCCAGAAGGCTGCCGAGGCCGTGGCGCAGGCCCCTGGCGTCACGCATGTGATCGAAGTCGACCTGAACCGGCATCTGCGCGGCATCAAGCGGTGGATCGTGCCGCTGATCCGGCCGCGGGTGAAAGTCAGGCACCATGCCAAGGTGCTGAACTTCGAGGCTTGCGCCAGCGGCTGCAACCACACGCGGCTGGACTTTGACGATCCCGGACAGGATCGCGTTGCGGCCTATTTCCATACCGGCGGCACCACCGGGACGCCCAAGGTCGCGCAGCACAAGTATTCCGGCATGATCTACAACGGTTGGCTGGGGGGGACGTTGCTGTTCGACGAAACGGACGTGCTGATGTGCCCCTTGCCGATGTTCCACGTTTTTGCGGCCTATCCGATCCTGATGTCCTGCATCGCGTCGGGGGCGCATGTGGTGATGCCGACGCCGGCCGGTTATCGCGGCGACGGGGTCTTCGACAACTTCTGGAAGCTGATCGAGCGCTGGCAGGCGACCTTTCTGATCACCGTGCCCACCGCCATCGCGGCACTGATGCAGAGACCGGTGAATGCCGATGTCAGCAGCCTCAAGACCGCCATCTCGGGTTCGGCTCCTTTGCCGATCGAGCTCTACAACCGCTTCAAGGCCGCTACGGGCGTCGAGATTGCGGAAGGCTATGGCCTGACCGAGGCAACCTGCCTGGTCAGCTGCAATCCGGTGTACGGGGTCAAGAAGGTCGGCTCCGTCGGGATCCCGTTCCCCTATACCCATGTCCGCATCCTGAACCACGACGACAGCGGGCGTGTGCATGAGTGCGCCACCGACGAGGTCGGAGAAATCTGCCTGGCCAGCCCCGGCGTCTTTCCCGGATCGACCTATACCGAGGCCGACAAGAACCACCGCCTGTTCGCCGAGGACCGTTATCTGCGCACGGGCGATCTGGGGCGCATCGATGCGGACGGTTATCTGTGGATCACGGGTCGCGCCAAGGACCTGATCATTCGCGGCGGCCACAACATTGACCCGGCCGAGATCGAGGAAGGGCTGCTGTCGCATCCTGCCGTGGCCTTTGTGGGCGCAATCGGGCAGCCCGACGGTTTTGCCGGCGAACTACCCTGCGCTTATGTTGAACTGGTGGCAGGAGCCGAGGTTTCGACCCGCGAACTGGCCGAACATGCCAAGACCCACATCCACGAGCGTGCCGCCGTTCCCAAGCACATCGAGATCCTGCCGGAACTGCCCAAGACGGCCGTGGGCAAGATCTTCAAGCCCGACCTGCGGCGGATGGCCATCAAGCGTGTCTACGACGAAGCGTTGATAGGCACCGGTACCCATGTCCTGGCCGTCCATGAGGACAAGAAGCGCGGTCTAGTCGCGCAACTGTCGCGCGACGGCAACGTCGACGAGGCCGAGGTCAGGACGCGGCTGGGGCAGTTCACCTGCCCTTGGGACTGGGCCTAGTGCGCGAACCTGGATGTCCTGCCGTCAGCCGTTTTCACGCAGGATCCGGCCGGCCAGGTAAAGCGAACCGCAGATCAGGATGCGCGCGGCCGGATCGGTGGCCGTGATGGCGCGGATCGCCTCGGCCGCGTCACTGGCGGTGCGGGTGACAAGACCCACCTCCCGCGCGGCGGATGCCGTGGCTTCTGCGGGCAGAGTATTCGGCTCTCCGGGGATGTCGATGGCGGAAAGGCTGGCGGCATGATCGGCCAAGGGACGCAGATAGCCCGTAATGTCCTTGGTGTTCAGCATGCCGCAGACCAGATGCGTCGGGCGCACCGGAAGGGCTGACAGTGTTGCAGCCAAGGCGAGGCCCCCGGCGGGATTGTGCCCGCCGTCCAGCCACAGTTCGGCGCTTCCGGCCAGATCGACCAAAGGACCCCGGCGCAGACGCTGCATCCGGGCGGGCCACTGGGCGTCGCTGACGGCAGCGCGGGCCTGTACACCGGTCGCGCCCAAGGCCCGCAAGGCGGCAAGGGCCGTTCCGGCATTCCGGATCTGGTGCGGCCCGACAAGGTTCGGCAGCGGCAGGTCCCACAAGCCCTGATCGTCCTGAAAGACCATGCCGTCACGCTCGCGCTGGATCATCCAGTGTTGGCCATGGGCAATGATCGGTGCCGTCAGCCCCTGGGCACGGGCCTCGATCACCCGCAACGCCTCGTCCTCCTGCGGACCAATGACGACCGGCACGCGAGGCTTGATGATGCCTGCCTTTTCGGCAGCGATCAGCGGCAGTGTGTCCCCCAGATATTGTGTGTGGTCGATCGAGACGGGGGTGATGACCGTCAGGCGCGGTGAATCAACGACATTGGTGGCATCCAGACGGCCGCCAAGGCCGACTTCCAGCAACGTATAATCGGCAGGGTGGCGTGAAAAAGCCAGAAAGGCGGCAGCCGTCGTGATCTCGAAGAAGGTGATGGGGTGGCCCCCATTGGCGGCCTCGCATTCTTCCAGTGCCAGCGCCAGTTCTTCCTCGGCGATCAGGTCACCGGCCAGGCGGATGCGCTCGTGGAAATGGGCCAGGTGCGGCGAGGTATAGGCATGGACCCGCATGCCCCCGGCCTCGAGCCCCGCCCGGATCATGGCCTGCGTGCTGCCCTTGCCGTTCGTGCCGGCGATGTGGATCACCGGGGGAATGTGGCGTTCGGGATGACCCAGGGCGGCCAGGATGCGGTGCATCCGGTCCAGCGACAGGTCGATGACCTTGGGGTGCAGCGCCATCAGGCGCGCCAGGATGACGTCGGATTGGCTCATGTCTATCGCGGGGGCAAGCCCCCATCTCCCGGAAAACAGGACAAGGATGATCAGTCGGCTTTTTCGGGTTCCGATGCGGGTTCGGCGACCGGTGCAGGCAGGTCGCCGCGCGTCGGCGCCGGCAGCCCGCCCAGCATCCGCAGGACCGAGATCAGTTCGTCCCGGAGGGCCTTGCGGTGGGTGACCCGGTCCAGCATCCCGTGTTCCAGCAGGTACTCGGCGCGCTGGAACCCTTCAGGCAGCTTTTCGCGGATCGTTTGTTCGATGACCCGCGGCCCCGCAAAGCAGATCAGCGCATTCGGTTCGGCGATCTGGATGTCGCCCAGCATCGCATAGCTGGCGGTCACGCCGCCGGTGGTCGGGTGGGTCAGAACGACGATATAGGGCAGGCCCGCTTCGCGCAGCATCTCGACCGCGACGGTGGTGCGGGGCATCTGCATCAGGGACAGGATCCCCTCCTGCATGCG
>NZ_JBKGUN010000291.1:0-5018 GCF_046462195.1 Paracoccus sp. (in: a-proteobacteria) | reverse complement strand
CCAGCCCCAGCATCAGCAGGCCCAGCAGCGGCAGGACAAGCAGGATCAGCGCGATGTCGAAACCGCGTTTGGACCAACCGCCGACAGGGTTGCGATGGATCCCGGACTTTAGTTGTGAATGGCTGCCAGCAGCCATGATCTGCTTGCGGCAGGGCAGCGGACTGGATTGCGAGGCATACACTGCATCGGCACGTTCAGAGACGAGCATTGGGCAAGCTTTCTGGTGTCTGCTTAAGATTTGATTAAGATAAGCCTCAAATTTTCAGGAAAAGCAACCTGCAGGTGTAAGAAAATGCTGCGACTGCAGCATTAAAATGCATATGCTGCACGGCGGAGCATCCTTGGCCATTCCCGCTATCAAAGTTGGCGCTGCTGAAATGCGTAAGACGACGAAAACCATGTTCTGAAAGCTTGTACGGCAAGGGACCGATCGCTGACACCAGCCGCGCACGGCGCGCCTTTCAGCGCCGCTGCAGTTTCGCCCACCTGACCCGCTTGTGATCAGGTTGAACGGGCGACGCGGGCACCGGGCTCTCACCTCCACATAAGGTTGTCCTGCCAAGATGAGTGCGGAACAATTTGTTTTCCTGCGCATGCCTTTTCGAATGTCCGCAGGATGTCTGCCTTCCATGTGCCGTGGCCAATCCGAGGCTCGCCTTGTGGGATGCGGGCGTTCATCTCCCATGCCATCTTGCTGCTGTCAGCCTTGCCTTCGACGATGACGTGGGAGTCCCTTTGTACAAGAATCGTGCCCCCCCGAGAGAAGGAATTTGGCGTTATACCCGGCGATGTGCAGCAACCGAGGCTCCAGCCTGATTTCATTGCCTGCATGCAGGTAGGGGTCTGAACCCGACAATGTTTTTCCGAACCCTTGCAGGAACAGGGACTGCATCGCCAAGCCTTGCAATTTTCCGGCTGCAGCATGAAGCGATATGTAAACGCGCCAACTTTCTCAGTGGTCTCGCCACACTGAGGTTGATGTGAATGCGTAAGAACAAAGCTTGGCGCCGACACCTGATAGAAGTGTCACAGCTACCATCCGCTGCAAAAAAATGGAAGGAGGGTGAAGCGACCGGCAGGATTGCCGCGTGCCCTAGGTCCTTCTTCATCACCGATGAAAAATCAGCGCATGCAGCAGAAGTCAGGTGATGGCCTGAGCAAATACTGAGAAGCGGGGCCGCCTTCTCCCCCCTGATGTGCATGTCACCAAAACAGGCGCCCCCCTTTGCAAAGAAGCCTGCTTTGCGGAAGTCCCTGGTCCTTACCTGTCTATATGCATAGGCATTCTTATGGTCTGATCGGTGGTAGAAGCAGGATGTCGGCACATCGGAACTTAAGCCATGGCATTGATTGAAGCACAGCAAGGTATTGACAGCTTTTCGGTAGACCTGAATTTCTACGTCCGCCATTTTTACGACGACGAATTTATCGACAATGCCTATGTGGAATTTGCCGGGCAAACCTACGAAGACCGTTATGTCGTCAACGGCTACAATGGCAGTACCGATCTTCTGGTCGCATTTCTGGGCCATGGCTTCGGGTTCAATTCTTCGGGCTACGTGAACCGGGGGACCGTCACAGCGATGGGGGAGGCCACTTACTCCGGCGAAGACATCTGGTACATGCAGGACATCTCGGTCTCTGCCTCGCGGCTCAACGACGTGGCCCAGACGTTCGGCAATGCAGATGATCGCGCCCTGATGGCCGAAATCCTGCGCGGCAACGATACGATCCGGCTCAGTCAGTTCGACGATCGCTTCGAGGGCTGGGGTGGCGATGACCGGATGTTCGGCGGATACGGCAACGACACGCTGTTGGGCGGAGCCGGCAATGACATCTTGCAAGGCGGCTTTGGCAACGACGTCCTGAATGGCGGCACCGGGCGCGACCAACTGATCGGCGGGGCGGGCAACGATATCTATCTCGTGACAGCAGGGGATGTGACCACGGAAAGCCAAGGCGGCGGCATCGATCGTGTCCAGTCGGCAATCGGCTGGACGCTCGGAAGCCATATCGAGCATCTGACGCTGACCGGTGCCGGCAATGTCAACGCGACCGGAAACAACCTCGACAACACCATCACCGGGAATGCCGGAAACAACGTTTTGAACGGTGCCGCCGGCAATGACCGCCTTGTCGGGAACGCCGGAAACGACCGGCTGGTCGGAGGCTTGGGCAATGACATGCTGGGTGGCGGCGCCGGTGCCGATACGCTGGTTGGGGGCTTGGGGAAAGATATCATGTACGGTGGCGAAGGAGCCGACCGCGACGTGTTCGTCTTCAACAGCGTCATGGACAGCCGGTTCGGAAGCCAGAGAGATCAGGTCAACCATTTCCAGGCAGGATTGGATGAGATCGACCTGTCGGGTATCGACGCCAACACCCACGCAGCCAGAAATCAGCAGTTCATGTTCGCAGGCACAGAAGCCGAGGACCACTCTGTGTGGTATGTCAGGCAGGCAGGTGGCGTGATCGTTCGCGGCGACGTGAACGGCGACCATCAGGCCGACTTCGAAATCTGGATCAACGGCGTGACGCAACTGAATGAAGGCGATTTCATTCTTTGATCGACTTGTCCGCCGGGTGACTGGCGGACAGCTTCTGTGCTCCTGCTGACTGTCTGGCACCTTGTCGCTTAGTAAGCCGGCAGGATCTGCAGAAAAACGGCGGAGCAGAGGCCGGACGACGCTGAAGGAATGGCAGCATGTGAATTCGCTGCCCTGCCCCCCGCGTCAAGACCTTGAGCATGTGTGTTGCCTGACTGGAAATCGAAGTCAGGTGTTTTAGTGTCGGGATGTTTAGATGACCTTTCCTCGAATAAATTACAGCGGAAGATATGTGACGCGCGCTGGCAAACAGGTACTCATTGTGGGATTTGATGAGAATGCCAGCCATCCCTTCGTGGGATGCAACGGCATCAGCTATACCGTCGAAGGAAAGCGGTATGCGGATGGTCGGACAAGCCGGCATGACTTGGTGGCCTCCAGCGAATTTCAACAGGCGGCACTCCTTCGGGCCAACTTCTTCCCGCGCCTGCTCCAACGGTTTTTTTGCCTCATCAACAGGTCTCCACGCGACCTTGCATGATGGCATGTCGCGATCCCAAGGTCATGACTGATGTCCGGTCAAAGATCCGGCGGCAGAATGGCCGGGCGGACGCAGCATCACTGCGTTGAAGGCATGCGGCCAGTCATGAATTTTGGCCCATGTCTGACGTGCAACCAAGCGGTTACTCCAGCCTTCGAATACAAACTTGCAGAATATTTTGGCGCATGGAAGAGGCGTCATCTTCATCTTGGCATTCATGCCTTGGGTAGAACCGGCAATCATTCGAATACCAAATAGCCTTCATGAATCATTTTCCGGCTAACGGACTTCATTGATGACAGCCGCCACAGCAGACGCAGTATGGCCGCATGGGGGCTATGGATCCGACCAGCCGGGAATGGCCCCGTCTCGGGTGGAAAGACTTTCTGGAATTGAACTCGGCCGTATCATAGCCTGCCTTGCCGTTATCTTGATCCATCAGAAATCTTTCGAGTATGGCGATACCGGCTATTTCTATGAAGCCCTCAATCAGTCCGCGAGATGGGCTGTGCCGTTTTTCTTTGTCTTGTCCGGATACTTTATGCCTGCCGGACGAAACTGGGTGAGCCTGACGATCAAGTACTTCACCAGATTGTTTCCGGTCAGCGTGTTTTGGGTGGCCTTCTATGCTTGGGTTGAGGGAGAACCATTATGGTTCCTGGAGGGTACGCGGCATACCCTCGCCATGCTGGCCTATGGTGGATCAGGGTATCATCTCTGGTTTCTCCCAAGCCTCGGGGTCTGTCTTCTCATTGCTGCAATCGTGCTTCAGTTCTTTTCGGCAAAGGTTCTGTTCGCTGTGTCGGCAGTGCTTTTCTCTATTGGTCTCTTGTTTGGACCCTATGCTCCTGTTGTTTTGGATACCCCCTATGACGAGATCTCGCTCCCCTTCAGCACGCGCAATGGGGCCTGCTTTGGCCTGATCTTCGTGAGCCTGGGGGTGCTGCTGCGGCGATACGAAGTAGAGGCCAATATCAATACCGCTTTCCGCCTTTTGGGCATCGGAGCGGCTCTTACCATTGCAGAAATTGCCTTTCTATGGTCAGCCTATGACGTCCCTCCGACAGGCGTCGATTTCGTTCTGGGGACCCTGCCCTTGGGTTTCGGCGCAGCGCTGCTCTTCCTCAGCATCGACATTCGCCAAAAGGTCGCTGCCCAATTCGTTCGCCGCCTCGGATCGGTTTCCTTGGGAATTTATGCTGTGCATCTTGTCGTACTGAGGCAGCTTACGGGGGCACTGGGCCCGGACTCAATGGCCTCAGGGTTCCTTGTTGCCTTGGCTGCCTGGGCAGTCTCTTCCGCGATTGCCTTGGTCGGAGGGCAGGTTCCCGTGCTGCAGCGGGTGTTCCGGTAAAACGCAGATCATCCTTGCCCTGTACCACCTCAACTGGCCCGGACCAAGCGTTGGCCCGTCTAGGAATCAGGGTCGCAATCGGTCAGTCAGACAGCTGCCGGTTCTTGCAAGGGGCTGACAAAGGGTACGAGCAGGGTCAAGTTGTCGAGGGGCGGTCACAGGATTGCAGATGAGCCACGCGGGGCTGCACACCAATCAGGTTGATGCAGAAGGCAGCCGAATCATGTTATTTGTGGCAAGGGGGTGCAGGTGGTCATGGCCGAGGGCGAAAGTGACGCTCCTTCGTCTTGAACGGACAATCTGCCTTCCAAGGCTGCACCCAAGCAATCGCCAAGCCACCAGAAATATCTGCACTAATCGGCGTCTGTCACGGGCTGCGCGACAGCTGGAACCAGAATGCCGGCACGTTGCGCCAGCGTAATGATCGGACAGACAGAGGCGGGAACGAAGGGGACAGCGCCGGACACTGGAACGGCTTCACCCTCAAGCTTTGTCAACCGCAAGGGAGTGGTGGTAGCGGAGGAGGGACTCGAACCCCCGACACGCGGATTATGATTCCGCTGCTCTAACCAACTGA
>NZ_JBKGUN010000290.1:0-20978 GCF_046462195.1 Paracoccus sp. (in: a-proteobacteria) | reverse complement strand
GGCGAGGGCCGGCGGCGCCGGGGTTCAGCCAGAGGGTGCTGCCGGTTTCCTCGATGCCGGGCTTGTGGGAGTGGCCCGAGATCACGACGTTCCACCCCTCCGCTCCCGGATCAGCCTGCAAAGCCTTTCGGTCATGGATCATGTGGATCCGCAAGCCTCCGATCGTGAGGCTCATCGTTTCGGGAAGGGCTCTGGCCCAGTGGCCGCGGTCGATGTTGCCGCGGATTGCCGTCACCGGGGCAATCCGCGCCAGCGCGTCAAGATGGGTGGGATCTCCGATATCGCCCACGTGCAGGATACGGTCGACACCTTCGAGAGCCTCCAGCGCCTCGGGGCGGAGCAGACCGTGGGTATCGGAAATGACGCCGATGCGCTCCTTGGGAGATGGATGGCAGCGTGGTGGCATGGGGCACAGCTCCTGTTCCGCAAGGGAATGGGTGGTGCCGGAGGACCCGAGACCAAGCGCCAACGGACCGACCTCGGTCTGCCATCGCCAATAAACTGTGGACTTCCAAGAAACACGCTCAAGAAGGCGATGTTCCCGGGAACCGCCGTACTGAGAATAGGACGAGCGTTCCTTGATCTTGCATGTCTTTTGTCAAGGTCTCCATAGTCTTGGCGGCAAGCGGCAGATTTGTCCGCATAGCAGACCAATTTTCACCATGGGCGGCTTGGCTTTTGGTCTTGTGGTCATCTGAGGGCGCAGTAGCGCCGTTCTGCTCCGGTAACCTTGGCGAACGTGTTGCGCGGCGAGCGCGTAGTACCCGCAGTCAGTGCATCCTCGTCGACTCGCCTGTGCAGTGCGTTTCTTTGCATCGAGCGTTCGACATATACGTCGACAGCCGAGTACGCGACAGGCTAGAGGGCTTCAAGATTAGCAACTTCTGCCTGACAAGGTCGACCCGGCGAGGGCGGCGGGCGGGGGTCAACAGTTTTCCGAGGCAGCCTCACGCAAAATGAGCTTCTGGAGTGTCAGATCCGACATGGCCTTCCGCAGCTGTTCTCTCCCCTTTTGATCTGTACCAATGGCGCCTTGATGGCTCGATCCTTCTCGAGCTCTTTCAGCCACTTCACCCAGTCCATATTTTTAGCTGTCAGCCTCCTCACGGCAGCGGCACTAGGTGAACTGGGTCCCGCCAATCAACCGCACCGCCTCAGCCACCGACTGCCCTTGCGATACCAGCACGTCGACCTGCCGAAGCTTGGCGATGATCTCTTCCGGCTTGTGTCTCTTCTGAGGCGTTCCCGCAATCTCCAATCGGCTCAAGAACCATACTTCAGGGGAACCACTTTTCAGCGGCAGGCCAACTGGCGTTTTAGGACTTCTCTGCCAATCGCTGGAAGTCCATCCGCGCCTCGAGCCCACTGGACAGCACCCTCGTGGCCGTGCGTCATCGCACTGGCAGGACAAAGGGCAGCCTGAGCTGCAAGTTGGGCCTCGTCAGGGCCCTTGAGCCGATGATGTCTGCACAGGCAAAAATGGCAAAAGCTGCACGGGGCAGACCGCTTGCCGGACATCATCCGTGGGATTGC
Source organism: Paracoccus sp. (in: a-proteobacteria) (assembly GCF_046462195.1). Taxonomy (GTDB): domain Bacteria; phylum Pseudomonadota; class Alphaproteobacteria; order Rhodobacterales; family Rhodobacteraceae; genus Paracoccus. The sequence goes on along the minus strand of NZ_JBKGUN010000290.1, from coordinate 19,445 downwards.
CTTCAAAAACGGCCTCGAACGGTTCCTAAATCGCCGCCTCATCAAGCCGTCACCAGATTTTTGGCATAACTTGCGACGTCACCGTCCTGAAGTGTCCGACGAAGCTGCCCGTCTTCAGGTGCGGGATAACATGCTCTAGGTCACGCACCTGCTGCGCTGCTCTGATGCTCCACCCATCTTCTCTGCCGAAAGCTAGGGTGAGGCAGGGCCACCTCATCGCAGCAGTCCCACAGGATGCTACTGATATATGCACACTGGTTCTTGAGCCATTCGCCAATCTTGATATGACATTGCATGTTTCTGCCCCTCTTTTCGCGAAGAGTGCTGGCACATGCTTAAGATGCATTTAATCTGAACGAGCATGGTACTCTTCAGCCGCAATGTGACCGTTAGGAGGACAAGCGTTCCGATCGTGGTTCACTTCTTCCTGGGCAGGTGTCATCCGCCTCATCATGTGCATCAAGTCCGCGAAAAGGTGGCGATCGTACGTTGCCCCATCAAACAGCGCACGACGCTCGCGCAAGCGCTCTTTCATCTCGGCAATCTCGAACTGGGTAGGCTGAAGGTGCAGGTTCATCGTGAACCTCCCTTTCTTTCACTGGTTAAAAAGCCACCGTGTCTTGTGACTTGATTCCACTGTGCGCCGCATTTCTAGATTCGTCTGCATGCACAAAAGAACAGTGTGTTGAGGGGGCTCAAGCGGTGCAAGTCAGCATCAGCGCTGAAGGAGGTAAGGAAGAGGAGGGCGGTGATGACAGGCCTAAGTCAGGTCAGACGTTCGTCCCAATGGCATCGTCGTTCTCGATAAGGATGTCAGATCGATTCATCCGTCCGATCGGCCTAGGCAGATCACCACTGCCGTCCTAACCCGCAGTTCCGGCACACTGGCCGTCAAGGCGTCCAGCATATCCACCGACTTTTGCATCATACAGCCGTTTGCGCCGCATGCTACATGTCCCGTTTTGAACCGAACCTCCCGAATCTGCTCGCGCATCTCTGCGGCGATAGGGTCATGCCTGGGCTGCTCCTGCGGGTGACGCCGGTCCAGTGTGCCGTCGCTTCCGCTTTATCTGTATGCCGGCCGACATTCTTGCCAACAACGTTTGTCCCGACATAACTCACCAAAGCATCACAGTCGGCGCAACCATCTTATAGCCCTCAGTCGGTTCGCCAGCCACTGATCAGGGGCTGCCACAACACGGGCACGTCTTCATGGGGTGGCCCATCATCTTTCTCTGCTCTGGGAGGGCGAAGGCGCGGAGTGTTTGCAATACTCTCGATATGTTCGGGCTTTTCAGCAGGTACTTGCAACAAAGGGAAACTGATTTCGCTGCATGAAATTCCGAAATCGAAATCCGGCCGCCCCACCGGGAACGAACCCCTCCCACGGCGAGGCGGCATTGGCAGGGGACAGAACTTCAGCCGGCCAGCAGCGCGGCATTGCCGCCAGCGGCGGTCGTGTCCACGCACAGGTGCCTTTCGTGGCACAGATGGGCGCGATCCGGACGGGCCGTGATCAGCGGCACCAGAGGACCCGAACGTTCGGCCAAAGCCATTGCCATGGCGCGGCCGGTCTCCGCATCACCCCACCACAGCACGCCGTTGATCCCGGGCAGGATGATAAGGGCATCCGGATCCAGCGCACCTTGCACCGCAACCGGCTGGCCTCCTCCGACAATGACGGCTGCCTCCTGCGCGGCCACCGCATCTGGGCCAGGACCGAGGCAGAGGACCGGCCCGCGCGCCAGCATCTGCAGGCGGTTCAGTTCGCCGGTCGGGCCGGGCATCAGCTGTTCCTCCGGTGCAGGGGCAGGCGGGGGAGAAAGCAAAGCCTGCATCAGACGGTCGATGCTGTCGTCCTTGTCCCAAGGTCGCACGATGGCATCCGGAGCGGCTGGCGCGAAAAAGCGTGGCAGGTACAACGGGCCACCGGCCTTGGGTCCGGTGCCTGACAGTCCTTCGCCGCCGAAGGGCTGGCTGCCGACGGTGGCACCGACCTGGTTGCGGTTGACATAGATGTTGCCGGCATGGATCGCCTGCGTCACCTCCTGCACACGGCTGTCGATGCGGGTGTGTAACCCGAAGGTCAGGCCATAGCCGCGTCGGTTGATCGCCTCGACCACAGCGTCAAGATCGCGCGCCTTGTAAGTGGCGACATGCAGAACCGGGCCGAAAACCTCGCGCTCCAGATCCTCGATGCCGGTCACGCGCATCAGGGTGGGGGGCACGAAGTGGCCCGTGGCGGGCACCGGGAGCTGGTGCAGGATGCGGTCCTTATGCTGCGCCAGATAATCCTTGATGCCCTGCTGGGCCTCGGCGTCGATGACGGGCCCCACATCGGTCGACAGATCCCACGGATCGCCCACGCGCAACTCGTCCATCGCGCCCTGGATCATGCGGATCACATGGGGGGCCACGTCCTCCTGCACGTAAAGGCAGCGCAGGGCCGAACAGCGCTGCCCCGCCGAGCGGAAGGAAGAGGCCATGATGTCGCGCACCGCCTGTTCGGGCAGCGCAGTGCTGTCCACGATCATCGCATTCAGCCCGCCGGTTTCCGCGATCAGCGGCGTGCCCGGCGCCATGTGCCGGGCCATGCTGCCGGCAATCAGTCGCGCCGTCTCCGTGCCGCCGGTAAAGACGACGCCATTGATGCGGCTGTCACGTGTCAGGGCTGCGCCGACAATGCCACCGTCGCCCGGCAGCAGTTGCAAGGCGCTGGCAGGAACGCCCGCCTGGTGCAGCAGGCGCACAGCGTGGGCGGCGATCAGCGGCGTCTGCTCGGCCGGCTTGGCCAGAACGGCATTTCCCGCCATCAGGGCCGCCGCGATCTGGCCCGTGAAAATCGCCAGAGGAAAGTTCCACGGGCTGATGGCCGCGATGATGCCGCGGGCGGCGTCACAGCCAGTTTCGCCCTGCTGGGCATAGTAGCGCAGGAAATCCACAGCTTCACGCAGTTCGGCAACCGCGTCGTTCAGCGTCTTGCCAGCCTCCCGCGCTAGGACCCCGAAGATCGGGCCGAAGTCGGCCTCGTACAAATCGGCGGCGCGGCGCAGAACGGCGGCGCGCTCGGCGGCGGCGACGTTCCATGGGCGGGCATCCTCGATGGCGCGGGAGACAACGGCCTCATCGGCTTCGGTGACATGGGCGACAGTCTGGCCAGTGGCGGGGTTGGTGATGGCGAACGGGGCGCAATACGATGCCGAGTCCCCTGCCAAAATCGGAGCCGCGTCCGGTGCGGACACATCGCGGACCGCAAAGATTCGGTCCAGGCTGTCCTTGGCCGTCAGATCGAAGCCTTGGGCGTTCACCCGGCCCTCGCCATAAAGCGCGGCCGGTGCCAGCAGCGCCGACGGCGCACGGGCCTCGGACAAGGCATCAAAAGGATCTCGTGCAATTTCCTCGGGGGTGACTGCCTCGTCCACGATCTGATTCACAAAGCTTGAATTGGCGCCGTTTTCCAGCAGGCGGCGGACCAGATAAGCCAGAAGGTCCTGATGCGCGCCGACAGGCGCATAGATGCGGCAGGCAGTGCCGTGATCGCGCAGCACGATGTCGTGCAGGCGTTCGCCCATGCCGTGCAGGCGCTGGAACTCGAACCCGCCGCAGGACATGTCGTTGCCGGCCAGCTCCAGCACGGCAGCGACGGAATGGGCATTGTGCGTCGCGAACTGGGGATAGATGCGATCGGACATGGACAACAGCTTGCGGGCCAGCGCGACATAGCTGACATCGGTCGCGGTTTTGGAGGTGAAGAGCGGGAAGTCGGGCAGTCCCTCGACTTGGGCGCGCTTCATCTCGGTGTCCCAATAGGCGCCCTTGACCAGGCGCAGCATGATGCGGCGGTCCAGCCGGGAGGCCAGTGCATAAAGGCTGTCGATCATCGCGCTCGCGCGCTTGCCATAGGCCTGTACGACAATGCCGAAGCCGTCCCAGCCTGCCAGCGACGGATCCGACAGCACCGCATCGATCACCTTCAGCGAGAGGGCCAGCCGGTCCTGTTCCTCGGCGTCGATGTTCAGACCCATGTTGGCGGCCTTGGCCTGCTGCGCCAGCTCCAGCACGACGGGCACCAGCTCGGCCATGACACGCGCCTCGTGCGCCACCTCGTAGCGGGCGTGCAGTGCGGACAGCTTGATGGAGATGCCGGGGTTCCGGCGGACCGAGCCTTTTGTGCAGGATCCGGCGATGGCCGCGATGGCCCTGCGGTATTCCTGGGCATAGCGGTCGGCGTCATGGGCCGTCATCGCGGCTTCGCCCAGCATGTCATAGCTGTAGGTATAGCCTTTCGCCTCCTGACCCTTGGCGCGGTCCAGCGCGGCCTCGATCGTCTGGCCCAGCACGAACTGACGGCCCATCTCGCGCATGGCGCGGGTGACGGCGGTGCGGATCACGGGCTCTCCGAGCCGGCGGATTGCACCGCGCAACGTGCCGGCCAGACCCGGCTGCGGGTCGTCCAGAACGCGGCCAGTCAGCATCAGGGCCCAAGTCGACGCATTCACCAGGCTGGAGGCGCTTTCGCCCAAGTGGCGTCCCCAGTCAGACGGCCCGATCTTGTCCTCGATCAGCGCATCGATGGTGGCGCGGTCGGGGACTCGCAGCATCGCTTCGGCCAGGCACATGAGGGCGACGCCTTCCCGCGTGGACAGACCGTATTCGGCCAGCATCAGTTCCATCATCGTCGGCTTGGATTCGGCGCGGATGCGGCGGATCAGGCCGGCGGCGCGGGCGCTGATGCGGGCGCGGGTCTGGTCGCTGATCGCGGCCTCGCGAATGAGGCGTTCAAGGAGGGGGCCTTCCGGCTGGAACTTGGCGGCGGCCCCAAGGTCGTTGGAATCGTGATCGTACATGGCGGTCCCCTTCGGATATTTCTTATAGAATACACCTGCATCGGTGGACGATGTGCCCAAAGAAAGGCAGAACCATGGTCAAGATCACCAGAATGAAAGGCAGATCTGGATCATGAGCGACCTTCTGGACCCAACCAACCGTCGCATCCTGACGGAACTGACGGCCAATGCCCGCATCCCCATTACGGAATTGGCCCGCAAGGTGGGGCTGTCAAAGACTCCCGTGGCCCTGCGCATCCGCCAGCTTGAGGAGGCAGGTCTGATCACCGGTTACCGCGCCATCCTGTCGCCGGTGCGCCTTGGCCTGACCCATGTCACCTATGTCGAGGTCCGCATGACCGACACACGGCAGAAGGCGCTGGAGGCGTTCAACGCCGCCGTTCGGGCCATCCCCGAGGTCGAGGAATGTTACATGATCGCAGGCGGGTTCGATTACCTGCTGAAGGTGCGTTCGCGCGACATGACCCATTACCGACGCATCATGGCCGAGAAGATCTCGTCCCTGCCGCATGTGCATGCGACCTCCAGCCATGTGGCGATGGAGGCGGTGGTCGAGCAGGGCGGCGCCAGCCTTTAACCGAACAGGTCGATCCGGTGCGGGTTCAGGCGGCGCATGTCGCCCCTGCGCAGGGTCAGCCCGTGCCGGTCGAAGAAGTCCAGGATCTCGATGGCAACCTTGCGCCCGTTCTGGACGCGGTCGCGAAAGGCGGGCGCCGTGAACCAGCCGTCCTCGGATCGTGCGGCCACATCGCGCAGGATTGCGACCATTTCGGTCGTCACGGGCCGGGCAAAAAAGTGGTCATGGGCGATCTGGTCAGTCCGGCCCAGCTTTTGCGTCAGCTTGAGGACGCGGCGCACCTCACGTTCGTCCATGCCGAATTCGGTGGCAAAGTCGCGTACCCGGGGCGGACGAAACCGCAGATCGCCCATGAGGGCGGGCTGGATGCGCGCCCAGAGCGCCTCGTCCACCTCGGTCAGACGGACCTCATGGCCGGGCAGACGGAGGAAGGCACCGTCCATGACTAGCCGCTCTGCATCCGCTTCCCGCCGCAGCAGGGCCAGCCACGGTTCCTTGGGAAGGCGCGGGGTCAGCGACAGGCGCAAGCGTTCGCGGCCCATGCCGGGCAGGTCCGGATTGGCCTCGTGAAAGCCGGTCAGTTCAGCGCTTATACCGTGTTGCAGAGCGTCAAGATGCGCAGCAGACAAGGCGAGGCTGCCAACGATCGTGCCGCCGGCCTGATCCAGTACCAGCCTTGCGCTGTCGGGGGCAAGGCTGCGGTCACGGGTAAAGGTGGGCAGGTCCTGTGGCGCGACCTCCAGCATGGCGGCCAGTGCACGGCCCGGGTCCGCAGGGCGCGCGGCGTCGATCAGGGCAAGGCGTTCGGGCGTGCGACGCTTGCGGGCAGGGGGGCGCAAGTCCAGAAACCGGCCACCGCCGATGGTGCGGCTGGCCGATACATCGCGGAGGATGAAACGGTCACCGATCGCTGCGGCGATGGGCCTGTCCAGCACGATCTGCACCGGGCCCGCCTGTCCGGGCGCGATGGGTTCACCCAAGGGAACGATGCGGGCACCGACCTCGATCGCGTGGCTGTGCAGGCGGGCCGGAAACCAGGTGCCGACCGGCTTCGGTTCTGTGGGCAGCACGGTCAGACGCGCGTCGATACGGTCGGTGGGCGCATGAAGCGCCGGCGACAGGACGATGTCGCCGCGGTGGATGGCCTGTTTGGCGACGGCCTCGCCCGCGAGGTTCAGCGCGCATCGTTGGCCTGCCAAGCCTTCGGCAGCCGGACGGTTCTGGGCATGAATGCCCCGAACCCGCGCCGCAAGACCCGAAGGACTGATCGTCACCAGGTCGCCCAAGGCCACGCGCCCTGTCAGCACCGTACCCGTCACCACCGTTCCCGCCCCCTGCAGCGTAAAGCTGCGGTCGACCGCCAGCCGGAAAGGTCCTGCCGCGCCACGCTGGCTTGTCCGGATTTCGGCCTCGACCAAGGCGGCGCGCAGATCGTCCAGCCCTTCTCCCGTCAGGGTCGATACCGGAATGATGGGCGCGTCGGCCAGCTGACTGCCGGCCAGTGTTTCGCGGATCTGGGCTGTCACCTCGGCTCGCCGTTCATCCGTGGCCAGATCAGCCTTGGTCAACGCGACCAGCCCACGGTTCAGGCCCAGAAGGTTCAGGATCGCCAGATGTTCGCGCGTTTGCGGCATCACGCCATCGTCCGCAGCCACGACCAGCAGCGCCAGGTCGATGCCGCCCGCCCCTGCCAGCATCGTGTGGATCAGCCTTTCGTGGCCTGGCACGTCGACAAAGCCCGTGACCAGGCCGGTGCCAAGGTCAGCATAGGCAAAACCGAGGTCGATGGTGATGCCACGAGCCTTTTCTTCGGCCAGACGATCGGCGTCGGTTCCGGTCAGCGCCTTGACCAGCGCCGTCTTGCCGTGGTCGATATGCCCTGCCGTCCCGACAATCATGGGTCTGCCAGCGCTTCCAGCAGGTCGGCATCCGCTCCAAGGCAGCGCAGATCCAGAATCAGCGCGCCGTCCCGGATGTGACCGATGACGGGTCGGCGCAGGCTGCGCAGTCGGGCAGCCAGACGATCAGGCGCGTCGCCGCCTTGTCCCGTCAGTCTGAGCCCTGCCGAGGGAATCCTGTCCGTGGGCAGGGCGCCGGAACCGATTTGGCTGGCGCAATCGACAGGGCTGGCATCATAGCCATGGGGTGCCAGAAGCGCCGACACTTGCGGCGCCAGCCGCGCCGCCTGTGCGGCAATGTCGTTATGGGGGCGCGACAGCATCCTCAGGACCGGCAGGCGCTCGGCCAACCGATCCGGGTCGCGGTAAAGGCGCAGGGTCGCCTCGAGCGCGGCGACACGAATCTTGTCCAGACGCATGGCGCGCTTCATGGGGTTCGCGTTGATCCGGGCAATCAGGTCGCGCCGGCCCAGGATGAAGCCTGCTTGCGGTCCGCCCAGCAGTTTGTCGCCCGAAAAGGTGACCAGATCCGCACCCTCGGCCACGGCCTCGGCCACCGTCGGTTCCCGGCGCAGGCCCCAGCGGGACAGATCGACCAAGGAGCCCGCACCCAGATCGTTCAGCAGGATGACTCCGGCATCGGTGGCGATCTGCGCCAGCTGCGGGGCAGGAACCTCTGCCGTGAATCCTTCGATCCGATAGTTCGAGGTATGGACCTTGAGGATCAGGCCCGTGTCGGACGTGATCGCGTCGCGGTAGTCAGGGGGATGGGTGCGGTTGGTGGTGCCCACCTCGATCAGCCGGGTACCGGCGCGGGCCATGATGTCGGGCAAACGGAAGGCGCCGCCGATCTCGATCAGTTCTCCGCGCGAAACAATGGCCTGACGGCCCTGCCCAAAGGTATTCAGCGCGATCAGCACGGCGGCAGCGTTGTTGTTGAGGATGGTGGCGTCCTCGGCCCCTGTCAGTTCGCACAACAGGCCGCGCAGATGGTCATCGCGCTGACCGCGCCCGCCGGTTTGGAGGTCGTATTCAAGCGCAACGGGAGCCGCCATGGCCGCGCAGGCGGCCTGGATGGCCGGTTCGGCCAGAATCGCGCGACCCAGATTGGTGTGCAGCACGGTGCCCGTCAGATTCAAGATCGGACGCAACTGCGTGGCTGCGGCGGCGGCCAGATCGGCCGCAAGCAGATGGGGCAGGCGTGCGGCCTCGATCTCGGCGGCGGCACCGTGATGTATGGCGGCGCGCGCGGCGTCCAGACGGGCGCGGGCGGCCGCGGTCACGGCCTGGCGGCCATGCGTGTCGATCAGCGAGGGCAGCCCCTTCAGCAACTGATCGACAGAGGGCAGGGCCCTGAACGCCGACATCAGTAACCGGTCAGGAACGGGTCGAAGCCGCCTCGGCGCAGGCCCGTTTCCTTCATCATCATGTCCAGGCCCAGGCTGGCCACGTCATCGGCAACAGGTTCGAGACTCTGGTTGCGGTTCTGATAGAGGATCTTGACCCAGCTGTCGCATTCGGCACAGACCTCGGCTCGGACCGTCGCCTCGATCGTCTCGACGCTGCGATAGCTGATGCCCTTGGTGGAGCCGCAGCAAAGGCAGGTCAGACGCACCTCGTTCCATTGCGTCTGGCAGCAGGCGCAGGCGGCATAGCGCGCGCCATCCAATCCGCCGACGCCGATGACGCTGGAGGTGGCCGGGCGTCCGCCGCAGGACGGGCAGACGCCGGTGCGGATCGGCACCAGCTGTGTGGCGTCCAGTGTCGCGGCCAGCCGCGCCAGGTGCAGCTGCACGGCAACGGCCGCGAACAGGTGTGGTGCGACGCTGTCTTGGGGGATCTGGTCCGACAGGACGTTTTCGAGCAACCAGTGACGGTCGGCCAAGGGGGCAGCCGTCACCGCCGACAGTGCCAGCCGCGCCTGCTCGGGCATGTCGAGAAGGGCAGCACCGGTCAGGACCTGATCCAGAATGTCGTAAAGCTCTGCGTCGGTCGCCAGGGCCGCGCGGTCAATGGGCGGCATGCGGCTTTCGCGCGCGATGCGGATGCGGTCAGGGGCCAAGGGCGCCGGAGTGGATAGTTGAGCCGCCAGCCGTGCCTGAAGGTCCACCAGATCGGCCAGAAACTGCAAATAGGCAGCCAGGTTGCTTCCGCTGTCTGCCAGGAATGACAGGCGTTTGGACCGCGTGGCGAACAGGCGTGCAGGGTCTGGCAAAAAGACGAGCGGCGCCTTGGGGACGCCGCCGATGGCCGAAGGATCAGGATGGATGGTTGTCGTCATGTGCTTCTCCGAACCGACCGGCCAAAGGCGCAGGCTGGCGGTTTATTCCGCCGGGCCCTTGTTGTCACGGCTGGCGATCTCGCGCAGCCACTTGCGGTGGTGCCGCCAGGCCCAGCCACCCGTCACCGTTCCCCGTGTCATGGCGCGCAATGTGCCGCGTGTCCAGATCGCTGCATAAACATGCAGGATGAAGACCAGCAGGATCAGCACCGCCGAGATGGCATGGACCAGCACCGCCACGCGGCGTACCGGCACGCTGACCATATGACCAACGACCTGCTGCCAGATCAGGACCCCGGTGACGATGAGCACCAGGATCAGGCCCGACATGGCCCAGAAGATGAACTTCTGCCCGGGATTGTATTTCCCCAGCTCAGGCAGCGCATCTTCGTTGCCCTTGACGACATCGCCGAACTTGGTGACCCAGGTCGTGTCTTCCGGACGTGGCATGTTCAGGCGCCACAGCTGGATGAACATCAGCGCGAAACTGAAGAACAGCACGACGCCCACGATCGGGTGCAGCCAGCGCGTGGTCTGCCCCCCGCCAAAAAGTCCCGTGAGGAAATAGAGCGACGGGTCGAACAGGGCCAGCCCCGACAAGGCAAGGACGATCAGCGCGACTGCGGTCAGCCAGTGGTTGCCCCGGATGAAGCCGCGATACCGGCTGACCGTGACAGGTGCCGTGCTGTCGATCCGGTCGCCCGGTTCGGAATAGAAGGGACGGCGCGACATCAGACGTGCCCTCCCTTATCATGATCGTGATCAGGGTCGCCGCCCTTCACCAGCGTGTCGGCGGCCTGGTCATCATGCTCTTCGACCTCGTTGCCCCGGGCAAAGAGGCCGTGCAGTGTGGCACCCACGGCTGCAAGACCGATGGCGGCAAGGCCCGCGGTCTTGGTCACGCCTTTCCAACCCTCGACAATCGGCGAGATGCGGGGGTTCTCCTCGAGGTCAGCATAGATCGCGGGTTTGTCCGCATGATGCAGCACATACATCACATGGGTCCCCCCCACGCCTGCCGGGTCGTAGAGTCCCGCGTTCTCGTAGCCGCGCGATTTCAGATCATCGATCCGCTCGGCCGCATGGGCCTTCATGTCGTCCTTGGTGCCAAAGACGATGGCTTGGGTGGGACAGGCCTTGGCACAGGCCGGACCCTGACCCACCGCGACACGGTCGGAACACAAGGTGCACTTGTAGCTCTTGTGGTCCACCTTACTGATGCGTGGGATGTTGAAGGGACAGCCTTGCACGCAATAGCCGCAGCCGATGCAGTTCTCGTGGATGAAATCGACGATGCCGTTCGAATACTGCACGATGGCGCCCGGGGCCGGACAGGCCTTGAGACAGCCGGGATCCTCGCAGTGCATGCAGCCGTCCTTGCGGATCAGCCATTCGAGATCGTCGGTTTCCGGGTTCACCCATTCCGAAAACCGCATCAGGGTGAACATGTTCGGAGTCAGGTCGTGGGGGTTTTCATACACCCCCACGTTTTCCTCGACCGCGGGATGGGTGTCGTTCCATTCGACGCAGGCAGACTGGCAGGCCTTGCAGCCGATGCATTTTGACACATCGATCAGCTTGGCCAGCTTTGTCAGTTCGCGTTCTGGCTGCGGCACGTTGCGGGTGGCCGAGATGCGCACGACGTCGCGCGCGTCGAAATAAGCCTCGGTCGGCTGGACCGGCGGGTTCGAAACCGCGGTGGTCGGGCCAGTGGCGATATCCTTCATGCGACCGGCTCCTCTGCTGCGGGTTCGATATTGACCAGGAACGCCTTGAATTCGGGCGTGTCCACATTGGCGTCACCCACGAAGGGCGTCAGGCTGTTCGGTCCCCACCCTTTCCGGGCGGCCCCCATGAAACCCCAGTGCAGCGGGATGCCCACGACATGGACGGTCTTGCCGTCGCAGGTCATCGGGCGGATACGCTTGGTCACCACGGCCTTGGCCCAGACCTGCCCGCGCTGGCTCCAGACACGGACGCGCCCGCCTTTGGCGACGCCACGCTCGGCTGCCAGTTCCTCGCTGATTTCCACGAAGAACTCGGGCTGCAATGCGGCATTCACCGGGTTGTGCTTGGTCCAGTAGTGGAAATGCTCGGTCAGGCGATAGGAGGTGGCGACGAACGGAAATTCGTCGCTGTTCCCCAGCCGCGCCACGTCGCCTTCGAACATCCTGGCCACCGGGTTGCCGCGCATGCGCGGGTTGAACACGTTGGCCATCGGGCTTTCGAAGGGTTCCATATGCGTCGGGAACGGCCCGTCGCGCATCATGCCCCGGCTGAAGAGGCGCGAAACCCCTTCCTGGTTCATGATGAAGGGACCGACTTCGCCCGGCTTGGCAGTCGGGGCGATGTCAGGGACATCGAGTCCTTCCCACCGTTCGCCGTTCCATTGGACAAGCGGGCGCGAGGGATCCCATGGCTTGCCCTGAAGGTCAGCCGAGGCACGGTTGTACAGCACACGGCGGTTTGCGGGCCAGGCAAAGGTCCAGTTCAGGAACATGCCGGCATCGCCCGGGTCGGAATTGTCCCGACGCGCCATCATGTTGCCGTCCTCGGTCCAGCTGCCGGCATAGATCCAGCAGCCGGCCATGGTCGTCCCGTCGTCGCGGAGTTGACCGAACCCGGACACCTGCTGCCCCGCCTGCAGGACCGGCGCACCCGTTGCCGGATCCGTCAGATCCGCCAGCGCGCGACCGTTCATCTCGCGGGCCAGTTCGTCGGGCATGGGTTCGTTTGCGTCGGCATAATCCCAGGACAGGTTCAGGATCGGGTCGGGGAATGCGCCGCCTTCCTGGCGGTAAAGCTCGCGCACCCGCAGCCAGATCTGCGCCATGATCCAAGTGTCATGCTTGGCCTCGCCCGGAGGGGTTGCCCCCGCCCAGTGCCATTGCAGCCAGCGGCCCGAGTTGACCAACGCGCCTTCGTCCTCGGCAAAGCAGGTCGTGGGCAGTTCGAAGACCTCGGTCTGGATGCTGGCGGTGTCCACGTCGTTGTGCGCGCCGTGGTTCTGCCAGAAATGCGAGGTTTCCGTGGACAGCGGGTCCATGACGACCAGCATCTTCAGCCGTGACAGCCCGCGCGTGACCTTGTCCCTGTTCGGAATGGACAGCAGCGGGTTGAAGCCTTGGCAGAAGTAAAGGTTCACCCTGTCATGGTTCATCAGTTCGAACATGCGCAGGATGTCATAGGCCGGCACGTCCAGCTTGGGCAGATAATGATAAGCCCAGTCATTCTCGGCCGTGGCGGCATCGCCCCACATCGCCTTGAGGAAGCTGACCATGAACTTGGGATAGTTCTGCCAATAGCTGGTCTGGCCCGGCTGCAGCGGCGTGAAAGTGCGGGTGGACAGATAGGTCTGCCAGTCCGTTTCCTTTTCCGTCGGGATGTTCAGATAGCCCGGGATCAGGTTCGACATCAGGCCGATATCGGTCAGACCCTGGATGTTGGAATGACCGCGCAGCGCGTTCATGCCGCCACCGCGGACTCCAATATTGCCCAGAATCAACTGCAGCATCGCCATGCCGCGGATGTTCTGCGCCCCCTTGGAGTGCTGGGTCCAGCCAAGCGCATACATCGAGGTCATGGTCCGGTCGGGCGCGCTGCATTCGCCGATCATCTGGCAGATGGTCAGGAACTTGTCGCGCGGGGTGCCGGTGATGTTTTCCACGAATTCGGGCGTGTAGACGTCGACATGCGCCTTCAGCATGTTCCACACGCAGCGCGGGTTTTGCAGCGTCGGGTCGGTCAGCACGAAGCCATCGTCGCCGATCTGGTAGTCCCAGGTGGACTTGTCGTAGTCGCGCTTTTCCTCGTCATATCCGGTGAAAAGGCCGTCGGACCAGCCGAAGTCCTCACGCACCAGAAAGCTGGCGTTGGTGTAGTTGCGGACATAATCCCACTGCACCTTGTCGTTCTCGATGCACCAGCGGATCGCCCCCATCAGGAAGGCGATATCGCTGCCCGGACGAATGGGCGCATAATAATCCGCCACGGAAGCCGTGCGGGTATAGCGCGGGTCGACCACGATCAGCCGGGCCCCACGATGGGCCTTGGCCTCGGTCACCCACTTGAAGCCGCAGGGATGCGCTTCGGCGGCATTGCCGCCCATCACGATCACCAGGTCGGTGTTCTTGATGTCAGTCCATGGATTGGTCATCGCTCCACGGCCAAATGTCGGGCCCAAACTGGACACCGTAGGGCCGTGTCAGACGCGCGCCTGGTTGTCGAATCCGACGATACCCATGGACCGCACCGTCTTGTAGGTCAGCCATGCGGTTTCATTGGTCGCGGCCGAAGCCGCCAGGAATCCTGCCGTGGTCCAGCGATTGACCGGCGTGCCGACATCGTTGGTGGCAATGAAGTTCGCGTCGCGATCATCCTTGATGGCGCGGGCGATGCTGTTCAGCGCCTCGTCCCAGGAAATCTCCTCGAAGCGGTCCGAACCCGGACGGCGCACGCGCGGATGCGTCAGGCGCGTCGGCGCATGAACGAAATCCTTGAGCGCCGCCCCCTTGGGGCACAACGTTCCACGGTTCGTCGGGTGATCGACATCGCCTTCGATGTGCAGAAGCTCGGCGGTTTCGCCGGTCTTCACGTCGCCCTTGGAGTACATGATGATGCCGCAGGCGACCGAGCAGTAGGGGCAGGTGTTGCGTGTTTCCGTCGTCGTCGCCAGCTTGAAGGGGCGCACATGCGCGGCTTCTGCTGCCTCTGCTGCGCCGAAGCCCATGGCTCCGAGCGACGTTGCCGCAACCCCCGCACCCGCCAGCCTCAAAAAGCCGCGGCGCGAAAGGTCGATATTCATGGGACCTCCCCTTTGCCTGTCCACGATAGATAGGTACACATCTATCGTCGGCCTTTGAACGGTCCAAGTCAAGACGGGACGCCTTGCGTGTCCTCCCCCGGCTTGGTTAAAAAGACGTGACAAGCCGATGCGCCGGGTGCGTTCGGGCCGATCGGTTCCGCCGCGCAGCGGGGGCTTGACGACACGGTGCGAGGCCCGGCGAAACGGTCCCGCCGACCCCGTCCTGTCCCTTCATCAAAGGTTTTGCCCATGCTTCTGCGCCGTTATGCCTCGATCATTGCCGCCTGCCTGACACTGGCAGGAACCGCCTCTGCCCAAGACACGCTGTATTTCTCGGCCATTCCGGACGAGGACGAGACACGTTTGAGCGAACGCTTCAACGCTGTCGCGGACTATTTGTCGCAAGAGCTGGACGTGCCCGTGCAGTTCGTGCCGGTCAAATCCTATCCCGCCGCCGTCACGGCCTTTCGCAACGACCAGGTGCAGTTGGCCTGGTTCGGCGGGCTGTCGGGGGTCCAGGCGCGTCTACTGGTGCCGGGGGCCCGCGCCATTGCGCAAGGCGACGAGGACACCCGGTTCGTCAGCTATTTCATTGCCAACACCGAAACCGGTTTGTCCCCTTCGGAGGATTTTCCCGAAGAAGCGCGCGGAATGTCCTTTACCTTCGGCGCCAAGACTTCGACGTCGGGACGTTTGATGCCGGAACATGCCATCCGGGAAAACACCGGCGAGGCACCGGAGGAGTTTTTTGGCCGCGTCGGCTTTTCCGGCGATCACAGCCAGACGCTGCGACTGGTCGCGTCGGGCGCATGGCAGGTCGGCGCGTTGAACTTTGCCGTCTATGACCAGGCCGTCACCGACGGTGCCCCCGAGATCGAAACCGCCAAGGTCATCTGGCAGACGCCGCCCTATCCGGACTATAACTGGACGATCCGGGGTGACGTGGACCAGCGATGGGGCGAGGGTTTTGCCGACCGTGTCCAAGCAGCCTTGGTGGGGATGGACGATCCCGAGCTGCTGGCAGCCTTTCCGCGCAATTCCTTCATTCCGGCGGCGAACGAGGATTATGCCCCCATCGAAGAGGTCGGCCGACAGCTGGATCTTCTGGAGTAAGCAGAGTCATGCAGCTGCTGCACGGGGCGGACCTCGGCTATGGCGGGACCACGGTCCTGCAAGGGGTACGCCTGTCGGTAGACCCCGGCGAACGCGTGGCGCTGCTGGGGCGAAGCGGATCGGGCAAGTCGACGCTGATTGCGGCATTGCATCAGGCGATGCTGGCACGATCCCTGCGTGTTGCCTTGGTTCCCCAGGATACAGCGCTGGTTCCGCAATTGAGTGCGTTGCGAAATGTGCTGATGGGGCAGCTGGACAACCACGGGCCCTGGCGCAACCTGCGCACCCTGATCCGACCGTCTCGCGCAGACCGCACCGCCGCCTTGGCCGATCTGGCCCGAGTGGGACTTGAGGAAGAGGGCGGCCGGGCAGTCGAGGCATTGTCAGGTGGTCAGAAGCAGCGTGTGGCATTGGCCCGCGCGCTGCACCGAGGAGGTGATGTGATCCTGGGGGACGAGCCGCTGTCCGCTGTCGACCCGCATCACGCCGAGGCCTTGGCCACCGCGATCCGCAAAGCTTTTCCGACCGCCGTTCTGGCGCTGCATGATGTGGCAACTGCCCGCGCATTCGCCACGAGGGTAATCGGCCTGAAAGGCGGCACGTTCCTGTTCGACCTTTCTGCAGAGCGTCTGGAGGCCCGACACATCGAGGCGCTTTATGCCCGCTAGCCTGTCGCGCCTCGGCGTTGTCGCGGCCTTTGTTGCGGTCGCGGCACTATGCCTGCCGGTGGCGGATCTGGCAGTGGCGGGCCATGACCCCTGGGCCGCGCTGGCGCGCATGGGCCGCGGCTTTCTTGCCCCCGATTTTTCCGCCGTCGAACAAATTTTCCGCGCTGTCGCCTTGACCGTGGCCTTCGCTGTTGCAGGTGTCGCACTTGGCGGCGTGGCGGGCCTTTGCATGGCACCCTTCTACCGGCGGCGGTCCGTGCGCGGTTTCGCTATCGCGCTGCGCTCGGTGCACGAACTTTTCTGGGCCCTGATGCTGCTGCAGGTGTTTGGCATCGGCGTCGGGACTGGCATTCTGGCCATCGCGCTGCCTTATGCCGGCATCTTTGCCAAGGTTCTGTCGGAGATGCTGGATGAAGCAGACCCGCGCCCGTCGGCATGGCTGGGCCCCCGCGCCGATGCCCTGACCCGGTTTCTGTGGGCGCGTGCGCCGCTGGCGAAAGCTCAGATGGTGAACTATGCTCTTTACCGCCTGGAATGCGGGCTGAGGTCCTCGGCGGTGCTGGGGTTCGTCGGGCTGCCAACGCTCGGCTTTCAACTGGACAGCTTTTTCCGGCAAGGGGAATACGGTGCGGCGGGGGCCGTCATGGCCATCTATATCGTGCTGATTGCCAGCCTGCGATTGTGGATGCGGCCGCGCCTGGCGGTGCTGTGGCTGGCGGTTGCGGTCGCGATGCTGGCGACGGTCACCACGCCACCGATGGGGCAGGGGGCGTTGTGGCGATTTCTGAGCCGGGACATCATCCCGTCACCCCTGCGGGAGGGGGATCCGGGGCAGTTGCTGCCTTGGCTGTGGGATTTGGCGGGGGGAGCGATCCTGCCCGGACTGGCGGCGACACTGATCGTGGCGCAACTGGCACTGGTGCTGGCCGGTGTGGTGGCCTTTCTGGGCCAAGCGCTGATCGTGCCCCGCGTCACGGGGCGGTTGGGCGCTGCCTTGGGACATCTGGTTCTGGTCGTGCTGCGGTCCTTTCCGGAATACATGCTGGCCTATCTGTTCCTGCAGGTCTGGGGACCGTCGATGCTGCCGGCGGTTCTGGCCTTGGGACTGCACAATGGGGCCATCATCGGCCACCTTTTGGGGCGTCAAGCAGAAGGGTTGACCTTGCGTCCTGATGCACCCACCGGGTTGACCCTGTGGGGTTGGGAAATCGTGCCGCGACTTTTTGGTCCGTTCGTCGCGCTGTGTCTCTACCGGTGGGAAATCATCATCCGAGAGTCCGCGATCATGGGGATCCTGGGGATCGCAACGCTCGGTTTTTTTCTGGACGATGCCATCGGGGAACTGCGGCTGGACCGTGCGGTCATCATCCTGGCCGCAACGGGCCTGGTGACGGCCGGCATCGACGCGCTGTCGCGCGGTATCCGTGGCAGGCTTGGTGCGGGGACCCTGAGGGGGGCGGGGCCGGAACCTGTGCGCGGCCCCGCCTCCGGCTGTTAGGCGGCTGCCAGTTGCGGCTGGCGCACCGCACAGGAAAAGGCCAGGAACTTGCCGTCGTCATTCGACACGAGGTCCCCCATGGGCCGAGGGGTCCAGCCGAGCCGTGTCGCCATCCGCAGGAAGGCCGGCGGTCCCAGGAACAGGCAGTCCGAGGCACCGACCTGATGCAGATAAGTGTTGGAGGCTTCCAGGATCCTCTCGGCCAGGCCGGGCAGGGGCAGGGCGGCAAAGCGCGTCAGTTCCCAAGCCTGGGGATCGACAGGGGGCTCATCATGACACAGGTTCGTGGGCATGCCCGGCAGCAGGCCCAGATGTGCGTCACGGATCATGTAGGAATAAACCACCTTGCCGCCTCCGAACGAGCAGTCGGTCCGCTTCAACCGTGCCCCGCCAACAGCGCGGCCATCCTGATGGGCAATGACATAAACGGTGTCGAATGTATCATACTGTTCGAATTCGATCCCGTCAGCATGGTGCAGCGGCCATGCCATGCGGTCGACGAAGATCTGCTTGCGCAGCTTGAAGAAGCTGGTCACCAGGTTGAACCGCGCCATGTCGCGCGGCAGGGAGATCAATTCGACCTTGATGGAATTGTCTTTTTGAATGGTCATCGGAATTATCCTTATTGCTTGACGTGATCGGGAATCTTGGCGAGGCCCAGGAACTGGCGTCCCCCTGTCACCTTGTTGGGCAGCCACAGGCCCCAGCTGGTCACTTCCACCTGCAGCACCCCGTCGTCCGCGTAGGCGTCGAAATAAGTCAGCATGGTTTCGACCATGTCGCGGCTGAATTCCGCAGTGGCCAGTTTGGGTTCCCTCGGAGAGATCATCATGTTTGGTTCCTTCGTTCACCGCTGTTTACGGGTGTTAACGGAATGCTACTGCGACGAGGTCTTGTCTCGTAAAAAGGTGCACAATTGCCTTTTCAGTATATCCGAAAAGGCATATCCCCGATTTCGACAACCGTCAGAAAGGCGCCAGGATGCTGAACGACCTGATTCCGAACTTCGATGACGAGATTGCCCAGATGCACAGTCTGGCGCCGACGGGCTGGATCATGGGGTTCAACCTGACCTTTCGGGGGCCGGAACACCTGTTCAACGCTTATCCTGACGCGTGGCGCGCCATTTATGAGGAAAGGAACTACTTCTTCGGTGATCCCATTGCGATGTGGACCATGACGCACGACGGCTCAGCCCGCTGGTCCGAAGTGCGTATCCCGGACCTACGTGGGGTCATGTTGGCAGCGCGCCGGTTCAAGCTGAACTATGGAGTTGCCATCTCACGGAAAGTGGCAGGCAAGCGCTCTTTCCTGACCCTGTCCCATCCTGACCGTGAATTCACGGACGAGGAAGTGGCCAGATGCATTGCCCGATTCACCCTATGGACGGACCTGGTTCTCAACCGGGCATCGCTGACTGTGGCAGAACTGGATGTGCTAAGATGTTTCCGCGATGGTTTAGGCCAGTTCGAGACGGCAACGCAGCTGGAAATTGCGGAGTCGACGGTCAAGCAGCGGGCGCTGAAAGCTTGTGCCAAGCTGGGCGCCAAGACCCGCACTCAGGCCGTCGCCATTGCCGTGGCACGCAACTATCTTTGATCCCTGCTGCAGTTCAGGCATGAGTGCTGCTACGGCCGCTGGCGCCTGAGCTTCGGAACGTGGTGCTTCAGCTTTATCGCCAAGCGCCTGAATGTGCTTTGCCCCCCTGAGGACTGAAGCGTTTGAAACTGGAGTTTTCGGCTGCCCTTCCCTGGCTGGG
>NZ_JBKGUN010000289.1:0-3064 GCF_046462195.1 Paracoccus sp. (in: a-proteobacteria) | reverse complement strand
TCAGGCATATGCCTAAGCCTCCATGGTTATGCCCAAGTGTCCGGTCGAAATGGGGGCCAGTCCACATTTGGCATCATAAGCCCTGTCGCCCAAAAAGCGTTCAGCAGGGGGAAAGTGTCTCGAAAGCACGAGCGCGCCCAACTGTCAGCCATCTGTTCCGGCGAAAGGCAGACGTCCAGCGGCCGGCCCTTGCCGTCGCTGACCATGTGCCCCCGGCGTTCAAATCGCCTTTCGTGCGTCCGGTCGCCCGCAGACGGTCCCGTCCTCCGAAAAAGCGATCCACCGGCTTGCATCGGGATCTTCGGTCTTTCGGGCACTGGCCGCAGTGCGGTGCACCTTCAGGGATGTGCTGTCCAGCATCACCGGATCGCCCTGTACCCCGGCTGCACCAGTTCCTGGAAGATCGGGGCGAAAGCACCCATCCGGAATCAGCGGTCGAACCTGATGCAGAGGGTCTTGCAGCGGCCACAGACCGCGGTCAGGTTACCCTTGTATGGGCGGCGGGTTGGCCCTCATCATCCTGCCATTAGAGACCATATCGCCTGAGGCTGATGATGCCGCTCGGCCCCTTGCAGCTGCCGGGCAGGGCGCTCCCTCGGATCTCGAAAAGAGCGGATCAACAAGCCGCATCTGCCGCGCGCCCAGCCAGAAGTATCGTGCGCCTTTCGTGATCACGAACAGCGCGATCAACTAGTATCCGGCACCGCAATAAAAATCCCTGAGGGGCCGATGTTAGGAGATTTCGGCGCGCTTCGAACCCTCGATATGGCTGCCCCAAACGCGTGCCACCTTGGGTACGGGCGAGCATTTGGCTTGGATAAAGGGCGCGCATTTCGTGCCCGTGCCGGACTGCCTCTTGGTATCTGAATGGTTTGGAGCAGAGCGATCCGATACCTCGAAGACAAAGCGGCTTGTTTGACTCTTCTTCTTTATAGCCTGCATCGGCTTGCGGCACAGCATTGCCCTGCTGCAGGTGCTGAATATAGAGCAAGTTTACCATCAGGAAAGCTAGAACTGAAACTGTTTTCGGAATTCATGAAATACTGGCCACTGCATCAAACGCGCCAATTACCCCGCACCTCGCCTGCACAGCGCCAATGCCAGCGGATCATGAAGGTCGTTCTGACAAGGCAGCTCCCTGCTTGTAAGCGGATGTAAGCCCGCCAAAACCAGCAAATCCCACACCTTAGCTGTAGTTTGGATTGACAGCCCAAAATCCTCCACGAATGGCGACGGCTGGAGCAGGAGGCTGATGATACTGGTTACGGCCGGCATCTGTCAGGTTCAAGAACCCCCTCAGCAGAGGCTTTGAACTATGCCCTCGTTACTGAGCACTCGCGACGTCGCCGGCTGGCTACATGCTGAGCACTATTTCCTGCCTGGAGCTACAGCCTTTGGTAGTTCAGGGCGCAAGCAGATAAAGCAACGTCTGAGCTTTGCAGGTGTCACAGTGACGGCATCATCTGTTCTTCAGCCCACCACCGAGAGTGGCAAAACGCGAACACCCTCCCAGAGCATTCACAACAATCCTGCCTCACGGAAGGAAACCTCTGCCTCTTTTCCGATGATGACATGGTCATGTACAGTGACATCAAGGGCCTCGCAGGCTGCCATGACGCGGGCAGTCATGGAGATGTCCTCGCGGCTTGGCGTGGGATCGCCGGAAGGATGGTTGTGGACCAGGATGACTGCGCTGGCGTTCAGCTCCAGCGCACGCTTGGCGACCTCGCGTGGATAGACAGGGACATGGCCTACCGTACCGCTGCCAAGAGCCTCATCCGCGATCATGGTGTTCTTGCGGTCCAGAAACAGAACGCGGAATTGCTCAGTTTCGCGATGCGCCATGCAGGTCCGGCAATAGGCGATCAACGCGTCCCAAGATGACAGAACCTCGCGCCGCAGAACCTTTGCTTGGGCCATCCGCTGCGCAAACGCATCCACGACACGTAGCTGCAGATAAACCCATCGGTCGGTCCCCTCAACCTGCAGGACACGGTGTTCGGAGGCGGCAATGACGCCGTTCAGATCCCCGAAGGTGGCAAGCAGGCGCTTGGCCAGCGGCTTGACGTCGATCTTGGGGATGGCATTGAAGAGGAGCAATTCCAGCAGCTCGTATTCCGGCATGGGCGCATGGCCGCCCTCCAAAAAACGGGTACGCAAGCGCTCGCGATGTCCCCAATAATGCGGGCGGGCGCTGCCGTCATCATCCTGAAGGAGTCCGCCGCCAGCGGCAACGTCGGCCTTCAAGCGGTCCGTCATGCGGAACGACCTTAAATAAGCAGGTTCGATGATAGCATCCGCAGGCGGGCTGCGAGCCTCGAGATCGGCCAAACCCCTCATTGCCTCCTCGGAAAAGCCGCCAAGGCTGTCAATGGGTCGGTCCGGCCATGACCGACTCGGCCGCACCTCACCGACAGGCTCATTGCCACTGACATCTCCCTCCCGACGCTGCTCTGTCATTCTCACCATCTGCCTGCGCCCATATTCCCACCAGTGTGGAACGTCTTTTGTGTTGTTCGCGCAATCTGCATGATCAAGGTAAATGAAGCATTAACAGGGGAAATTTGACCCGAATTAGGGAATTAGCCCCTTCCACTTGCATGGCTGAGGATGTCTTTACGGGCCAACAAGATTTCTCACATGTGTAGAGGTTTTATTGAAGGAACTCCCCTTGGCAGGGGCTGCCTTTCTCATAACGGGCTCATTGAGCAGCTCGCCAATGTTTGGAGCGGATATGCGAGACCTTCCTGCTTCAGGTCCAAGCCATCGCCAACTGAGGGCTCGCAATGAGTGGCGACCTTACAGGTTCACCCTATGCTTCTGCGGCGCAATGCAGGTGCTGTCCGCTCTTTCTTCGCCACTCAGTTTTCCGAGCAAATCTTATGAATTCACCACTCATAACGGCGACCCGCAAGCTTCAGCTTGTTATTGTTGTCCTGTTCTTATGGATCCATAGCGTTGACAGACGCGCTCCTCGAGAACCTTCGGGTGCCGGACCTGATCTTTCGCCTGGTCCGGCGCGGGCAGAACCTGCGGTTTCACGTAGGGGAGTTCCATCGGGGGC
>NZ_JBKGUN010000288.1:0-9831 GCF_046462195.1 Paracoccus sp. (in: a-proteobacteria) | reverse complement strand
GCCAGTAGAGCACCAGCACCGCCCCCAGCAGCAGCGCCGCCAGTGCCGCCGCCAGCGACCAGTTCAGGGTCGAGGTCATGTGCATCGCGATCATGTTGGAAATCAGCTGGCCGGACGAGCCGCCGACCAAGGCCGGCGTGATGTAGTAGCCGACTGCCAGAATGAAGACGAGAAGCGCACCCGCCCCAAGGCCCGGCAGCGTCTGCGGGAAATAGATGCGGCGGAAGGCGGTCCAGCTGGTCGCGCCCAGACTGCGCGCGGCGCGGACATAGGCAGGGTTGATCGTCCGCATGACCGAGTAAAGCGGCAGGATCATGAAAGGCAGCAGGATATGCGTCATCGCGACGATCGTGCCGGTCTGGTTATAGATCATCTGCAACCGCTGCCCGCCCCCGATGACACCCAGCCAGACCAGGATGTCGTTGATGACACCCTGCTGCTGCAACAACACCATCCAGCTGGTCGTCCTGACCAGCAGCGAGGTCCAGAAGGGCAGCAGCACCAGGATCATCAGCAGGTTCGACTTGCGCATGGGTAGTGTCGCCAGAAGATGCGCGATGGGAAAGCCCAGCACGAACGTCAGTGCCGTGATGACCGCCGACAGCCAGAAGGTCCGCCAGAACAGCATCAGGTAGACGCGCTGATTTTCCGCCACCTGCTCGACCGCGCCTTCCGCATTGCGGGTACGATCGACCGAGGCGAGGTAGAAATTGGCGGTAAAGGGTTTTGCCGCTTCACGCATGGTCGCCCACAGCAGGGGATTGCCCCATGCCTCGTTGATCTCCAGCAGCGCCTGGTCATAGGGTGGCTCGATCCCGCGGCGGACCTGTCGGCCGGTCGAGGTGAAGACCGAGCGCGTGCCCGACATGTCATAGTTGATGCGGGTTCCGACTACACCGATGGTACGCGCCTCGGCGGCCGCCGAAAGGTCGGCCGCCAGTGCCGCCCAGGCCGCATCATCGGGGGGTGTTCCGCGTTCGGTCGCGGCGAACCAAGCCGAAACCTGCGGCATGTTTGCCGAGAAGCCGTCGTTGTAGAAGGATCGTTGCAGCATCTGCCCGATCGGCACCACGAAGGTGATCAGGATGAAGGCCAGCAGCGGCAGGACCAGCAGAAAGGCGCGGCGGCGGGCGCGCGTCTGGCTGCGCGCCAGGGCACGTGCCAGAGGCTTGCCGTCGGCGGTGGTCAATGTGCCCGATCCCACACCCGATGCGGTGGTGGCGATGGCGGCATGTGGATCAAGTGCGGCGTCGGCCATGTCGTTCCCGGCAATCAGGGCCGCCGCCCCTGTCATGAGAGGCGGCGGCGTTTCGGATCAGGAGGCTGCCAGCCAGCTGTTGAATCGCTCGGTCAGTTCCGCCGCGTGGTCGGCCCAGAACTCGGGATCATCCATGACGGCGTTCTCCAGCGCTTCGGGGCTTGTGGGCATGTGCGGGCCCATCTCGGTCACGCCATCCTGATAAAGACCTACCAGGTTAGCCGAGGATTGGCGCGACGGGCCATAGGCGATGTACTTTGCCTGATCGGCCAAAGGCTGGGTGCCCGTGGCGAACTTCAGGTATTCCATCGCCGCTTCCGGGTTCGGTGCGTCCTTGGGAATGACGAACATGTCCATGTCCATGTACTGCCCGTCCCAGATGATCTCGAAGGGCTGCTTTTCCCCCACGATCGCGTCAAAGGCGCGGCCGTTATAGACGGTAGTCATGCTGACCTCGCCATCGGCCAGCAACTGCACGGGCTGCGCACCGGCTTCCCACCAGACGACGTCCGGCTTGATCGTGTCCAGCTTTGCAAAGGCGCGATCGACGCCCTCCTCGGTGCTCAGGACGTCATAAACCTCGTCTGCCGGAACACCGTCGGCGATAAGGGCCAGGTACAGCGTGCGCTTGGGATTGCGCGGCAGGCCCCGTTTGCCGGGAAAGGTTCCGGTGTCGAAGAAGTCCGCCGCCGTGCTGGGAGCCTGGCCCTCGAACTTGGTGGTGTTGTAGGAAATGACCGTGCCCCAGACGATGTTGGCCACGGCGCAATCCTGCAGCGCGCCGGGAACGAAATCGTCGGCGGCCGGCGTCCCGTCAGGCGCATCGGGCAGCGTGGCCGGATCGATCTCGACCAGGGCGCCTTCGTCGCACAGCTGGATCGCGTTCGACACCTCGACATCGAACACGTCGCCGGTGACGTTGTTGGCCTCGACCTGCGCGCGCAGAGGCGTTGCCGGGTTGTCGGCGGCGATCATGTTGACCTTGATGCCGGTCTTTTCGGTAAAGGGCTTGTTGTAGGCCTCGATCTGGCTGATCTCGTAGGCCCCGCCCCACGAGACAACATTCACCTCTTGCGCGGAGGCGGCGAAGGCCATGGCCGTCAGGGCCGTGGACAGCATAAGCGTGGTTTTCAAGACAAGATCTCCCTGGTGGATCGTATCGGGCGTTTGCACCCGTTGTCGGTGGCCCTTTTCGGGCAATGCCGGGGCGGGCTGCCGCCCCGACAGGTGGCGTCAGCTGGCAAGCCAACTGTTGAAACGCTCGTTCAGCTCGGCATCGCGATCAACCCAGAATTCCAGGTCCGAGGCCAGGGCGTTTGTCATGTTTTCCTCGGACGTGGGCAGGTTCGGACCCATCGGCTCGTCGCCGCCCTCGATGTTGCCGACCAGCGCGGCGGCCGAACGGCGCGGAGGGCCATAGCTGATGAATTCAGCCGCGCGGGCCTGAGGCGCGGGCGCGGTTGTCCATGCGACGAACTGCATCGCCTCTTCCATGTTCGGGGCACCCTTCGGAACGACCCACCCTTCCATCTCATAGATCTGGCCGTCCCAGATGATCTCGAAGGGTTGGTTGTCCTCGTAGGCTGCGTTGAAGATGCGGCCGTTGAAGGCATAGGCCATGCTGACTTCACCATCGGCCAGCAGTTGCGGCGGCTGCGCGCCAGCCTCCCACCAGATCACGTCGTTCTTGATCGTGTCCAGCTTTGCAAAGGCACGATCGACGCCTTCCGGTGTTGCCAGCACCTCATAGACTTCCTCGGCCGGAACGCCGTCGGCCATCAGCGCCAGTTCCAGGTTGAACTTGGCACCCTTGCGCATGGTGCGCTTGCCGGGGAAAGCCTCGGTGTCGAAGAAATCGTCGGGCGTGGCCGGCTTGGCATCCGGGAACCGGCTGTCGTTGAAGGCCAGGACCATGGAATACACGTCGGTGCCCACGAAACATTCGGTGATCGCGCCGTCGATGAAGTCCTCCTCGGCAGCGGTGCCGTCCTCGGCGGCCACCAGGATGGATGGGTCGATCGGCTCCAGCAGCCCTTCGTCGCACAAGCGCACCGCGTCGGCATATTCGACCGAGGCGACATCGACGGTCACGTTGCCGGCCTCGACCTGTGCCTTGATCGGCGTGGCAGGGTTGTCCGCATCCGACATGTTCACGGGGATGCCGGTGTCGGCGGTGAAGGGCTTGGCATAGGCTTCGAGGTGGCTGTTGCCATAAGCGCCACCCCAGGACAGCAGGTTGACATCGGCCAGCGCCGGCGCAGCCACAAGGCCCAGGGCGGTTGTCATTGCAAGTGTGCGTTTCATCAGGATCTCCAACTGCGAAGGGACGCGGCGATTGCGCCGTCATTCTTGGCCGCGACAGGTGCGGCGGTCGGCGCGGCAAGCCGCGCCGCAGAAACCGTCAGATCGGATCCAGCGCGCGCGCATCCTGCGGATGCCAGCCGATGCGGATCCGCTGCCCGGCGTCCAGACGGGTCTGGCCGATCGTGTTGCGCATCTTCATCACGAAATTCTCGCTGCCGGACACGCGCAGCCGGGCGCGGAGGATGTCGCCCATGTAGATCACCTCGAGAACCTCTGCCTCGATCGTATGGGCGCCCGGGGGCATCATCTCGGGCTTGAACTCGACCCGTTCCGGCCGGATCGAGACGGTGGTGCGCTGCCCCCTTTCACGGATGTTGACAGCCGTGGCGTCGATGACGCCGCCGCCATCCAGACGTACCAATGCCTTGTCCCCTTCCAGCCGCTCGATCGTTCCCGGCAATGCATTGTTTTCACCGATAAAGCTCGCGACGAAACTGTTTTCGGGACGTTCGTACAAGGACGACGGGCTGGCCAGCTGCTGGATGCGCCCGTCGTTGAAGACCGCGATGCGATCCGACATGGTCAGCGCCTCGCCCTGGTCATGGGTCACATAAACGACCGTGATTCCCAGTTTCTCGTGCAGGTGCTTGATCTCGAACTGCATGTGTTCGCGCAGCTGCTTGTCCAGCGCCCCCAGCGGTTCATCCATCAGCACGAGTTCAGGGTCGAACACCAGCGCCCGGGCCAGCGCGATCCGCTGCTGCTGGCCGCCGGACAACTGTGCGGGGCGCCGGTTGACGAACTTGCCCATCTGAACCATGTCCAAGGCGCGCGTGATCCGCGTCTTGCGTTCGTCCGCGGCCATGCCCCGGACCTCCAACGGAAAGGACAGGTTCTCGCCCACGGTCATGTGGGGAAACAAGGCATAGTTCTGGAAGACCATCCCGATCCCACGCTTGTGAGGCGGCACCTGGTTGATGGGACGGCCGTCTAGGCGGATCTCGCCATGGGTGGCGGTCTCGAAACCGGCCAGCATCATCAGGCAGGTCGTCTTGCCGGAACCGGACGGCCCCAGCATGGTTAGGAATTCGCCCTTCCCGATCGAAAGGTTCAGATCCTTTACGACAAGCGTTTGTCCATCATAGCTTTTTTGCACATGCTCGAAGGCGACGAAAGCATCGCCGTGGCGGTCGTCCAGCAAAAGGCGCTCTCCCTGTTGTCGTTGGTTATTCAGCGCAAGGGAGAGGTTATGCGGGCGGTCGCCAAGCTGGCAAGACCAATTACGACATTCGGCGGTCGCAATGCGGCATGCCGGCCAAGGCTATCGCCTTGGCCGGCAGGGAATTTTCATTGAATGCAAAAAGACTTGTCCGACTTGCCCGTTTTTCAGGCAGTCTGCGGACCGGGTGTTGATCCCGGTCCGGGTCCAGCCATCATCCCGGACGCTTTGGGCCCTTGCGGTGCGGTTTCGGCGCCGCTGCCTTGTCGGCGCGCGGCTTGGCTTTGGCGGCCCATGCGGGCTTGCCGGCGGCACCTTCGGCTGATGATTTCTTCTTCCACGCCTTTACTGCCGGACGGGGACCGTCATCCTTGCGCGGATCGGCCAACGGAGCGTCGTCGGGCAGCCAGCCACCGCGTGCGGCCTTGACCCGGCCTTGGTGCCCCGTGTCATCGGCCGGCTTGTGGCGCGGCGCAGGCTTGCGGGCAGGACGATCGTCACGCTCCGGGCGCGGACGCGGCGAACGTTCGGAAGGACCGTCCAGCTGCGGCTCTCCCTCCATCCGGCGCATCGTCAGCTCAGGTGTCACCTCGATGAAATCGCCGAAACGGTCCGCCATCTCGGCAGCGATCTGGACATAGGACAGGTCCTGCTTGACCCGGATCGCCCCGATCGCGTCGCGGGTGATCCCGCCTGCATCACAGATCTTGGGCAGCAGCCAACGCGCCTCGGCCCGGCCCGAATGGCCCACCGACAGCGTGAACCAGACCGAGGGACCGAACTCGCGCGGCTGGCGGGGCGCCATGGGCGCGGGCGGGGCCTGCGTTTCCATCAGTTCCTCGGCTGCCGGACGGCCTTCGCGCCACAGGCGCAGAAAGGCCACGGCCACCTGTTCCGCGCCGAACTGCTCCAACAGTTGGGCGGCCAGGGGGGCATCCTCGCCGGCCTCTTCCTTAAAGGCAGGGTGGTCCAGGATCCGCTGGTCGTCGCGCGCGCGCACCTCGTCGGCCGAAGGCGCGTTGTGCCATTCCGCAACCACCTTGGCGTTCTGCAGCAAACGCTGCGCCCGCTTGGTGTCCGAATTCGGCACGATCAGCGCGGATACGCCCTTGGACCCGGCGCGGCCCGTCCGGCCCGAACGGTGCAGCAGGGTTTCCGGGTTGGTCGGCAGATCCGCGTGGATCACCAGCTCCAGCCCCGGCAGGTCGATGCCGCGCGCGGCCACGTCCGTGGCGATGCAGACGCGCGCCCGTCCATCACGCAATGCCTGCAGGGCATGGGTCCGCTCCTGCTGGCTCAGTTCGCCGGACAGGGCCACGCATTTGAAGCCGCGGTTCGACATGCGCGCCAGCAGGTGGTTCACGTTGGCCCGCGTCTTGCAGAAGACGATGGAGGTCTGCGCCTCGTGGATGCGCAGCAGGTTGAAGATCGCCGGTTCGCGGTCGCGTGCGGTGACGTTATAGGCACGATAGGCGATGTCGCCGTGCTGGCGCGCCTCGCCCATGGCGGCAATCCGCAGGGCATCGCGCTGAAAGTCACGGGCCAGCTTTTCGATGGCCGAAGGCACCGTGGCCGAGAACATCAGCGTGCGGCGTTCCACAGGCGCGGCGCCCAGGATGTATTCCAAGTCCTCACGGAAACCCAGGTCCAGCATCTCGTCCGCTTCGTCCAGCACGGCAGCGCGCAGGTCCGAAAGATCCAGGCTGCCGCGGTCGATATGGTCGCGCAGGCGGCCGGGCGTGCCGACGACGATCTGCGCACCGCGCTGCAGCGCACGGCGTTCGTTGCGATAGTCCATGCCGCCCACGCAGGTGGCGATCTGCGCCCCGGTTCCGGCATAAAGCCATTCCAGCTCGCGCGCGACCTGCAGCGCCAGTTCGCGGGTCGGCGCGATGGCCAGCGCCAGGGGCAATTCGCCCGCCAGCATCCGGTCGCCGTCCAGCAGGTCGGCGCCCACGGCCAAGCCAAAGGCCACGGTCTTGCCCGATCCCGTCTGCGCCGAAACCAGCACATCGCGCCCCTGCGCCTCGGGTGCCAGAACGGCCGTCTGGACGCTGGTCAGGCTTTCATAGCCCTTGTCTGCCAGCGCCGCCTGCAGCGGGGCCGGGATCATCAGTTCAGTCATGTGATTCGCCAATGCGGGGATGCCGATCCATACGGCATCCGGTGAGCGGCACCTTGCGTCGCTGCGACCGGCCCACCCTGCACCCGCCGCCCCGGACATGCGGAGCCAAAGAAAGCCTCCTACGCCACCCGAAGGACGAAGTCCACCACTGATCAGCTGGCCGTTTTCGCGGCGTCCTGCCGGGCCGCGATCTCGCGCCGCATGGTGCGCCGGATCTCAGCAGACCGCCAGCGCTGGCGGTCGATGTCGTCCTCCAGTTCCGGCTTGGGGACGGGAACGGGGTGGCCGCGTTCGTCCACGGCCACCATGGTGAAATAGCACGAGTTGGTATGGCGGCGCGTGCCGCGGCGGATGTTCTCGGCCTCGACGCGGATGCCGATTTCCATCGACGTCCGGCCGGTATGGTTCACACGCGCGCGAAAGGTCACCAGTTCGCCCACATGGATCGCCTCCTTGAAGGTGACCTGGTCGACCGACAGCGTCACCGCATATTCGCCCGACCAGCGCGACGCGCAGGCATAGGCCACCCGGTCCAGCGCGGCCAGCAACGCCCCGCCATGCACCTTGCCGCTGAAGTTCGCCATGTCGGGCGACATCAGCACCGTCATTTCCAATCCGCGCCTGTCCATCGGTTGCTCCCTTCGATCTGCCAGCCTCTCATGACAGCGCTTGTGCCATGGGAACAGCGAAAGCGTCCGCACGCTTGACGGAAGGCCGCACCACGGCGAGAAGGCAACAACCGTCAGGGGATCCATTCCTGCCGTCCAGAACCACGCCGGCCCTCCGCGAAGGTTTCCGCGTCTGGGCACGCATCGCAGCGCTCAGTTCGGTGGCCTGCAGGGCAGATCGCCGTCATGCACCGTCCTGATCGAAAAACAGCGCTGGGTTGGCGGAGCGCGATCCCTCCACGCCCTGAACTTCTGCATGCCGCTGCCGGCCCTCGAGGCGCAGCAACTGGCGACTCAGGAGGTCTGGCTGATGAATGGCGTGAAGGGCACACTGCTTGCAGGCATCTGGTCCATCCTGCCCGGCGTACGGCCCATCATGGCCTTATCCTGGATCTATATAGTCCTGGGCAATGTGACGGTCTTCGAGGGGCTGTTCTTCGGCCTCAAAGCTGCCGTGCTTGCGATTGTGGTGCGGGCGGTCATCCGATCTGCCGGCAAGGCCCTGAAGGGTCCGAAACTGCATGTCATCGCACTTGCGACGTTTCTGGCGCTTTTCCTGCCAGACACGTCATCCCCAGTGGTGACCGCGCTGACCCATGCCATAGCCCCTGCATGCCCCCGTTACTGATATCACGCCGCACGCGCTTCCCACCCGTGACCGCCCGTGCAGCGTGTCATGCTGCCGTCTGGGCGCTGTTCCTGTGGCTGGCGGCTGTGGCGGCCCTGCTTCTGCAGGCGCCGAACAGCGTTTCCGCCGATATTGCGATCTCCTTTCTCGCAACTGGCCGTTCTGATGTTCGGCGGGGCCTGTACGGTGTTGGCCTAGGTCGCGCAGGAGGCCGCCGGCCCTTCGGATGGCTGCGACCGGGGAAAGGTTGGCTTGGGAGGGCCGAAACGATGCGGGGTCCCCTGATCAAGGTGCTGCAGTTCGTTGGCTTCATGGCGGCGCTGCGCGTGGCGGGTGGGGAACAGCCTCTGCTGGCCGCGACGCTTGACGCGCTGCTGGCGAACTGGGTTCTCTTTACGCCGTGCCTTGCATGGATTTTTCTTAACGCGGCCTTCATGAACTTGCGGCAGAACCGCGGCCTGACCGGCGCACTGCGGGCGGTGACGGTGACCGTTGTAGGAGGTCATCCTGAACCTTGTCTTGTGACTTGCCATCCACCTGATCTGGGTCCGGCCACAGTAATTGAGGCCGGGCCTCTCGGGACGGGACTGCCGGTCCTGTCCTCCCTTGATCCTGCGGCGGCGGTTTTGTCGGCCCTTGCGCTGGTGGCGGTGATACGCTGGCGCATCGGGATGGTGCGCCTGCTGGCCGGCGCCGCATCGACTGGCATCGTGCTGCACCTGTCCGCCCTGACCGGCTGCCCCCCCTTGCGCGTCCACCATCGGCCCGCTAGCCTTTGTCATGCAAACCGTTGGGGTGTCCCGTCAGGGACTGAGAGGCGTCAGCCAACCCATCGAACCTGATCCGGGTCATGCCGGCGGAGGGAACGGTGCAGATGATCACGGCCCGGCGCCGTTCCTTTGTTCCCCCATCGTCTGGTCACGACCCGCCTGAACCAAGGGGGACGACGTGACAGCAGCCATTGCCCTGACCATCGCGGGCTCGGATTCCGGCGGGGGCGCAGGTATTCAGGCCGATCTCAAGACGTTTTCGGCGCTCGGCGTTTACGGGGCCAGCGTGGTGACCGCGCTGACTGCGCAGAACACTCTGGGTGTCGCGCGGGTCGAAGCGGCCAGTCCCGAGATGATCCGCGCGCAGATCAAGGCAGTTTTTGCCGATCTGGATGTCGCGGCCGTCAAGCTGGGAATGCTGGGGGGCTCGGATTCCATTGCCGCCGTGGCCCAAGGGCTGGCGGGATGCGACCTGCCGGTGGTTCTGGACCCGGTGATGGTGGCCAAGTCAGGCGATGCTCTGTTGCTCCCTGACGCGATCGACAGCCTGCGGACGCTGCTGTTGCCGCGCACCGTGCTTTTGACCCCCAACCTGCCCGAAGCCGCGCGCCTGCTGGACGGGCCGGTTGCAGAAACCGAGGATCAGATGGCCGACCAGGGTGCGGCGCTGCGCGAAATGGGCGCCGAGGCCGTGCTGATGAAGGGCGGCCATGCCGAGGGTCCGGTCTGCACCGACCTGCTGATCATGGCCCAAGGGGTGACCCGGCTGTCGGCCTCGCGGCAGGCGACCCGGAACACCCATGGCACCGGCTGCACTTTGTCGGCCGCCATTGCCGCCGGTCTGGCACAGGGCCTTTCC
>NZ_JBKGUN010000287.1:0-11476 GCF_046462195.1 Paracoccus sp. (in: a-proteobacteria) | reverse complement strand
GGCGGAGGCAGTAATTCCCCACTGGACAACAATGCCGACGTCACGTCATTGGCATCCGCGGGCTTGGCCAGATAATCCGTGGCCCCCATTTTCACGGCCGCCACTGCCGTGGCAATGGCTCCATAGCCCGTCAGGACAATAATCCGCGCGTCCGCACGCTTGTCACGCAATGCCTCAACCACATCCAGCCCGTTGCCGTCTTCAAGCCGCAGATCAACCACGGCATAAGCCGGTGCACGTCTTTCGATCATTTGCATGGCATCCGCCACTGTTAGAGAGGTTTCCGTTTGAAAACCCCGCTTTTCCATCGCACGTGCCAATCGCGTGACAAAGATTTCATCATCATCGACCAGCAATAGCGAAGCATCAGGGCCGATCGGCAGGTTGTTTTGGTCCATGACAAGCCCTCATGCTGTTTTACAAAAAGATGGGATTGAAACGGACAATCGTCAAACCCATGCGACAAATCGCCTTACGCCGATGCCTCTATGAAACAACCCACCTGTTCTGCCATCTGTTCCGGGAGAGTTTCCCTGGAAAAGAACTCGACCGTCTTTCCGCCCGGCATGACCAGATAAGTATTTGTCATATGGTCGACCAGATAATATTCCTGATCCTCCTCATCATTGGCCTTGAAATAATTTCGCCACCCCTGATTTACGGCGGTGATTTCCTCTTCCGTTCCTGTCAGCCCAATCATGCTTTCTGAAAACATGTTGGTATAATCTGCCAGGACTTCGGGTGTATCGCGACGGGGGTCCACCGTGATGAACACGGTCTGCACGTCCAGACCTTCTTCCGTCAGCAACGCCTCTGCCTCGGCATTGCGGGCGGCATCCAGCGGACAGATATCGGGACAGAACGTATAGCCGAAATAAAGAAGGGAGGGCTTGTCAAAGACCTGTTCGGCAGTCACCCGCTCACCGTCGTCGCGGGTCAGGGTGAAATCGGTGCCGAAGCTGTCCATGCCTCCGGCCACCGAACTGTTGGTGCACTGGGCATAAGCGTTGCCCGACCGCTGCTGGGTCAGGAACAGCGCGCCGCCTGCAAGCACGCCGATCGCTGCAGCAGTGCCGATCAGCAGGATTTTCCGGTCCGCCATGACGGCCTCCTTCGCGTGTCAAATGCGCGCATTGATCACCCATCGCAGGACGGGTATCAAGTCACCCATTGTCGCATCAGGGGCGGAAGATGACCCATATCCACGGGCCCGATGCCTTGGCCGATGACGCCGCCAGAGCGTCCGGTATGCCCACCGAAACTTCGGCGGACACTGCGGTCGACACGCCTAAGGCCGAACCAATCCGGATGCGCACGCTGGTGCTGCTGCGCTGGTTCTCGATCGGGGGGCAGTTGTCGGCCGTTGTCGTAGCCTGGTCCATGGGCATCGGCTTTCCCAAGCTGCCCGTTCTGCTGCTGATCCTGTCCTCGATCACGATGAACCTTTGGCTGTTTCTGCGCCCGCCCAAGCGGACCTCGTCAGGGCGTGCGGTGGGACAACTGGGCTTTGACCTGCTTCAGATTGCGGCGCTGATGGCGCTGACTGGCGGCATGGCCAATCCTTTCGCGCTGCTGGTGCTGGCACCGGTGACCATCGCGGCCGCTTCGTTGAACGGGAAACAGGTGCTGGCCTTGGGACTGGCGACGGTGGCGCTGATCTCTCTGGCAGCAATATTCGGCGTTCCCCTGCGCGACATGGACGGGGAAATCCTGCGGATGGAACCGATCCTGGCGCTCGCGCACTGGGTCGCGCTGGTGATCGGTGTCGTCTTCTTCGCCGGCTATGCCCACCGAGTCACCGCTGAACTGTCAGACACATCAAACGCACTGTTTGCGACCCAGATGGCCCTGTCGCGCGAGCAGCGTCTCCAGCATCTGGGCGGAGTCGTGGCAGCAGCCGCCCACGAAATGGGCACGCCCCTGGCCACCATCAAGCTGATCGCCGGAGAGCTGGCCGATGAGCTGAAGGACAGACCCGACCTTCATGCCGACGCCATTGCCCTGCGGGATTCCGCGGACCGATGCGCCCAGATCCTGCGCAGCATGGGTCGCGCGGGCAAGGACGACCTGCACATGCGTGCCGCCCCCCTTCGCGCCGTGCTGGAGGACGCCGCGGCTCCCCATGCCGACCGCGGCCCCCTGGTCGAAATCCATGCCGAAGGCACCGTCATCCGGCGTGATCCCGCCATCATCCACGCCCTGCGCAACCTGATCCAGAATGCGGTCGATTTCGCCGAGAACCGCGTCGTGATCGAGGCCCAGGTCACGCAGGGCGCGCTGACCGTCACGGTGCGCGATGATGGCCCCGGCTATCCCGCGCATCTTCTGTCGCGGATTGGTGATCCATACCTGACCCACCGGGCCGATGCCCAACGCGGCAGCTACGAAGGAATGGGCTTGGGCCTTTTCATCGCCAAGACACTGCTGGAGCGGTCGGGCGCGCGGCTGTCCTTTTCCAATGGCGGCCCTGGGGCCATTGTATCGGTTCGCTGGCCCATCGACCGGATCCGTGCCCAGGATCGTGTCGCCCTGTCACGGAACCCTTCCATCGAAGGCTGAAGATGTTAACTCCCTGTTAAGCGTGCTTCAATTATGCTCCGCTGAAATCGAAGGGAGACCTTGGCATGAATATTCAAGGTGCGGGCCTCTTGGTGGCGGCCGTCCTGTGCGGCACGCTCTCCGTTGTCTGTGCGGTGACGCTGATCCGGCT
Organism: Paracoccus sp. (in: a-proteobacteria); assembly: GCF_046462195.1. Lineage (GTDB taxonomy): Bacteria > Pseudomonadota > Alphaproteobacteria > Rhodobacterales > Rhodobacteraceae > Paracoccus. The sequence continues at coordinate 8,766 of NZ_JBKGUN010000287.1, read as the reverse complement.
GTGGGACAGGACGCGGCGCAACAATGTCCGCCCATCTGCCGCCGCCGACGCGCTGGACGGCCGGGTACAACCGACGATCCTGTTGTTCCGCAACGCCCGGATCATTGACGCCACCCCGCCGGCACGCGGACTGATGGAGCGGATCGGCGGCGGGACAGAGGATGATTGGACACGTCTGATGCGGTGGGTCGGACCCCGCTTTCCCGACGCAACGGATCGCCTCGACCTGCTGCCGCGCCTTGGCCGGGTCGAACTGGTGGGCCAACATGGCCGCGGCAGCGCCACCTTGCGTCTGATTGCCGACGATCTGGGCGACCAGATGCGGCGGGTGACGATTTCGGACCCCGATGCCGAACATTCGGGCATCATTGTGGACGCCATGTCGCTGCAGGCCATGGAGGAAGAGTTGGAACTGCTGCGCGAGGCGCTGGACCAGACGCCGATGCTGGTCTGGAGGCTTGATGCCGATGATCGCGTCATCTGGGCCAATGCTGCATATCTGCGCCGGGCCGAGGCTCGGGGCGCCGGCGCCATCGGCTGGCCCCTGCCCCGCCTTCTGGACGCGCCCAAGCCTGTACCGGGTGCCGGAACCGCCGCACGCCGCGCCGCTCTGGAAGATCAGGGGATCGTCTCGTGGTACGATTGCCATTGCCACCGGATGGGCGAGGAAGCGATGATGTTCGCCCTGCCCGCCGATGCCGCTGTCCGTGCCGAACGCAGCCTGCGGGAGTTCGTGCAAACGCTGACCAAGACATTCGCCGATCTTCCCATCGGTCTGGCGATTTTCGATCGGCAGCGGAACCTGCAGCTGTTCAACCCGGCCTTGATCGACCTCACCTGTCTCCCGACAGGGTTTCTGACGGCGCGCCCGACATTGTTTGACTTTCTGGACCAGTTGCGCGAACAGCGCATGGTTCCCGAACCCAAGGATTATCGCAGCTGGCGCCAGCACATGTCCAACCTCGAAAGCGCCGCAGCGACCGGACATCATGTCGAGACCTGGTCATTGCCCGGAGGCCAGACCTATCGCGTGACCGGCCGGCCGCACCCCGACGGTGCGGTCGCCTTCCTGTTCGAGAACATCACTACGGAAATGTCGCTGACCCGCAAGTTTCGGGCGGAACAGATGCTGGGCGAGCATGTGCTGGACGGTCTGGAGGATGGGCTTGCTGTCTTTGCCGGTACAGGTCAGCTGGTGCTCAGCAACCAGGCCTACCGCACCCTGTGGGGTCAGCCGAACGCAAACCTTGGTGATGCCTTGTCCCAATGGGAGCGTGTAACGGTAGCAGGTCCGGGCTTTGTCGCCCTGAGAGAGGCTCTCGCCTCGGATCTGGCAGGAGGCCCTGTCAGCGGCGCGATGGCAGGGCCGCAAGGACAACTGCTGGGCTGGATCGTCACGCCTTTGAGCGGAGGCCGCAAGATGCTGCGCTTTCGTACAGCATCGCCGCATCCGGTGTCCTTGGCTCCGGCCGCGCCGGAACCTATGGAACAGGACCTTCACGCAATGCGGGACGCGATCGGCGCCGACTAGCCCTTTCGCGTCCTGCCTTGGCAGAAGCGCCGTCAGTAGTCGCGCTCGAAGAAAACGCCGATCGAGCTGCTTCCGTCGCTGCCGACCGAGCCCCGGGCGCGGAGAGATTGCGTGATGTCTAAGTTCAGGTTGATCGTCGATCGCCCGCCCTCTCCCACGGCAACGTCGGTATAAACGTTTTCGGAAAGATAGCGGCCGGCACGCAGCTCGATGTTCCCGTCATCATCTGTGGTCAGATCCAGATCGTCCAGTCCCGCGCTTTCGCGCAGGTTGCCGATGATCCCGTCGCCGCCCCGGCCTGCAAGGACCGCAATGGCATTGGCCAGCTGCGCTGCCTGCAAAGGGCTGATGCGGTCCAGACCCCGACCGAACAGCAGTTGGGACAGCACCTCTTCCTGGGGCAGTTCCGGCGAGGATTCAAAGGTGATCTGAGGGTCGCGCACCTCTCCGTCGATGATGATGCGGGTCGTGATTCCGTCCCTTTCGGTCTCGGCAACTAGACGGATGACAGGGATCAGGCTTCCCTGCAGTTCGACCAGCCCCTCGGTCAGGTTGAAGCGGTTGCCCAGAAGGTCCACTCGCCCCCGGATCAGTTCCAGATTGCCGATGGGAACCACGTCCCGTGGGGTGCCTTGGATCCGGAAGCCTCCGCCCAGTTCCGCATCGATCCCGCGCCCGCGAATAAAGACGCGGTTCGGCGCGTTGATGGTCAGGTCCAGACGCGGAGGGTCGTTGGGCGGCGTTGCCGGAGGACCGGCCAGGCCCGCCTCTTGCGCCGCTTGACTGGGATAGCCTTCCAGCCCCGCCCGCGCCCGCGTGGCACGGACCGGGGGACGCTGGCTGCCGACATGGGTGATGTCGGGGATGGCCCGCGCGCCCCCCAAGCCGGTCGACGGGATGCGGATCTCGGTCTCGCCCAGATCGATGTCACCTGAAATGACCTGCCCTGTCGCACTGGACCCGCTGAAACGGACGTTCCCCGTCAGACTGGTCTGGTAAAGGTTCGGGTCACGCAGCACCACCTCGGCCAGCACGATGCCGATATCCACCGCGCCATTGGACAGATCGACCGGGCCGCTCAGGGTCACCCGCCCGCCCGAAGCCACATTTGCAGCACCATCCACTTGGATACGGCCGTTCTGGAAGGCTGCAGCCACATCGATCTGCTCCAGCCGCAAACCCAGTGCCGGATCGGCCAGTTGCCCGTTCTGCAGCCGCACCTGTCCCGAGAGCGCTTGCACCGAAGGTGCGCCTTGCAGCCGCAGATCGATTGCCAGCGGTCCGGAAATGCTGCGGGTCCGCAGGGTGGCATTGGCCAAGGCAGAATCCGCGCTGCCGTTGATGGACAGATCGGTGGTCGAGCCGTCACGGGCCGCAGTGCCCGCGATACGCAGGTTCGTGCTGCCCGGCGCTGCCGCACGCAGATCAACCGCAAAGTTCGCGCCTTCTTCCCGGACGGTTCCCGTCACATTGACCGGTCCGGGAAACTCCGGCACCAGAACACCCAGGTTCGCAAGCCGCGCATCAACGTTGATGCCGCTGGCCGGTGCCCCATCCGCAGTCACCTGCAGTTGCGGATTGCGGACCTGCAGCCGCTGGACCGAGATTCCCTCGCTGCCCTGACTGGCGGCCACATCGAACGTCGTCTGCCCGGCCAGAACAGGGTCGATGCGGGGCTGGCCCAAGGACAACCCGTTGGCCGTGCCGCTTGCCTCGATGCGGCGGGCGGTGCCATCATCGATCAGCCGCGCTTCGGCATTCAGCGTCCCGGCAATACCGTTGCCCAGAAACCTCAGATCGCCTGCGTCCACCTGTGCCGTCACATCGGTCGCGCCTGCGCCGACCCGGCCGGTCGCCGTGGCCGAAAGACGGGGGTTCTCCACCTGCGCCGTCTGAATGGTGAAAACGCCGTTTTCTTCGGTTCCGGTAACAGCCAATCGTGTTTCCCCGGCCAAGGCCCCGTCAACCTGTGCCTGCCCCAAGGACAGATCGCGCCCGGTGCCTGTCACTTCCAGCCGGCGAACACCATCGCCTGCCTCGCGGAAACTGCCCTGCGCCTGCAGCGCTCCACTCCAGCCGGGGCCGAAGGGCGCAAGGGACGCCACATTCAGATCGGCCGTGATGTCGGTCACGCCTTCGCCATAGGTGCCCTGCACCACCGCCTCAAGCTGTTCGTTGACCAGCTGTCCCTGCTGAATGGTGATGACGCCGTCGCGTTCCGAAGCGCGAACAGCAAGGCGGGTGGTACCGGTCAGCGCCCCGTCGACCCCGGTCTGACCCAGAGACAGATTCTGTCCCTGCCCCGATACGTCGACGATCCGGGCACCGTCCTCTTCGCTCAGCGTGGCACGGCCCTCAAAGCCGCCGGACCAGTCTGGACGGATGTCCGACAGGTCCGCCACCCCGAACTCCGCCACTGCGTCCAAGGCACCTGGGGCGAAGCTGCCCGTGGCCATTGCATTCAATTGCGGGTTCGACAGCTGGAAGTTGTCCAACTGATACCCTTTGCCGGTTTCGGCAGCGACGACGGTCAGGTTGGTCTGGCCGCGCAGAGCCTTATCCAGCGCCTCGATTCCGATGCGCAGATCCTCTGCCTCGCCGCTGACGGTCAGGCGTCGCTGACCCTGGGGGCCGTTCAGCACGGCCTCCGCTTCCAGTGCTCCGCCAAAGTCGGGATCGGCATCCTCCAGGGATGGCATGGAAACGCGCGCCCGCAAGTCGCTGGACAGCGAACTGATCAGTCCCTGCGCTTCGGCTGTCAGCCGGCTGGCATTGATTGTCAGTTCCTCGATCTCGATCCCGATCTCATCCCGCCGCGCATCCAGGCTGATGGTTGATCGTCCGTCCAGCAGCCGGTCCAGTTGGGGCTGATCGAGGGTGATGTCGGTGCCGTTCACCTGCGCATCGATGTCAAAGCTGCGGTTCAGGACAGTATAATAACCGACAGCCGAAGCATCGGCCGCACCGGTCAGGGGCCGTCCCGCGATCGTCGACAGCCGCGACAGGTCCGCATAGCGGGCGTTAGCGTCCACTGAAACCGTGATGCCGCTGGACAGGCCCGAGATCAGGAAATTTCCGTCCAGCCCGTAATCAGACCCTTGGACCGTCAGCCCGGTGATGTCGACAGCGTTGCCGGGGGCAAAGTTGAACCGGGTGCTGCCCTGGATCTGGTCACCCACGGCCTGGGCCATTCCAGGATCGGCAAAGGCCAGATCACGCACAGCAAACTCTATCCCGCCATTGACCTCGGACAGTGCCCCCTCGGACAGCACGACCTCGCCGCCGCCGTCCAGATCCAGCGCACCCAAGGACACATCGCCGAGGTTCAGGGACCCGACGCGCCCGTCCAAGGTCCAGCCCTGACCTTCGGCAGCGTCATAATCGAGTGACAAACGACCGGATTCCACGGTCGTGTCCTCTCCGGCGAAAGGCAGGGGAACCGGCACCTGTTCAGCCTCGGCGTCACGGCCCAGCGTGACCAGCAGCTGTGCACGCTGAGGGGCGGACTGGTCGTTGGTCGTCAGGGTCCCCGCGATCCGCAGGGCTTCCGTCCGGATGTCCAGTTGCGGGATCTCCAGCCGCCCGGTCTCGGCTCGCCAGCCTTCCGCCAGCAGTTGCGTGTCACGGCCAAAGAAGGCCCGATCCTGTGGCCGCAGCAGCGACGCGACATCGCCGCCCAGCGCGAACCGGAAACCGGTTCCGGGGGTGCCGTCCTCCCCTTCGCGGGAACTGGCACTGACCTGACCCGAAATGCGCGGCTGTCCGTTTGTTGCCAACCGGATATCGGCGGCAAAGTTGCGGATTTCCCCTTCGCCGCTGATCTGGGCCGTGAGAGCGGGCCGTTCATGAATATTGACCAGGTTGGCCAAGATGCCGTCCGCCGCTTCGTCCAGACCCAAGTTCAGTCGCAAAACCTGCGTTTCGTTCGAATAACCCGTATCCAGGATGAACTGGCCGCGCGGCCCGTCCAGGCGGTCGATGGTCAGCTGCGCCGTCCCCTCGCCTCCTTCCAGGCTGAGACCACCCGCGACCTTCAGCGCCGCCTCGACGCCGATGACTGGCTCGCCCAAGGCGACACGGTCTGCGCGGATCTGCTCGATGTTCAGAGACACGGGCAGTTCCGGCAGGGCAAAGACCGGAGCCTCGGCCTGAACGGCGCCTTCCTGGCCCTGTGGCACGCGGGGCAGCAGGATTTCGGCAGCAGACAGTTCCGCGATCTCGATCCGGCGGCGCAGCAGGGCCGACCGGTTCCACTGGATCGCGCCGTTGCGTAGGGTCAGCCAGACACCTTCGTCATCGGCAATGCGAATCTCGTCAAAGGTCGCGCGGGAGGAAAGGGCACCCTGAAAGCCGTCAATGACCACCTGGCGACCCGCGCCGGACAAGTTGCGTTCCAGAAGACCTGTCAGAAAACCCCGATCGTCTTCGATTTCCTGCGACAGTTCCGCCGCACTTTGCGCCAGAACCGCCAGTGGAAGAAAAAGGGCAACAAGAATGATCCAGAAACGCCGCATTAGAATGCCTGCCCCAAGCCAAGGTAAAGCTGAACGCCGCTGGCGGTGTCGCCGCTGACCGGACCGGCCACGTCGAAGCGGAGCGGCCCGACCGGCGTGTCGTAACGCACCCCAAGGCCCGCACCGGCCTGGTCGCCGCTGACGCCCTCGAACCCACCATCGGCCCAGACCTGGCCGTAATCGGCAAAGGCCACGAGCCCGATCCTTTCGCGGACCTGAAAGCGGAATTCGGCAGTGGCATTGGCCACGCTCATTCCGCCCGTCTTGATGGTGCCACCTTCGGGACCCTCGATGACCTCGACCCCTAGTGACTGATAAGGATGGCCGCGTACGGTGCCGCCGCCGCCCGAGAAGAACAGAAAGTTGCGCGGCGTTGCCTCGATGTCACTGCCCAGCACCGACCCCAGCCGCCCCCGCCCTGCCAGAGTGAAACGCTCGCCCGAACCGAAACTGCGGAAGATACGCCCTTCGCCCAAGGTCTGGACACCCGATCCCGTTTCCTGAAAGCCGCTGAAAGGCACGAGATCGCCGGACAGGTAGAAGCCGCGCTTCGCATTGTTGCGTTCGATCCGGCGGTCCCAGATCACGTTCATCGGCAGGGCGAGCACCTGGAAGTCGGTCTGCCCATTGGCGTCGAAGGCGCGCGAATACTGGTACTGCACGGAAATGTCCGCCGTCAGCAGATTCGTTTCGCGGTCGCGGAAGATGTGGTTGAAGCCCAAGGACAGGCTGGCCCTGTCCTCGTCGTAATCCTCCTCGCGCATCCGCGCGGTCTCGGCCTCCACATAGCCTGTCGTGTCCGCCGTGATCGTGGCAGGGCGATCCAGACGGATCGTGACCTCATCATCGCGATCGCTGGTTTCGGAACCGATGTCCTTGATCTGTCCATCGATGCGCAAGCGTTCCCCTCCGCCCAGAAGGTTGCGATGCATCCAGTAGGCCGACACCAGCACCCCGTCGGTGTTCGAGATCTCGAAGCCCGCGCCGATGCGGCGCGGGCGCTGCTCGACCACGGTCAGGTCCACGTCCAGCGTGTTGCCGGGGCCCAGGTTGTCGGCCTCCTGAAGCGTGATGGCGGAAAAGACGCCGCTGCGACGCAGGCGCTTGCGGACGGTTTCCAGATTCTCGGGATTGAACCGCGTGCCTTCGGGAAAGCCGGCGATCTTGCGCAGGCGGCGTTCGTTCAGCCGCTGGTTGCCGCTGACGCTCATTTGGCCAAAGGTCACGAGGGGGCCGGGTTGCAGCGCGATCTGGCTGTCCACGCGGGCGCTGTCATGATCGGCCACGATCTGCTGGTCGGCAAGATCGGCCTTGGCATGGCCGTATTGCCGCCAAGCGTCCACACCCGCCAGGGCAGCACGGCGCATCGCGCCCGTTCCCGCGACCTCGTTCACGGCATAGTTGGAAGGGATCTCGCTTTCGGGTGCGACCGGCGCGATGGCCGCGCGGGAAAAACGGAAGATCCGTCCCGGCTGGACCGCCACGACGACACGCTGAACCAGATCGGGGGCATCCAGGGGCGCGACCTCGGCGGCCTCGGCCCCGTCCAACCGGATGCTGACAATGCTGTCGTAATAACCTTCATCGTAAAGCAGGCCCAGAATGCGTGCGTAATCGCCACGCGCCGCAGCCAGTATGTCCTGGCCCGTGGTACGCTCTTCGGACAGTGCCCCCGAGATCAAAGAGGTGCGGCGAATTTGCCGGGCAAGGTCATCGTCGCCACCCTCGACCTGGATGTCCAGATCGACCGGTCCCTCCGTTTCATTGCCCCACCCGAAGAGACCTGAGAACGGCGAAGAGGACTGTGCCAGAGCCATGCCTGCGCCTGCCGCCACCGTCGCGGCCAACATGGCTGCCGTAAGATATGCCCGCATCTGCTGTCCCGTCTTTATTGATTAACTCAATTCAAACAGGAACGATCCCTCGAATCCAGCAATACTTGGCCGGTCCAAGGCTAGTGGCGCCCACCTTTCCGCGACCGGCGCCGTCAGCCCAGCGCGGCCAGACAACCGTGCAGCGCCGCCATGTCATCACGGATCAGGAAGATCGGCGTGTTTTCAGGGATGTGGCGCATGTGCTCTTCCGCAAGGAAGGTTGGCAGGAAGCGGTCCATCCGGTCGGCAATGCTGCGGCCCACGCTGCCGGCCAGGAACATTCCCTCCAGCGGCATGAAGCGCAGGGCCAGTTCGCGACACAAAAGCCCCACCAGTTCCGTGAAGAAGTCATAGGTGGCGATGGCCTGCGGATCCCCCGCCTCGACCGCACGGGCGATGTCCTCGCCCAGCAGCGGCGTGCTGCCGGTCATGGCGGCGTGCAGGCGCGACAGGCCGCGCCCGGCAAAGGTTTCTTCGGTCGAGAAGAAGCCGCGCGCCGCGTCCGCGCCCACTCGGTCGATCAACCGGGCCATGATGTTGGCCGGCAGGTTGGTGTGCCCTTCCTCGGCCTCAAGCGCGGTGATCGCGCCGCCGGGCAGGACGCGGACAGCGCAGACGTTGAACCCGGTGCCCAGACCCACGACCAGCGCCTGCCCGTTCCGGGCGCGGTCCGCAGACGCCTGCCGCAGGATGGCGACTCCGTCGCCTGCCAGGGCAGGGGTGGCATAACCCAGCGCGGTCAGGTCATTGATCAGGCGCACCTGATCGGCATCTGTCAGGCGCGCCAGGTTCTGCTCGTCAAAGGACCAGTCGCGGTTGGTCAGCCGTGCGTGGCCGCCGCTGACGG
>NZ_JBKGUN010000286.1:0-11417 GCF_046462195.1 Paracoccus sp. (in: a-proteobacteria) | reverse complement strand
GGCAGCTCGGATTCGGGCGCGTCGCTGGGCGACATCCTGGGTGCGGCGCTGAACCGCAACTCCTGATCCGTTCCTGCGGATTTTGCCTTGCCCGCCCCGGTTCGTCCGGGGCGGGTTTTTTCATGGTCTGCGGCGGGACCGGTTCCGCAACCTGCTTGCACGGTCATGGCAAAGCTGGCAACGCTGTGAAACCAGTAACTTGTGTCGGGCGTTAACACATCCAAGGGGCGGCAATGGTCGTCCTGCAGACCGTCCGGCCATATGGCAGCGGCAAGAAGACCCGTCCATTTGGGGGAAAGCATGATCCGGTCCGAACTGATCCAGCAAATTTCAGACGACAATCCTCACCTGTTCCGCCGCGATGTCGAGCGGATCGTCAACACCGTCTTTGAAGAGATCATCGATGCCATGGCGCGCGGCGATCGGGTTGAACTGCGCGGCTTTGGCGCGTTCTCGGTCAAGAAGCGCGATTCGCGGACCGGCCGGAATCCCAGGACGGGAGAGGCGGTCGATGTTGATGAAAAACATGTTCCGTTCTTCAAGACCGGCAAGCTGTTGCGAGACAGGTTGAATGGCGACGTCTGAATGTCGTAACTGGACCCTGCCCTGGTCACGGGCCGAACAAGTCAAGGATTCTCGCCCATGCGCTTCCTCCGTCTGATCTTTGTTGTTCTGCTGGCGCTGTTGCTGGTGGGCATTGCCCTTGCGAACCGGGAGGCCGTGACGCTGGCCCTGTTCCCGGCCAATCTGGGCCAGTTCCTTGGCGGAACATGGTCCGTCACGGTGCCGCTGTTCCTGGTGGTCTTCATGGCGTTTGCCCTTGGGATGCTGGCGGGCCTGATCTGGGAATGGATGCGCGAGGCGAATTACCGCCGCGAGGCGCGGCTGCGCAGTGCCGAAGTCGGTCGGTTGGAGCATGAGGTGGGTCATCTGCGCGACCGCCATGCGGCACCGCGCGATGACGTCCTGGCGATTCTGGAAGAGCCGGCCACTCCCGCACGTCCTGCGCCTTCGGGCAACCAGTTGCCCGCAACCCGCTGATCCGATGGCTGACGTCAAGATCTGCGGGTTGAAGGAGGTGGCGCATATCGACGCGGCCATCGAGGCGGGCGCGCGGTATCTGGGATTTGTCTTTTTTCCCAAGTCACCGCGTGCCGTGAGTGCAAGCGAGGCGGCCGAGATATCGGCGAATGTGCCGGTGGGCGTAGCCAGGGTGGGGCTGTTCGTCGATCCCGATGATGCCCTGCTGCGTGAGGTGCTGGAGGTGATGCCGCTGGATGTGATCCAGCTGCACGGTTCGGAGAGCCCCGAGCGGGTCACCGAAGTAAAGGCTCTGACCGGGCTGCCGGTCATGAAGGCCGTGGGGATCCGAGGGCCCGATGATCTGTCGCAGTTGACGGATTACGGGCTGGTTGCGGACATGCTGCTGGTGGATGCCAAGGCACCGAAAGGCGCGGAACTGCCCGGTGGCAACGGGTTAGCCTTTGACTGGCGTCTGCTGGTGGGGCGGCGCTGGTTGCGCCCCTGGATGCTGGCAGGGGGGCTGACGGCAGAGAACGTGGCCGAGGCTGTGCGGCTGACCGGCGCGACCATGGTGGATGTCAGTTCCGGCGTGGAATCGGGTGCGGGCCAGAAGAACGTGGAGTTGATCCACGCCTTTGTTGCAGCAGCAGGTCGTCGATGATCCGGAAGGATTCGGTGTTCGAATGGGGGTGTTGCGCGGCGTTCGCAGCGTGTGTTGCGGATGCCAGTTCATTGATAATAAACGTTTAAGTCAAATGTCCGTGCAACTTTGAGTTTAGGGTTTGACTTGGCGAACGGCCTGAAGTAGAACTTCTACATGCTGGGAGAAATGGGTAAGCGGCCGGGGGAAACCTTGGGCCGCTTTTTTGTTTCTTGGCTCGTGCGGACAGGACACGAGGCGGGGCGCTTTGCATGAACGATATGGATTGGGGCGGGGTCGGAAAATCCGAAGGACCTTTCGTGGCCGGATCACTGCCTGAAAAGGCAGGGCTTGCGGTGCCCGAGATCGCCGAGGACGAGGACGAGATCGACGTCCTGCGCTGGCTGTTCTGGGATTACGTGAAGGATCTTCGGGGGCATCAGGCCGAGCTTGAGACGGCGAAGTCGGGTGAGGTGGACCCGGCAAAGCTGAAGAAAGCCATGGATACCGCGAAAACGGTTCGAGAGGCCGTCCAGTTGCTGATGGCGGAAAGGAACAAGGTTGACAAACTTCGCAAGGACATCGCGGGTGGGGTCGGAGGAGGCAGCCTCGACCTTGACGCCGCAAGAAACGAAATTGGGCGCCGGTTGGCTTGCCTCCGCCGCGCCGGAGGAAGTTGAGGACTTTCTGAGCGGGGTTTCCGAAAATGCCTTGATGAGCCTGCCCTGGTTGTTCGAGTTCTGGGCGCTGCCCCACCAGTTGCCGCCGGAAGGCGACTGGAAGTCATGGGTGATCATGGGCGGACGCGGGGCGGGCAAGACCCGTGCCGGGTCCGAATGGGTGCGGCGGATGGTCGAAGGCCCGACCGCCGCGGCGCCCGGGCAGTGCCATCGTGTGGCGCTGGTCGGGGAAACCTTTGACCAAGTGCGCGAGGTGATGGTGTTCGGTGAGAGCGGTATTCTGGCGTGTTCGCCTCCGGATCGGCGACCGGTCTGGGAAGCGGGACGGCGGCGTCTGGTCTGGGCCAATGGAGCGACAGCGACGGTTTATTCGGCGCATGAGCCTGAGGCGCTGCGCGGGCCGCAATTCGATGCGGCCTGGGTGGACGAGTTGGCAAAGTGGAAGAAAGCCGAGGATGTGTGGGACATGCTGCAGTTCGCGCTGCGGCTGGGCGAGCATCCTCAGCAGGTCGTCACAACCACGCCGCGGAACGTGGGCGTCCTGAAGCGGATTCTAGGCAATGCCTCGACTGTGGTGACGCATGCGCCGACGGATGCGAACCGTGCCTATCTGGCGGAAAGTTTTCTTGCGGAGGTCGAAACGCGTTATGGCGGCACGCGTCTTGGGCGCCAGGAGCTGGACGGCGTGCTGCTGGACGACATCGAAGGCGCGCTGTGGACGACGGCGATGCTGGAAACCGCGCGTACCGGCACCGTACCGAAGCTGGACCGGATCGTTGTGGCGGTTGATCCCTCGGTGACGGGGGGACAGGCGAGCGACGAATGCGGGATTGTCGTGGCCGGAGTGGTGATGCAGGGCGAGCCGAGGGATTGGCGTGCCTATGTGCTGGAGGATGCGAGCGTGCGGGGCGGACCCACGGACTGGGCTCGGGCCGCGATTGCGGCCATGGACCGGCACGGGGCCGAAAAGCTGGTGGCCGAGGTGAACCAGGGCGGCGATCTGGTGGAGAGCGTCATCCGCCAGCTGGACCCGCTGGTGCCGTTCAAGGCGCTGCGTGCCTCGCGCGGGAAGGGGTTGCGGGCCGAGCCTGTGGCAGCGTTGTACGAGCAAGGGCGCGTGAAACATCTGCGGCAGGGATCTTTGGGGCCGCTGGAGGATCAGATGTGCCAGATGACCGTGCGCGGATTTGAGGGGCGCGGCAGCCCAGATAGACTGGATGCATTGGTCTGGGCCATTCACGAGCTGATGATCGAGCCGGCGGCGAGCTGGCGGCGGCCGCAGATGCGGGTCCTGTAGCAGGACATTTGCAACATAATTTCAAGAAAAAGAGGGCCGTCCCAAGGGGCGGCCTTTTTGCATGGCCGAGGCATGGAGGCGAGCATGGCGTTTCGATTGTTTTCGCGGGAGGAGAAATCTGCCCCCGCGCCGGAAAGAAAGGTTAGTGCGACGGGCCGGGTTGTGGCCTTCGCGAGCGGGTCGGGGCGGCCGGTCTGGTCGGCACGGGATACGGGCAGCCTGACGCGGGGCGGGTTCATCGGCAATCCCATCGGCTTTCGCAGCGTCAAGCTGATTGCCGAGGCTGCGGCGGCGGTGCCCCTGGTTTGTGCGGATCGCGAGCGGCATTACGATGTGCACCCGATCCTGGACCTGCTGCGGCGACCCAATCCGGGACAGGGACGGGCGGAACTGTTCGAAGCCCTGCTCGGGCAGATCCTGCTGTCGGGCAACGGCTATCTGGAGGCCGTGGGGCTTGAGGCAACCGGATTGCCGGAAGAACTGCACGTTCTGCGGGCCGACCGGATGAGCATCGTGCCCGGATCCGATGGCTGGCCCGTAGCGTATGAGTATTCTGTCGGGGGGCGCAAGCATCAGTTCGACATGAGCGGAAGCCCAGACCCGATCTGCCACATCAAGAGCTTTCATCCGCAGGATGACCATTATGGCCTGTCGCCCATGCAGGCGGCGGCGGTGGCGCTGGACGTCCACAACAGTGCCTCGGCCTGGTCGAAGGCGCTGCTGGACAATGCAGCCCGGCCGAGCGGTGCGATCGTCTACAAGGGAATGGATGGTCACGGTACGCTGAGCCCGGAGCAGTATGACCGGCTGGTGAGCGAGATCGAGATGAACCATCAGGGCGCGCGCAACGCGGGTCGCCCGATGCTGTTGGAGGGCGGTCTTGACTGGCGGCCCATGGGCTTCAGCCCTTCGGACATGGAGTTCCATGAAACCAAGCTGTCGGCGGCACGCGAGATTGCGCTGGCTTTTGGCGTGCCGCCCATGCTGCTCGGGATCCCTGGTGACGCGACTTATGCCAACTATGCCGAGTCTCACCGGGCCTTCTATCGGCTGACGGTCCTGCCCCTAGTGACGCGGGTGGCAGCGTCGGTCGCATGGTGGCTGTCCGAGCATCTGGGGGCGGAGGTCGAGTTGCGGCCTGATCCGGACCAGATCCCCGCCTTGGCGGAAGAGCGGAACCAGCAATGGGCCCGCATCGCGGCGGCGGGTTTCCTGACCGACGCCGAGAAACGCGCGCTTTTGGGGCTGCCGCCGCTGGACGGAGCATGAGCCATGGAAGGGTCGCGTTTCGTCAGGGACGGCCTGTGGCACGACCAGCGCTTTGAAGCGCAGGAGCGGATCATGGCGCTGCAATTCGGTCAGGTCGAGAAGCGGCTGGAACGGATCGAGGCCATGATCGAAGGGTTGGAGCGGCGACTGTGGATGACGGTTTACGGCGTTGTGGCCGTGATCCTGACGCAGGCTGTCCAAGGAATACTGGAGTTTGCGCCAAAAGGAGGCTGAAGAATGGTTCCGGGGCTTGAAGTAAAGTTTGTGGGCGGGGCGCCTGTCCTGACGGAAGGGCAGCTGATCGAAGGTTACGCCAGCCTTTTCGGCCTGACCGATCAAGGGGGTGATTCAGTGCTGCCGGGAGCGTTTTCAGCCTCGCTGGCGCGTCTGGCCGCCAAGGGCGACAAGGTGCGCATGTTGTGGCAGCACGACCCGACCCGTCCGATCGGTGTGTGGGATGAGGTCCGCGAGGACGCTCAGGGCCTGTGGGTCAAGGGGCGGCTGCTGCCCGAAGTGGCGCAGGCCCGAGAGGCGGCGGCGCTGATCCAGGCGGGGGCCATCGACGGGCTGTCCATCGGCTACCGCACCATCCGCGCAGAGCGCGACAAGAACGGAAAGCGCGTCCTGGCGGAAGTCGAGCTTTGGGAGGTGTCGCTGGTGACCTTCCCGATGCTTCCGGAGGCCAAGGTCGGTCGCAAGGAAAACGACGATCTGCGCGACATGGCGGCGCTGTTCTTGCAGGCAAGCGAGGTCCTGCGTGACCGCTGATTTTTCGGGACGCGCCGGAGGCGTGTTCCATCCAAGGGTTCGGGTTGCCTGCGGGCGGCCTGGCAACAGGGGCGCGGCCCCGATCATCGCGACGAGGAGAAGACCATGACCGAGGTGAAGGCCGCGGGCGGCGGGGACATGTCCGCCGACCTGAAAGGAGCCATGACGGGTTTTGTAAAGGAACTCAAAGGCTTTCGTGAAGATATCCAGACAAAATTGAGTGCACAGGAAGAGCGCATGACTATGATCGACCGCAAGACCGCCATCCGGGGCCGGGCCCCTTTGTCCGCCACGGCCGAGGTCGAGGTGCCCCATCAGAAAGCATTCAACGCTTATCTTCGCAGTGGTGACGATGACGGGCTGCGCGGGCTGGTGATCGAGGAGAAGGCCATGTCCGTGGCCAGCGACGGCGGTTTCCTCGCTGCCCCCAAGGTTGCCGAGACGGTTCAGAACGTGCTGCATTCCGGCGCTTCGCTGCGCCGGCTGGCCAATGTCGTGACGATCGAAAGCTCGGTCTATGAGGTGCTGGTCGAGAAAGGGGAGATGGGCGCGGGCTGGGCCACTGAAGTCGCCGCCGCAGAAACCGGGAACGCGGGCTTGGACCGCATCTCGATCCCGGTTCATGAACTGTCGGCCATGCCCAAGGCCAGCCAGCGCCTGCTGGATGACGCTGCGTTCGATGTCGAAGGATGGCTGGCCGAGCGGATTGCGGACAAGTTTGCCCGTGCTGAGGCGGGTGCCTTCATTCGGGGCGACGGCGTCGATAAGCCGCGCGGGATCCTGTCCTATCCGACAGTGGCCAATGCCACTGCCACGACCATGCAGATCGGCTTTGTCACGACCGGCGCTGCGGGTGATTTCGCAGCGGCGGCACCGATGGACTGCCTTATCGACCTTATCTATGCCCTGGGCGCGGAGTACCGGACGAATGCATCGTTCCTGATGAACTCGAAAACCGCGGCGCGGGTGCGCAAGATGAAGGATGCGGACGGCCGCTTCCTGTGGAGCGATCCGCTGAGCGTGGGCCAAGTGCCGCAACTGCTGGGATATCCCGTGATGATCAGCGAGGATATGCCCGACATGGCGCTGAATGCCTTTGCAGTGGCATTCGGTGACTTCCGTGCAGCCTATACGATTGCCGAGCGTCCCGACCTGCGCGTTCTGCGCGACCCGTTCAGCGCCAAACCGCATGTGCTGTTCTATGCCACCAAGCGTGTCGGCGGCGGCGTCACGGATTTCCGTGCCGTCAAGCTGCTCAGGTTCGCCTGATCTCTAAGGAGATCGGGTGAGGAAGGGGCGCGTCTGCTGCCGGTCATCCCGGCTTAGCAACTGTCCGCGCGCGCTGATGGCTGGATGCGGCCGCGCCCCTTTTTCCGAAGGCCGAAATGGCAGGTCCGGGACCCGAGGGTCACGGGCCATGTGGAACATGCGGACGGCAGGACGGGAGGTTCGCAAGATGATGCTGATAGAGGAAACGGTGCCTGCGGCAGAGGCGCTGCCGGTGGCCGCCCTGCGCGGGCACTTGCGTTTGGCCGTCGGGTTTGAAGGGCCGGACGACTCTGCCGAAACAGCCGCTCTGGTGGGTTTCCTACGCGCCGCCATTGCCACGATCGAAGGGCGGACGGGGAAGGTTCTGCTGAAGCGGCGCTTTCGGATGCAACTGGACGACTGGCGCGACAGGTTGGGCCAGCCTCTGCCTCTGGCGCCCGTGCATGCGGTCGAGGAGATCCGCATCGAGGACGGCGCAGGTTTGTCAACCATGCTGCCGCGTGACAGCTGGCGCTTGTTCCCTGATGCTCAGCGTCCGGTGATCCTGCCTGCGGGTGTCGTGCTGCCGCATGTTCCGCGGCTGGGCAGCGTGACGGTGACCTTTGTGGCGGGTTTCGGCGATACCTGGGCCGCTGTGCCGGCTGACTTGGCGCAAGCCGTCATACTGCTGGCGGCACGGTACTACGATGACCGCAGTCAGAGCGACGCGCGGCAGGTGCTGCCATTCGGGGTGAGTGCGCTGATCGAAAAGTGGCGGGCAGTCCGCACTCTTGCGGGCCGCGGGCACCGGGAGTGGCGGTGATGGCGGTGCCTGAAACGAACATTCGGCTGGCGCTGGAGATATCCGAGCGCAGTGACGACGGGATGGGTGGCTATCGCACTGCCTGGCGGCAGCTGGGGTGGCTGTGGGCAGCAATGGAGGCTCGTTCAGGACGCGAACAGGGCGGCGGCACCGGCCTGGTCAGCGTCGTCCAGTGGCGCATCATGGTGCGCGGGTCGCCTGTGGGTGATCCTCGGCGGCCCCGGTCCGGGCAGCGGTTTTGCCTGGGAGCGAGGCGCTTCCTGATCGAAGCCGTGGCCGAGCGCGATGCGTCGGGACGTTTTCTGGACTGCTTTGCCCGTGAGGAGGAACAAGCATGAGTTATGGGGCGGGAGCGGCGCTGCAGGCGGCTGTGTACCAGCATTTGCGTGAGGACGCAGCGCTGGCCGCGTTGGTGGGCGACGCAATCTTTGACGCGATGCCCGTCGACGCCCCGAGCGGGGTGTTCGTGGCACTGGGTGCGGAGGAGGTACGCGACGCCAGCGATGTCAGCGCACGCGGATCGCGGCACGATTTCGTGGTCTCGGTCCTGTCAGGTAGTGAGGCCGGGGCAGGCTTTGGTGCCGTCAAGACCGCGGCGGCTGCCGTTGCTGATGCCTTGGAGGCAGGAAGCCTTGCGCTGACGCGCGGGCAACTGGCGGGACTGTGGTTCCTGAAGGCATCGGCCCGGCGGGTGAAAAGCGGCGCTGCACGCCAGGTCGATCTGACCTTTCGCGCGCGCATTGATTTGATCTGAGGAGACAGGACCATGGCAATACAGAACGGACGCGATCTTTTGATCAAGATGGACATGACCGGCAACGGCACGTTCGAGACGGTGGCAGGATTGAGAGCCACGCGGCTGTCTTTCAATGCGGAGACGGTGGATGTGACCAGCATGGAAAGCGAGGGAGGCTGGCGCGAGCTGCTGCGCGGAGCGGGCGTGCGAAGCGCATCGATCTCGGGCGCAGGGGTTTTTCGGGATGCGTCCAGCGACGGCCGCGCGCGGCAGGTGTTCTTTGATGGGGAGGTGCCGCGTTTCCAGGTCATCATTCCCGATTTTGGCCGTGTCGAAGGCCCGTTCCAGATCACGTCGTTGGAATATGCAGGAACGCATGATGGCGAAGCCACCTATGAACTGTCGCTGGCGTCTGCCGGTGCGCTGACCTTTGTGGCGCTGTGATGGCAAATCCCATGCGCGGTGAGGTGGCGCTTGTCCTGGACGGGCAGGCCCGTGTCGCGCGGCTGACCTTGGGTGCGTTGGCAGAACTGGAGGCGCAGTTGGGCGAGACGGGGCTGGCTGGGCTGGTGTCACGCCTGGATGCGGGCCAGTTCGCAAGCCGCGATATTCTGGCGGTTCTGGTCGCCGGATTGCGCGGGGGCGGATGGACAGGCACGGCCGAGGACCTGGTCGCGGTCCAGATAGAGGGAGGTCCGTTGGAGGCCGCGCGGGCTGCGGCGCGGCTTCTGGCATTGGCCTTTCAAGGCGTGGAATGAAAGGCACCGGCTTGGATTGGGCGGGGCTGATGCGTGCCGGGATGCGGGACCTGCGTCTGCATCCTGACCAGTTCTGGTCACTGACCCCAGCCGAGCTTGCCTTGATGCTGGGCATAGCAGCCATGCCAGCACGCATGGGGCGGAATCGGCTGGCGGAACTGGCCGCGCGATATCCCGATGCGCCCAACCCCATGGGCGGGCAGCAGCCAACAACAAGGAACGATCAAGATGGCGACGAGTGACGATACAGGTCCGATGCTGGACCGCCTGGAGGAGGATCTCGCGCGCAACGCAAGGATGAGCAGCGAATTTCAGTCAGAACTGGTTCGCCTGCGGCAGTCCATGTCGATGACCGCGCGCGAGGCAGGGACGTTGAGTGCCGGATTAGAGCGCGGAGTCGGGCGGGCTATAGACGGTCTGGTTCTTGATGGCGGCCGGCTTTCCGATGCCTTGAAGACGATTGGGCGTTCTTTGGCCGACACGGTCTATGCCATGGCCATGAAGCCGGTCGAGAGTGCATTGGGCGGTGGCATTGCCGGATTGTTCGGAGGAGTGCTCGGCACGCAGCTGACGCCTTTCGCCAAGGGCGGTGCATTTTTGCAGGGGCGCCAGACATCGGTGTCCGGCGGCATTGTTGGCGGCCCGACCGGTTTTGCCATGCGGGGCGGTCAGGGCCTCATGGGCGAGGCAGGACCCGAGGCGGTCATGCCGCTGCAGCGCGGACCAGATGGCAAGCTGGGCGTGGTGTCCTCGGGAGGCGGGGGCAGTGCGGTCAACGTGACCTTCAACATCCAGACGCCCGATGTCGCCGGCTTTCAACGCAGCCAGGCACAGATTGCCGCACAGATGTCGCGCGTACTGGCGCGCGGTGACCGCAACAGTTGAAAGGAGGCATGCGATGGCCTTTCACGAAGTAAGATTCCCGGCAAGCCTGTCCTTTGGGGCGATCGGCGGTCCGGAGCGACGTACCGAGATTGTTGCAATGGCCAGCGGGTTCGAAGAGCGCAATACTCCCTGGGCGCATGCGCGCCGTCGTTACGATGCGGGCATGGGCTTACGCTCACTGGATGATCTGGCCGCGGTTATTGCCTTTTTCGAGGCCCGGGCAGGCCAATTGCACGGGTTTCGCTGGAAGGACTGGTCGGATCACAAGAGTTGTCTGCCCTCCAAAGCCCCCGCCTTTGGCGATCAGGTCATTGCGGTGGGCGATGGCCAGACCCGCAGCTTTGCGCTGACGAAGGCCTATCGATCGGGTGCCTCGATCTATCGCCGGCCGATTGCCAAGCCGGTCGACGGTACGGTCCGGGCCGGAATTGGCGGAAACGAAATGTTCCCCAATCTCAACTATGTCGTCGATCATCGGCAGGGCCGGATCACCTTCAACCAAGCGCCTGAGGTCGGTGCCGACATCACGGCAGGCTACGAGTTCGACGTGCCGGTGCGTTTTGACACCGACCGGATTGCCGTTTCCGTCGCCACTTTTCAGGCGGGCCAAGTGCCCGACATCCCGGTCGTGGAGGTGAGGGTATGACCACGACAACGGTTGCACGCGCCTGGTCTGTGCGGCGCGCGGACGGGATGACACTGGGTTTTACCGATCACGATCGCCCATTGAAATTCGAAGATGTGACCTTCCGCCCGGATCGCGGACTGACGGCGCGTGCGCTGGTGCAGGCGACAGGCCTTTCGGTCGACAACTCGGAAGCCAGCGGTGCGCTGAGCGATGACGCCATCAATGAGCGCGACCTGATGGCGGGCCGGTGGGATGCGGCTGAATTGCACCTTTGGGAGGTGGATTGGTCGGACGTGGCGCAGCGGCGGCTGATCTTTCGGGGATCGCTGGGCGAAGTGTCGCGGGTCAATGGTGCCTTCCGTGCAGAATTGCGTGGCTTGTCCGAACCTTTGAATGCGCCACAAGGCCGTGTCTATCATCCGCGCTGCAGTGCGCGGTTGGGGGACAAGACTTGCAAGGTGGACCTTGCGGCATCGGGTCGATCCTTGGAGCGTGCCATCGAACGGCTGGATGAAGGGCGCATCCTGACTTTTGCCGGTTTTCCGGATTTTGCGTCGAACTGGTTCGAACATGGGCGGATCGAGGTGTTGTCAGGCGCAGCCGAAGGTCTGCACGGGACCATCAAGAACGACAGCGTGCGTCCCAATGGGCACCGCGTCCTG
>NZ_JBKGUN010000285.1:0-3388 GCF_046462195.1 Paracoccus sp. (in: a-proteobacteria) | reverse complement strand
TGGATCATCGGCATGCTGATCTATATCCTGATGATGGCCACGGCCTTCATGGGCTATGTGCTGCCTTGGGGTCAGATGTCCTTCTGGGGCGCGACTGTGATCACCGGCCTGTTCGGCGCCGTGCCGGGCGTGGGTGAAACGCTCCAAACTTGGCTGCTGGGTGGACCGGCCGTCGGCAACGCGACCCTGAACCGCTTCTTCTCCCTGCATTACCTGCTGCCCTTCATCATCGCCGGGCTGGTGTTGGTCCACATCTGGGCCTTCCACTCGACCGGAAACAACAACCCGACCGGCGTCGAAGTGCGCCGCACCAGCAAGGAAGAGGCCGCCCGCGACACGCTGCCCTTCTGGCCCTACTTCGTGCTGAAGGACCTGTTCGCGCTTGCACTGGTTCTGGTGGTGTTCTTCGCGATCGTGGGCTTCATGCCGAACTACCTGGGCCACCCCGACAACTATGTCGAGGCAAACG
This sequence comes from Paracoccus sp. (in: a-proteobacteria), assembly GCF_046462195.1. Lineage (GTDB taxonomy): Bacteria > Pseudomonadota > Alphaproteobacteria > Rhodobacterales > Rhodobacteraceae > Paracoccus. The sequence continues at coordinate 2,919 of NZ_JBKGUN010000285.1, read as the reverse complement.
CCCTGGCGACGCCGGCCCATATCGTGCCGGAATGGTACTTCCTGCCGTTCTACGCCATTCTGCGCGCCTTCGATAACGAGGTGTGGCTGGTGCAGTTGGTCAGCTTCCTGTCCTTCGGCATCATCGACGCCAAGTTCTTCGGCGTGCTGGCGATGTTTGGTGCGATCGTCGTGATGGCGCTGGTCCCGTGGCTGGACACATCGCGCGTGCGCTCGGGCCGTTACCGCCCGATGTTCAAGTGGTGGTTCTGGCTGCTGGCCGCTGACTTCATGATCCTGATGTGGGTGGGCGCCATGCCGGCCGAAGGGATCTATCCCTATATCGCGCTGGCAGCTTCGGCCTACTGGTTCGCCTACTTCCTGGTCATCCTGCCGATCCTGGGTGTCATCGAGAAGCCGTTGCCCATGCCCGCGACGATCGAGGAAGACCACCTGGCGCATTACGAATCGCCGACGCGAATGGCCGAGTAAGGAGAGCCGTAGATGACCCTGAGAACCAAGACGCTCACGGCGGTTGCGGCCCTGACGATTTCTGCGACCGGCTTCGCGCTGGCGCAGGAAGGCACGACCACCGTGCCCATGCAGCCCGCCGAAACGCAGACCGCACCCCAGTCGGGCACGACCTTTGTGGCCACGCCGGCCGCCGAGGCGCCGGCCGAAGGAACCGCGGCGGCCGATCAGGCTGCAACCGGTGAAGCAACCGCCCCCGAAGGCCAAGCCGGAGCCGAGGCTTCGGCCGAGGCAAGCCAGGAGGCAGAGGCCCAGCCTCAGGCCTCCGGAGAGCCGAGCGACGTTCCGCAGAACCCGGGACGCCAGCAGCCCGACAGCGGGGACGAGGGCGTTGACGCCGTCGGCCTGACCGAGGGCGGCACGGGCGTTGTTCCCGTGGAAACCCAGCAAGGCACGTCGCCCGTCGAGGAGCACTTTGCCCCCGAAGAAGGCGTCGTCGACGCCATCACCGGCCACGGCGAAGAAGGCGAAGAGGGCGAAGAGGGCGAAGAACACGAAGCCAGCCACGGTGCCGGCCATGTCGAGGACGTGGACTTCAGCTTTGAAGGCCCGTTCGGCAGCTTCGACCAGTTCCAGCTTCAGCGCGGGCTCCAAGTCTATACCGAGGTCTGTTCGTCCTGCCACGGCATGAAGTTCGTCCCGATCCGCACGCTGTCGGCCTCAAACGGTCCCGGCCTGCCGGAAGATCAGGTCCGCGCCTATGCGGCCGAGCTTTTGCCGATCTTCGACGAGGATCTGGGCGACGAGCGCGCCCGCCTTCCGACGGACCACTTCCCGGCGGTTTCGGGCGACGGCATGGGTCCCGACCTGTCGCTGATGGCCAAGGCACGCGCCGGCTTCCATGGCCCCTATGGTACCGGTCTGAACCAACTGGTGCGCGGCATCGGCGGCCCGGAATACATCCACGCGATTCTGACCGGCTATACCGGCGAAGAGTTGGAACAGGCCGGAACGCTGCTTTACGGCAACGCCGCCTTCCCGGGGGGCTATATCGGCATGCCGCCCCCGCTGTCGGACGACCGGGTGACCTACGAGGACGGCACCCCCGCCACCGTGGACCAGATGTCGATGGACGTGGCGGCCTTCCTGATGTGGACGGCCGAACCCAAGATGATGGACCGCAAGGCCATCGGCCTGGTGGCGGTTCTGTTCCTGATCGTGCTGACCGCGCTGCTGTACTTGACCAACAAGCGCCTGTGGGCTTCCCACAAGATCAAGAAAAAGCATTGATCCATCCTGCAGGACATCCGGAACGCGCCCCATTCGGGGCGCGTTTTTTCATGGCTGGACAAGACCTCATCCGCCCGTTTGACTGCAGGCGGGCAAGCGGAGATGGACATGGCAATCTGGAACCTGGGCTCGATCAATATCGACCATGTCTATCATCTTGAAACCCTGCCCCGCCCGGGCGAGACCCTGGCTTCCCGAGGTTATTCCGTGGGGTTGGGCGGCAAGGGCGCGAACCAGTCAGTGGCCGCGGCTCGGGCCGGGGCGGTGACCCATCATCTTGGGGCGATGGGCAGGGCCGATGATTGGGTACTGGACCGGCTGTCCGACAGTGGCGTCGATGTCAGCGGCATCCTGCGGCTGGAAGATCAGGCCACCGGGCATGCCATCATCCTGCTGGATCGCGAAGCCGAAAACGCCATTGTCATCCATCCCGGCGCCAATCGGGCCATCGATCGAATCAGCCTGCTGGACAGGCTGATGGCACTGGGGCCAAAGGACAGCCTGCTGATCCAGAACGAGACGAACGCCCAAGTCGTTGCGGCACAGGCGGCACGGGCCCAGGGCGCTTGCGTGATTTATTCCGCCGCGCCATTCGATCTGGAGGCTGTCCGCGCGATCCTGCCCCATGTCTCGGTCCTGGCCATGAATGAAGGCGAGGCGCAGCAGTTGTTTGCCGGTGTTCCGGGCGCCCTACCGGTCCAAGGATTGCTGATCACCCGTGGGGCGCAGGGGGCGGAGTACCGCGACCTGACAACCGGACAGACCTATGAACAGCTGGCCTTTCCTGTCACTCCGGTGGATACGACCGGCGCGGGCGATACATTCGCCGGGTACTTCGCGGCTGCGCTGGACGGCGGTGACGACATTCCTGCCGCCCTGCGCCTTGCGGCGGCGGCGGCGGCGCTGAAGGTCACGCGTGCGGGCGCGGGCGACGCGATCCCCACGCGCGCCGAGGTCGAGGATTTTCTGGCGCGCTAGAGCGTGTCGCCCTCAATCGGGCTGATATCCTGCGGCCTTGAAGTGGTTGTCGCCCTCCTTGCCGGAGAAGAGGTCGCAGACCTGGCCAACCGCAGCCCAAGGCGGATCGTAGGTGCGGGCGGCGGCTTTTCTGATCAGCGCCTCGAGGCTGGAGACTGCCCTTTCGATCGGGTTGAGGTCGGGGCTGTATGGCGGCAGGAAC
>NZ_JBKGUN010000284.1:0-3311 GCF_046462195.1 Paracoccus sp. (in: a-proteobacteria) | reverse complement strand
CTGGCCAACCAGCTTTCCATGGGTCCGGCCGATGATCGCGTCATCCGCATTTCGGCGGCGCAAAAGCTGGACGGTGCTGCGTGGTCGGTATTCGCGCGCAAGGGCTTTTTGTCCGAATACCGCAAGGGCCGTCAGGCTGCATCGATCGACCTGAGGGACATGCGAGGACTTCCGGGCGCGCATAACCACCAGAACGCCTGTGCTGCCTATGCCGCCTGCCGCGCCGTCGGCCTTGCCCCACGCGAGATCGAGGCTGCCTTCCACAGCTTTGCCGGCCTGCCGCATCGGAGCCAGACAGTGGCAGAAATCGGCGGTGTCCGTTATGTCAACGATTCAAAGGCGACCAATGTCGATGCCGCCGCCAAGGCGCTGCAAGCGTTCAGCAGGATACGCTGGATCGCCGGCGGCTTGGGCAAGGAAGGGGGCATCGCAGCCCTTGCACCGCATCTGGGGCAGGTGACCAAGGCTTACCTGATCGGGCATTCCGCCCGGGATTTCGCCCTCGAGATCGGTCAAACCCCTTACGAGATCGCGGAAACGATGGACCAGGCCGTGGCCCATGCCGCAGCAGAGGCAGAGCCGGGTGACACCGTTCTGCTGGCGCCTGCGGCGGCCAGCTTCGATCAATACCCGAACTTTGAAAAGCGCGGAGACCATTTCGTCCGGCTTGTAGAGGCGCTGGACCAAGCCTGATCCGGTCGTCAACTCCAGCTTGGCGCGCGCTTTTCGAGAAAGGCGGCGATACCCTCGGCCGTATCGTCCAGAAGCATGTTGCGGCACATGGCATCACCGGTCAGTCCATAGGCGGCCGCCAGTTCTTGTCCCGCCTGCTGGTGGAAGGCGCGCTTGCCCAAGCGGATCGCGGCGGGCAGCTTGCTGGCGATGCTGTCGGCCAGACGCTGCGTCTCGGCCTCCAGCTCGGTACCGGGAACGACACGATTGACGAGGCCCAACGCTTCGGCACGCGTGGCGGTGATGAAGTCGCCGGTCATCAGCATCTCGAACGCGGCCTTGGGCGGAACGGCGCGCGTCAGCGCCACCATGGGGGTCGAACAGAAGAGGCCGATCGATATTCCGTTCACCCCGAATTTCGCGTTTTCAGCCGCGATGGCCAGATCGCAAGAGGCCACCAGCTGACAACCCGCAGCCGTGGCAATCCCTTGGACTTCGGCAATGACAGGCTGGGGCAGGGCAGGGAGTGCCTGCATCAGGTCGGCGCAGCGGGAAAACAGATGCCGCAGTTCGGCCTCGCCCTTGTCGGGGGTATTTCGCATTGCCTGCATCTGGCGCAGATCATGCCCGGCGGAAAAGGCCTTGCCGCTGGCCGCGATAGTTACGACCCGAACCCGGTCGTCCCGTGCGATATCGTCGAGTGCCACCAGCAGCGCTTCAATCATGTCCAGCGAAAGGGCGTTGAAGGACGCGGGGCTGTTCAGGCGCAGCCGCGCGACTGGCCCCCTGTCTTCACGTATCAGCAGCAGGTCCATCTTGCACTCTCCTCCGTTTTCGACAGCGTAAGGGGGACTCAGAGACAGGGGAAGCAACATGACCATGGACGCAGAAGCGCTGAATGCCTTTCTGGCAAAGGAGTTTCCACAGGTTGCCAAGAGCTATCGGGTCGAGCATGTCGATAAGGAGGTCCTGACGGCCCGTATGGTCGTGGGGACCGAGCATCTGAGGCCAGGGGGCACTATCAGCGGTCCTTCGATCTTTGCGCTGGCCGATCTGGCTGTTTATTGCGCTATCCTGTCGAGATTGGGGCCGGTCGCACTGGCGGTGACGACAAACGCGTCGGTGGATTTCATGCGCAAGCCTGCCGCCGGGGTCGATCTGATCGCTCGATGCCGGCTTCTGAAGCTGGGGCGGGTGCTGGCGGTGGCCGAGGCCCTAATCTTTTCGGACGGTGTTGAGGCGCCGGTTGCACGATGCTCGATGACCTACTCGATTCCGCCGAAATAGCGGGATTTCGAGAGGTTGTGAGCCGGTATTTTGATACCTAAGTTTTAACTAGTTGGAAAGGCTGCATTTATCGACCTCTTGGCCCCTTGACGCAGGATGCGCGATTGCCGATATACCGCCATCTCGAATGATTACGACCCTGAAGGGACGACAGATGAAAACCTATACCGCGAAACCGGCGGAGATCGAGAAGAAGTGGATCCTCATCGACGCTGAGGGCGTCGTTCTGGGCCGCCTCGCCACGATCGTCGCCAGCCGCCTGCGCGGCAAGCACAAGCCGACGTTCACGCCGCACATGGACATGGGCGACAATGTCATCATCATCAATGCCGACAAGGTGCAGATGACCGGCAACAAGCGTGACGACAAGAAATATTACTGGCATACCGGCCACCCGGGCGGCATCAAGCACCGGACCGCACGCCAGATCCTGGAAGGCGCGCATCCCGAGCGCGTGGTGGTCAAGGCCGTCGAGCGCATGATCAGCCGCAACAAGCTGGGCAAGCAGCAGATGACGCATCTGCGCGTTTACGCCGGCGCCGAGCACCCGCACGAAGCGCAGCAGCCCGAAGTTCTGGACGTCAAGGTCCTGAACGTCAAAAACACCCGGAGCGCATGATCATGGCCGAAGACATCAAAACTCTGGACGATCTGAAGTCGGCTGTATCGGGCACGCCCGCAGCTGTCGTCGAAGCCGCTATCGAGCGTCGGCCCCAGCGCGACGAGAGCGGCCGCAGCTATGCCACCGGCAAGCGCAAGGACGCTGTTGCCCGCGTGTGGGTCAAGCCGGGCTCCGGCAAGGTCACCGTGAACGGCAAGGACATCAACGCCTACTTCGCACGCCCGGTTCTGCAGATGATCCTGCGCCAGCCGTTTGACGTGGCGGGGGTTGCCGGTCAGTATGACGTTCTGGCAACGGTCAAGGGTGGCGGCCTGTCGGGTCAGGCCGGTGCCGTGAAGCACGGCATCAGCCAGGCGCTTCAACTGCACGAGCCGGGCCTGCGCGCCGCGCTGAAGGCGGCAGGATTCCTGACCCGCGACAGCCGTGTGGTGGAACGCAAGAAGTACGGCAAGGCAAAGGCGCGTCGTAGCTTCCAGTTCTCGAAGCGCTGACCTTACTGTCCTTCAATACCATGTAGAGGCGCGACCCTGAAGGGTCGCGCCTTTTGTAGTCCGGACGCAGAACGTTTGAACGTACAGGGTAATGAAGCAGTGAGTCGCCTAGCCCTGCTGCCGCCTTTTTTCCACCCACACTACTTGCGGCTCGTTTGCATAAATTTTCATTGTACGAACAGTGTGGTGACGATTTTATGTCGTTTGGCGTGTTTTTTCTCTTGCGTCTTTGGTTTGGT
>NZ_JBKGUN010000283.1:0-4475 GCF_046462195.1 Paracoccus sp. (in: a-proteobacteria) | reverse complement strand
TTCCTTGGGCTCATCGACATCACAGCGATCCGCCTCTGGCTCCGCTGTTTGTCAACATGACCTAGGCCCTAATCTCGAGGACCGCCCTCTCGAGGCAGTTGCGGCCGAAATCCGGGAGGCGCTCCTCTGGTACCTCTGGCCGAAGATGCTTCCCGGCGCCGATAGCGAAAGAGCCATGAACATCGAAGTCGAACTCAATGGAGAGCTGTTGCCGCTTCCGGCGCCCCAAAATTTCCCGCCACTTGACCTATTCGTCGAGGCCTATCGCGCCGTGAACGGCAGAGGGCCGAACCTGAACAAAATCGCGTCCGAACGGCCCATCCAGCACCTTGGCCTCTGCTCCATCAGACGCGGCTTCAGAAGACCCCGGCAGTACCTCTGCGCCCCCACTGAAAGCATCCTCCCGGCCACCAGTGCGCACATAGCGATCATGCGTCCGGTTGAACTGGTCGTGAAGTACATCGAGGGCACCCACCTGCCGGGGGACATTACCGAATGGGCCGGCGTCTTCATCTGCGACGACGATCCCATCGTTGAGCAGGCTTTCGCCGACGCGGAGCCACCTGCGCACGACGACTGGATTCCGGACAAAATGCCGAAGAGTAGGGCGAAGACGTTCGTACGGGTTGCGCTGGCAAGGCTGAAGTACCTCGCGGCATCTTATGCCTATCCGGCTTCGTCTTCCACGGCGGGAGCATCCGAGCAGCCACCGCTTGCCAAGGCGGCCGATCTTCTCGGCAACTGCATGCCCGCGATCGCAGTTATGGGTCTGGCGGCGGTGGCGGCGGGCGCGGGGCTACCCGAGGCAGCGATGGTCGCGGCGGAGGCCGCAGCTGGCGGGTCAGCGACCCACGCTTCGTAGCGCTACAGGAAGGCGCTGCCGGGGCCGAAGCCCTCTTCGAGATCGACGTGGACAACAGCACGGAGCGAGCGCTCAGCCTCACCGCTATACCTGCTCCTGTGATCGATGGTATCTTGGCGAGGCCGGACGAGAGTGATGTCGTCGTCACGTTCGTCTGCTGGGAAGATGAGAGTGGCAATCAGCTGACAACGTCGCCTGCGCTGGTCGCAACGCCGGGCGAGAGTGGCAGCTATCGTGCACGGATCATCGTGCCTGATGTTGCCGCGGCCGGAGTGAAAGTGGCGGTAGCTGAGCAGGCATCGTCATGACGGCCATTGCTTATCCTTTCCTTCGTCCCGGCCCAAAACGGATCAGTGCCGGGCATTGGCTCGTCACGCGTGATGGCGAACCCTGCGTGTTCGTGGACGGTCACCTCAATCACTTCGACTACTCGACCAATCTCAAAGCAGTTCGTCATTTCACGGTCGATGTGGAAGGGGTTGCCGCTGACACCGGGCTCAAGGCGGACGAGCTCAAGCTCCTCTGCGTCGTCACTTTCGGCACCGGCGGCCGCCGCCTCCAGCGCGCGAGGAAAATCGTTGGCCGGGAAGTAATCCAGGCCGGCCGCGAGGTTGTTGAACTGGCGCTTTCCATCGACGGCCGCGAGGTCTCGGAACTTTTCGTGCTCACAACCAAGATTGTCCTGCTTTCGTCGGGTACGGTTCGTCGCCACGTTTCGCCAATAACGACAGGTGCAAGTCTCTGGCGAGACGAATTCCGCGTGGCGGTCGAACCGCTCGGTGCGCGCTTTCCGATAGAAGCCGTGAGCTTTGCGACTGTGTTCCCGACGGGCCATAGCGATGCACTCTGGTACCTCGACTGGTCCCCGCAGTACCTCCACCACGACTTCGCAACGTCGGTCCGCCTGCTGATCAACCTAAACAGGCCGGCCTTTGTCGAAGCCGTGCAGCAGGCGGACAAGGTCACGCTGAGGATGCTCATATGCTCGGTAGCCACTCAGATGGTCAGGTTGGCCATCGCTCTCGATCATTTTCCGCTGGACCAAGCAGAGGCCAGCCCCTCCTCGGTGTTAGCGGTGATTGAGGCATGGGTGGAACAGGCGTTCCCCGGACAGTCGGCGGAGGCTGTGCGAACGCTGGCACAGCATGACCCGGCACGCTTCGAGCTCGCGATTGGGAGCCTCTTTGCAGGAGAGCTTGGCAATGAGTGAGTTCCGCCTTATGCCCCGCCTCGACAGTCACGGCCTTCGGCGACTGATTGGCCTGCCAGATTTGCTGCGAACAGGCTCCATCAGCGAACGAATGGAGGTGGCCGGCAGTTCGGTCTCATATGCGTCCAGTGGCGGATCGCGAGCCGACGCGGCCGATCTGACAGCATTCCAAGAGCAAATCGTTGCCCTTGCCAAACGTCTCGGATTTCCGAACGAGGGTCGAGCCGCCAGCAGGGCGTCATTCGATGTCGAATGTGCGCAGTGGCTGGTGGAGGCTCCGATCATCAGCGGCGGTGAGGCGTTGCGGGATGATGTCTGGGCATTCGTTGCATCTTGTATCGTCCCGGAAGTGGTGCTCTGGCGCTTCGAGGACGGGCACGCTGATCGCTTCCATGGTGGCCTGCGCAACACTTTCCAGCGGCTCTGGCTCCGAGCACGCTCGCTTGACCGGGGTGCAAGAGCGCCGCAACGCTGGCAACTCGTCGAGGCGCTGTCGGAGGATGCGGCGGTCCAAATTGTCGAAAGGCCGTCGATCGGGGCCGACCCCGTGCTCGCTCGCGCGATCGCAGAAGCTTGGCTCGCGACTTCGGCCCGGATTGGTGCGAGCCGAATGGAGGGTGTGACCCGTCGGGCGGTACGAAGAATCAGGATCGACAACGAGATCACGTGCTTAGGGTCGTTGAACGAGCCAGAGCTTGCCAGCCGGCTGCAGGGCTATTTTAACGAGGCTGCGTCGTGACCTTCGCGGCAACGAGATTGCTTACACGGCTGTGCGAGGTCTCAATTCTGTAGGCTGCGCTGGCCTTGTCCCTCCGAGGTAGACGAGGCGTAAAAGGGTAGACCTCCTCCTGCAAGGGGCTGCGAGCGTAAAGCAACGAACAAAGGATGGTATTCCAGTATTTTATATTTGGAGAAGGTTAGATATCAGGCCCCGCCCCTCCGCCATTTGCTTCACATAAATAATTGGTATCGCTAGTTTTTTAAATCGCGCCAGCTTTTTCTTTCCGCATTGCTTCCCCTATTGAGTTCTGGAGCATGCAGGACCTTGTTGCAGGCTTGGTGAAGGGGGGTGGACGAAACCTGAGGTGCTGCCGGGGGTAGTGGGCCACGCACCAGCCATTCGCAGATTTTACTCGTCGTTTTGATTTGTTTGGTTGGTAGAGCCGAGACTGCAGGGCTGCCGCCTGGCCGCGAAATCAAGCCCCTGTGATTCTCTGAATTGCGGGCGCACGTGCCTCGCAGTCCAACCAGTCCCGCGCGGAGCGGATTTCAGGTTTTCTGGTGCCCCCCTCCCGTCAGCTTACGCCCATGCGCGAGGGACGTTTCCATCGACCCTAAAATGTTATTTGCTCCCGTGCAGGTGAAAGCTTGACTGAAGAACAGCAGAGGGAGGTATGCCAAGGCAGATCGAAGCGTGCAAGAGTGGGGACGCTTTCGTCTTCCGGTGGAGTCAACATAACTTGACGTGACACATGGGCGGGAACGGTTATGGATTAACACCTCCGGGTTCATGCTAGCAGCTGGTCGGTCACCAGGTGCTGTGCATCAAAAGCAGAGGCCTTTGCCATGACGCAACACCGCAATCATGCAAAAGTCCGTGTTGGAGCGCTGTCCCTCATCGCCTGCTTGGTTGCAACGCAAGCGGGCGCCCAAGCAAGCGGGAACGGACTTCCGACGGCGCAGGATATCTGGCGGCATCTGCCCCCGCTGCCCGGGCTGAGGCCCGAGTCGGCACCCTCGGCGTCGGCCGCGCCGCAACTAAGCTCCGCTTCCGAACAACCTGGATCCGAGGCGGGCCTTAGGCTCGAGCCCGCGGCGCCTGACCCGATCTCCCGAGAGGCAGAGCCGGCTGACTCCATGTCAGGCCCGCAGTTCATCCGACCCCCAATGCGGGCAGGTGACGCTAGTCCTCAGCAGTTGGCGACACGTCTGGAAGTGCCAAAAATGCGCTTGGTCGTCCACGTTCCCGAACGCGTTGCGGCGGAACGGCGGAATCAGACCATGACGCAGCTTTCCGCAACGGGATGGACATCCGAGGAAAAAGTGACGCCTTTCACGATCGGCGAAACGCATGTCCGATATTTTCACCCACAGGATCGGGCGGCAGCCCAGGATCTGGCGGCTGCGCTGGATATTGAGGCGCGTGACTTCGTCAGCTTCACGCCCTCACCCGAGGAGGGCTATCTGGAACTGTGGCTGGGCGGCAGGGGAGCGTCTCCGGAAGCCAAGCCGGTCATCACGCGCAGGAGCGCGCCGGCACCGGTTCAGCCGCCTGAGGCCCCCCAACGCGCTGAAGTACCTCAAGTGACCGTCGAAGATCGTGGGGAGACTGTTGCTGACAGGAGAGGCGATTGGTGGGGGCTGCGACCTTTCCCTGCTCGTAACGTGACCGGCCTCAGGAGC
>NZ_JBKGUN010000282.1:0-9956 GCF_046462195.1 Paracoccus sp. (in: a-proteobacteria) | reverse complement strand
GGTTGCCGCCATCGACGCCGCCGCCACCGAGCCTGCCTTTGCCGCGCCCGACGAAAAATCGCGGCGGGCGCTTCTTGCAGCCAGCCCCAACTGGTCTGAACTGACAGGTATTGATGGCGTCGGTGCGGTGCTGGTGAACGCATTGGTCACCACCTTCGCTCAGGCCGCTGAGCGTCAGGGTATCGACCGGCTGGTGGCGCAACTGACGATCCTGCCTGCCGAAGGCACAACCACCAGACAAACCGAGATTTCAGGCAAGACGCTGGTATTCACGGGCACCCTTGAACGCATGACGCGGGCCGAGGCCAAAGCCCGGGCAGAGGCCATGGGGGCCAAGGTCGCGGGATCGGTCAGTGCCAAGACGGATCTGTTGATTGCGGGGCCAGGGGCCGGGTCAAAGGCCGCCAAGGCCGCGGATCTTGGCGTCACGGTCATCGACGAGGATGAGTGGCTGCGCATTGCGGGTGCTGGATGAGCCAGACCAAGGGGCGCCCGCCCGCGCTGTTCCCCCTGTTCGCCGGCATCGACACGCTGCCCGGAATCGGTCCCAAGGGCCGGGCAGCGCTGGAGCAGATGGGAATCGACAAGCCTCGCGACCTGCTGCTGACGCTGCCCGCCAGTGGCATCACGCGTCGCCGCATCCAGCGTGTCGCAGATGCCCGCGCACCCGAGATCGTGACGCTGGCGGTGACCGTCACCCGCCACAACGCGCCGCAGGTGCGCGGCCGGCCGTGGCGCGTCCATTGCTCGGACGGAGAAGGGGACCTGACGCTGGTGTTCTTCCGTCCTCGCGAGGCGTGGATTGAAGGGCAACTGCCGGTAGGCGCGCGCCGCATCATCAGCGGCAAGATCGAACTGTTCGAAGGGGTGGCCCAGATGGTCCATCCCGATCACGTCCTGCGAGAGGATGAGGCGCTGCCGCCGGCCTTTGAGCCTGTTTATCCGCTCTCGGCGGGGTTGACCCAGAAGGGCATGGCAAAGGCCGTCGAGGCTGCCATGTCGCGTCTTCCCGAAGCCATGGAATGGATCGACCCGCAGCTGATCGCGACGCGGGGCTGGCCAAGCTTTGCGCAAGCGCTGTGTCAGGCCCATGCTCCTGTTTCGGCCGCGCAACTGTCACCCGATAATCCGGCGCGGGCGCGGCTGGCCTATGACGAGTTCCTGGCCCATCAGATGACGCTTGCACTGGTCCGGCGCGATAGACGCCGCCAGAAAGGGCGCGCCAGTTCTGGCGACGGACGTCTGCGCCGGCAGGTTCTGGACAGCCTCCCCTGGCCGCCCACCGGCGCGCAGGCCCGGGCTGTCGAGGAAATCGCGGCTGACATGGCCAGTGACCGACGAATGAATCGCCTGCTGCAGGGCGATGTCGGTGCCGGCAAGACGCTGGTCGCGATGCTGGCCGCCCTTGTCGCGGTCGAGGCGGGGGGGCAGGCGGTTCTGATGGCTCCAACCGAAATCCTGGCCCGCCAGCATGCCCGCGCGCTGGAACCTTTGGCACGTGCGGCAGGCGTCCGGCTGGCAGCCCTGACAGGCAGGGACAAGCGCGACCTGCGGGGTCAGATATTGTCCGACCTGGCCGAAGGCCGCATCGACATCCTGGTGGGCACGCATGCCGTTTTTCAGAAGGACGTGCATTTCCATGATCTGCGGCTGGCGATCATTGACGAACAGCACCGCTTCGGCGTGGCGCAACGACTGGAGCTTTCGGCAAAAGGCGTGGTGCCGCCCGACATGCTGATCATGACGGCCACGCCCATCCCACGTTCGCTGGCGCTGTCGCAATACGGTGATCTGGACCTGTCGGTGCTGGATGAAAAGCCGCCGGGCCGCCAGCCCATCACCACGGTCATGATCGCGGACCAGCGGCTGGATCAGGTGGTCGAGCGTCTTCGGGCGGCGCTGGCCCAAGGCGCGCGGGCGTACTGGGTGTGCCCACTGGTCGACGAAAGCGAGGTGACCGACCTGACCGCGGCGGAAGCCCGGTTCGTCTATCTGCGGGCGCAGTTTGGTGAACAGGTGCGGATGGTTCACGGCCAGATGCCGCCCGACCAGCGCGATGCAGCCATGGCGGACTTTGCCAGCGGACAGGCCCAGCTGCTGGTGGCGACCACGGTGATCGAGGTCGGCGTGGATGTCCCCGAGGCAACGATCATGGTGATCGAACGTGCCGAAAGCTTTGGTTTGGCGCAGTTGCACCAGCTGAGGGGGCGCGTGGGCCGGGGCAAGGGCGCCTCGACCTGCCTGTTGATGTATCATCCCCCCTTGAACGAAACCGGCGCCCGCCGCCTGACAACCCTGCGCGACACCGAGGATGGGTTTCGGATCGCCGAGGTCGACTTGGAGATGCGGGGCGCAGGGGACGTAATTGGGACGGCGCAATCCGGGCTTCCCCGCTTCCGGATCGCGGATCTGGAACACCAGCCGGGCCTGATGGCCATCGCCCGGCAGGACGCGCGCAACCTGCTGGAACATGACCCGACCTTGGACAGTCCCCGCGGCCTCGCCCTGCGTTTGCTGATGTGGCTGATGCAGCAAGACCAAGCGATTCGACTGATACAGGTGGGGTGAGAACAGGAATGTTCTTAAAAAGTTCTTTACCGAATCGCCAGAACATGAGAACAAAGCAGCAACATAGGAGTTGCCGCCATGAACTTGGATTTTGTCAGCGACCTGATTGGTGTCACCGCCGTAACCGTGACAACCGTTGTCCTTCTTTGGCTGCCGGCCATCCTGCAGGCCTGACTGTCGATCTGCCCCGCGTTGCGAAGCCGGTGCCCGCCTGTGCACCGCCTCTGTCCAAGCACGCGCACCTGGACCGGCCCTTCAAGGGCCGGTCTTTTTTGTTTCTCTGACATTGCTTCAGGCTTGGGCCTGATCCATCGCCTCCAGCGTCGCATCCCAAGCCAGCAGGATCGAGGCATGGCGGTTGGGATAGGCTCGCGCGGGAATCAGCGCCTCCAGATCGGAAAATGGATCGGCAGGGGCATCGGCATCGGCCTTGAGCATGGCCTCCAGCTGGTCGCGCGCAGACCTGATCCGGGGCTGATCCATCCCGATCACTGCCTGACCCAGAACCGAGGCCGAAGCCTGCCCCAAGGCGCAAGCCCGCACCTCTTGGGCGAAATCGGCAACGCGCCCGTCCTTCATCGTCAGATGCACCGTCACCGATGATCCACACTGCGGCGACCGCCGCATCGCAGTCGCCTGCGCTGCCTCCAGTTTTCCCTGATGCGGGATGGCGGTCGTCAACGCCAGGATGCGCCGCGAATAAAGCTGCATGAGGTCACTGTCGGCCATTCGTTCTCCTGACGGGCTTTCGCACGGCGTTTCTGCTGTCTAGATAGGAACGCCCCCCTTGAAAGGAAAGCCGATGTTCGACCCCTCCCGCCTCAAATACGACAACAACGGCCTGATCCCGGCTATCGCGCAGGATCACGTGTCGAAAGAGGTGCTGATGATGGCTTGGATGAACGCGGACGCGGTGACCCGGACGTTGGAAACGGGGCGGGTCACCTATTGGTCACGTTCGCGTCAGTCATTCTGGGTCAAGGGCGAAAGCTCGGGACATGTGCAGGTGCTGGTCGATATGCGTGTCGATTGCGACCGCGACTGCCTGCTGATCTTGGTCGACCAGACCGGCCCCGCCTGCCACACCAACCGCCGCAGCTGCTTTTACACCGCCCTCCGCGACGGTGCCGAGGTCGAGATCCTTCAGCCGATGGGCTGAAGCCCTACCATCCGGCGGATGTCGTCGGGCGAGGCTCCTTCGGCGCGATAATGGCGGATGGCCCGCGCATCGTCGCGCTTGGCCAGCCGCCTGCCTGCAGTGTCGCGGATCAGCCTGTGATGCAGATACTGTGGGGCCGGAAGACCCAGCAGGCGTTGCAGCAGCACATGGATGAACGTCGAGTCAAACAGGTCCTTGCCACGCGTGACCAAGGTGATCCCCTGCGCGGCATCATCGACGACGACGGCCAGATGATAGGAAGTCCCCATGCCGCGCCGCGACAGGATCACGTCACCGATCCCGTCCAGGAACTGACCGCGCGTGAGCGCGTGATCCTGGTTTGGCAGGATGGCACGGTCGTGAAAGGCCACGTGGTCCAGCCCCAGTGCCTCAAAGGCCCGGCCTGTGTCCAGTCGGATCACGTCATCCGGGCCCGCATCGCGCATGTCGCGCCCGCGGCATGTTCCGGGATAGATAACACCATCCGGTCCTGCGGGCAGGGCGCCTTCCTGCGGTGCGGACAGTGCAGCCCGGATGTCGCCCCGACGGCAGCGGCAGGGATAGGTGAAGGGCGCCAGCCGCGCCAGCGCTTCGCGATAGGCCGTCATTCGGTTTGATTGCCGCATGACGGGCAGCGGCCAAGCTAGACCCAGCCATGCCAGATCCTCGAAGATGGCGGCCTCGTATTTGGCCTTGCAGCGTTCGCGGTCGATATCCTCAATGCGCAGCAGGATTTTTCCCTGCGCGGCCGCTGTCAGCGCCGAGAACGCGTGCCCCAGATGCAGCAGCCCCGTGGGCGACGGGGCAAAGCGGGTTACTGCGCGGCCAACCATGTGTTGAAATCATCCTTGGCACGCTGCGTATAGGCTGGATAGCGGTCCTTGCGGCCCCGTCGCCCGCTGCGGGCTTCATCCAAGGGCGGGAACAGGCCGAAGTTGACATTCATCGGCTGAAAGGTCTTGGCCTCGGCGCCGCCGGTGATGTGGTTGACCAGCGCCCCCATGGCCGTGGTGAAGGGCGGTGGCCCCAGATCCTCGCCACGGGCCTGTGCCGCTGCCATCCGGCCTGCCAGCAGTCCCATCGCGGCGCTTTCCACATAGCCTTCCACACCGGTCACCTGACCCGCAAAGCGCAGGTTCGGGCGGGGACGCAGCCGCATCCGGTTGTCCAGAAGCGTGGGAGAGTTCAGGAAGCTGTTGCGATGAATGCCGCCAAGGCGCGCAAAGGTCGCTTCCTGCAGGCCCGGGATCATCCGGAACACCTGCGTCTGGGCCCCGTATTTCATCTTGGTTTGGAAACCGACGATATTATAAAGGGTTCCCAAAGCGTTATCACGGCGAAGTTGAACCACCGCATAAGCTTTTTCCTGCGGCTTGTGGGCGTTGGTCAGACCCACCGGCTTCATCGGGCCATGTCGCAGGGTTTCTCGGCCGCGCTCGGCCATGACTTCGATCGGCAGGCAACCGTCGAAATAGCCGGCCGTCTCTCCTTCGTGGAACTCGGTCTTTTCGGCATCCAGAAGCGCGTCGATGAAAGCCTCGTATTCAGGCTTGGTCATGGGGCAGTTGATATAGGCCTTCTGCTCGGTTTCGGTCTCGCCCTTGTCATAACGGCTCTGTTCCCAGGCAATCGACATGTCGATCGTATCGGCATGAACGATGGGGGCAATGGCGTCGAAAAAAGCCAATGCCTCCGTTCCGGTCACGCCGCGGATGGCATGGGCCAAGGCTTCGGATGTCAGAGGGCCGGTTGCCACGATCCAGTTGCCGTCGCTCGGCAGTTCGGTGATCTCTCCAGCCCGGATCTCGATCAGCGGATCGGCCTGCAGGGTTTCGGTCACGGCGGCCGAAAAGGCCTCCCGGTCGACGGCCAGCGCACCCCCTGCGGGCAGGCGATGCCGGTCGGCCATCTGCATGATCAGTCCGCCCGCCGTCCGCATCTCCCAGTGCAACTGTCCCACGGCGTTCATCACGTCATCGTCCGAGCGAAAGCTGTTCGAACACACCATCTCGGCACAGTCGCCGGTCTTGTGGGCAAAGGTTTCCACTTGGGGACGCATTTCGTGCAGAATGACGGGCACACTCGCGCGTGCGATCTGCCAGGCGGCTTCCGATCCGGCAAGGCCGGCACCGATGATGTGGACGGGTTCCATGCAAATCTCCTTGGCGGCCGCAGCTATCAACCCGCAGGCGGAATGAAAAGGGGCGGCACCAGCGGCACCGCCCCGATGGTCATGCGACCGATGCGCACGGCATCAGGCTTCGGCGGATGCCTCGGCCTCTTCGCCTTCCGCGTCGTCACCTTCCGAGCGCAAGGCAGAGGGCGCAGCCAGGTTGGCGATGACAAAGTCGCGATCGATTGTCGGCTTTGCGCCGGCAGGCAGTTCCACATCGCTGATGTGGATGGTCGCGCCGATTTCACGGCCGGTCAGGTCCACGGTCAGGTGGTCGGGAATGTCACCCGCAGTCACCACCAGCTCGACCTCGGGACGGACGGTGACAAGCGTGCCGCCCTTCTTGAGACCCGGGCAGGCTTCGTGGTTCACGAACTCGACCGGGATGAACAGGTTCACCTTCGAGGTGCGGCGCAGGCGCATGAAGTCGATGTGGATCGGCAGATCCTTGACGACATCGCGCTGAACGCCGCGGCAGATGACGCGAACGTCGTCCTGGCCTTCAACCTTCAGGTTCCACAGCGTGGACATGAAGCGGCCCGCACGCAGTTGGGTCAGCAGCTTGTTGAATTCGAACGCGACGGCGACGGGTTCCTTGTTGTCACCATACACGATGCCGGGCACCTTGCCTTCGCGGCGAGCTTGGCGGGCGGCCCCCTTGCCTGTCCCCGCGCGTGCCTCGGCCATCAGATCCGGAATCTCTTTGGCCATGTCTTGTATCCTTAACAGTTGTTGATGGCGCCACCCTCCAAGGGTGCGTGGCGACCAAGGGCTGCCCTTAGCGCAGACGCGCCCAGATGTGAAGCCGGAAAAAGGGGGCCGGATGATCCGGTCCGACCTTGGGGCAGATGCAGATCACGAGCGTCCATTGCCTGCCGTCAGGTGCCCCGGACGCAAGATGACCGTTGTGCGTGACCTGTACGATCTGTCACCGGATGCCGCCAAGCCGGCAACCGTTCAATCCTGCCCTGTTCAGGCGCCTGCCGCTTCTCAGGCCGCTCAAAGGGCGGCAAGCCTTGCCCCGACTCGTTCCTTCAGGCGATCTGGTATTCGTCCAGAAACCCATTCGGGATTAGCAGGTTCTGCGGCCCGATCTGGGACAGTTCCCGCTCGCCGCAAAGTGCCATGCTGATGTCCAGTTCCTTGCGGATGATCTCCAGCGCGCGGGTCACGCCCGCTTCGCCCATGGCTCCGAGGCCGTGTACCCAGGCCCGGCCGATCCAGGTCGCGTCCGCGCCCAAGGCCAGTGCCTTCAACACGTCCTGACCGGAACGGATGCCGCTGTCCATGTGGATCTCGACCTGATCGCCCACTGCCTTGACGATATGCGGCAGCATCCGGATCGATGACAGCGCCCCATCCAGCTGACGGCCGCCGTGATTGCTGACCACGATGGCGTCGGCGCCGAAACCGGCCGCAATGCGCGCATCCTCCGGATCCAGAATGCCCTTCAGGATCAGCTTGCCACCCCACATGTCACGGATGCGGGCAATCTTGTCCCAGTCAAGACGCTCGTCGAACTGTTCGGCCGTCCAGCTCATGAGCGAACTGGTGTCGCCAACGCCCTTGGCATGACCGACGATGTTGCCAAAGAAGCGGCGCTTGGTGCGCAGCATCCCCATGCCCCAGCGCCACCGCGTCGCCAGATCGATCATCGTGGGCAGCGTCATCTTGGGCGGAGCAGAGAGGCCGTTCTTGAGGTCCTTGTGTCGCTGGCCCAGGATCTGCAGGTCCAGCGTCAGGACCAGTGCGCTGCAATCGGCCGCCTTCGCACGCTCGATGATGGCAGCCAGAAATTCCTGATCCTTCATGACATAAAGCTGGAACATGAACGGCTTGGACGTGTTTTCCGCGACGTCCTCGATGGAACAGATCGACATCGTCGACAGGCAGAAGGGAACGCCGAATTTTTCAGCCGCACGGGCTGCATGAATCTCGCCGTCGGCATGCTGCATCCCGGTCAGACCCACCGGTGCCAGCGCGACCGGCATAGTGACCGCCAGACCGATCATCTGTCCTGCAACACTTCGGTTCGACATGTCCACGGCCACCTTCTGGCGCAGCTTCAGGCGGGCAAAGTCGGTCGTGTTCTCGCGAAAGGTCTGCTCGGTATAGCTGCCCGACTCGGCATAGTCATAGAACATCCTGGGTGTTCGCGCGCGGTGCAGGGTCTTCAGGTCGTCGATCGAGGTGATTACCGGCATGGCAGGCCTTTCGCTGACTGGTCAGAAATTCTTACCAGCAAGCGATGCGCCGTGCAATCATCCTCCGGCGCGGCGGCGAAGGTCCGGTTCCACCACGGGTCCGCGCAAGGCTTCGGCCCGCGCCCGCAAGGCAGCGGCGCGGCCTTCTTCGGCGGCGACCACGGGTGCGTCAGTGTTCGTTGCAGTGACGGCATGGGTGGGAACCGCAGGTTCGGCCAGAACCTGTGCGGTGGGCAGCAGGGCAGGATAATCCGGTGCCGCGCCGCAGGCTGCCAGCAAAAGGATCACGGTAAGGGCAGGGGCATGTGTCATGGTGCAAAGGTTACGCCGGGGGAGCGGACAGGGCAACGGCCCGCCTTCGCACTTTTCACCCCGATCATGGCACGGTAGAAGCGCCCATGGCCCGCACCCAAGGTTCCCGCGCAGAGATCACCGGCCCGCTGCTTCGCGACGAGGCGCGCCGGTTGTTCGCACGCGAAGGCTATGCCGCCGTTTCCATGCGCCGGATCGCGGCGGCGGTGGGGGTGCAGGCGGGCGCGCTTTATGCCTATACGCCCGACAAGCAGGCGCTGCTGCATGATCTGCTCGAAAGCCACATGCAGGATCTGCTGGCGGCGTGGTCCGACCTGCCGGGCGCCGACCCGCTGGTCCGGCTGGAGCGATTTGTGCGCTTCCACATCGGTTTCAGCCTGGATCACTCTGATGCGGTCTTTCTGTCCTACATGGAACTGCGCAACCTGACGCCCCCCAATTTTGCGCGCATCGCCGAAATGCGCAGCCGATATGAAGGTGTGCTGGAAACCATTCTACGCGACGGCGTTGCGGCAGGCGCCATGCGGATCGAGGATCCCAAGCTGACCACGCTGGCCCTGATCGCCATGCTGACTGGCGTGACGAACTGGTACCGCGAGGGCGGGCGCCTCGACCGCGCGCGTATTGCAGATATCTACTGGGGCCTTGCGAAGGGCGCCGTCGGCGCGGCATAGCCGCTTCTTTGTCCTGCCTTCAAACCCGCGCTTGCCGCTCCATGCGCCATCCCGGATAATCACGCCATGTCCCTGCCTCCCGGTTTTCTTGACGAGATTCGCAACCGCGTTCCGATCAGCCGCGTGATCGGGAAAAAAGTCACATGGGATCTGCGCAAGTCGAACCAGGCACGGGGCGACTGGTGGGCGCCATGCCCCTTTCATCAGGAAAAATCCGCCAGTTTTCATTGTGATGACCAGAAGGGGTTTTATTACTGCTTTGGCTGTCACGCCAAGGGCGACGCGCTGACCTTTCTGCGCGAACATGACGGAATGGAATTCATCGATGCCGTCAAGCTGTTGGCCGGCGAGGCCGGGCTGACGATGCCCGAACCGGATTCGCGTGCCCGCGAACGCACGGACCGGCGCACGAAACTGCTGGAGGTGACCGAGGCGGCCTGCCGCTGGTTCCGGCTGCAGATGCAGACAGGTTTGGCTGCCGATGCGCGGGACTATCTGCTGCGTCGTGGCCTTGACCGCGACGCCGAGGAACGGTTCGAGATCGGCTTTGCTCCTGACAATCGCCATGCGCTGACGCAGGCCCTGCGCGACAAAGGATTCGACGAGGATTCGATCGTCGAGGCCGGGATGTCTGCCCGTCCCGAAGGCGGGGGGGCCGCTTACGACCGTTTCCGGGGCCGGATCATTTTTCCCATTCGTGACGGGCAGGGCCGCTGCATCGGTTTTGGCGGACGTGCCATGGATCCCAATGCCCGGGCCAAGTATCTCAACAGTCCGGAAACGCCCCTCTTTGACAAGGGGCGCAATCTCTACAACCTGGGGCCCGCACGCGGCGCGGTATCCAAAGGGCAGCGCCTGATCGTGGC
>NZ_JBKGUN010000281.1:0-15893 GCF_046462195.1 Paracoccus sp. (in: a-proteobacteria) | reverse complement strand
TCAACGTCTGGGCCAATGACGTGCAGTCGTTGTTCGGCTACAGCCTCGTGGCCTCGCTCTTCATCTCCTATGGCGTCAGCGGCTGGACCGCCTTTGCGGCATTGATCGCGGCCGGCCTTCTGGTGATGTTCCTGGTCAACCTGTCCGGTGCGGCGGGCGAGAAATATGGCATCCCTTATCCGGTCTTCGCACGCGCCAGCATGGGCACGCACGGTGCCCGCCTGCCCGCCCTGCTGCGCGCCATCGTGGCGGTCTTCTGGTACGGGGTGCAGGTTTATTTCGCCTCGACCGCGCTGGCCCTGCTGATCCGATCGCTGACCGGCATCACCGACGGGGCACCGATCATGGGGCTGTCCAGCGTGGACTGGATCTCCTTCCTGCTGGTCTGGGTCTTCCACATCCTGATCTTCTGGCGCGGCATGGGATGGGTCGAAACCTTCCTGAACATCGCCGGCCCCTTTGTCTACCTGGTGATGATCGGGTTGGTGATCGTGCTGTGGAACCGCGCCGACGGCCAGTTGCTGGCGCAGGCCCAGACCATCTTCGCCAATCCCGAAGGAACCTTCGGCACCGAGGTGGCAGGCTTTATCGCGATCGTCGGCACGATGGTCGCCTATTTCGCCGCGGTGATGATCAACTTCAGCGACTTTTCGCGCTTTGCCCGCAACAAGCGCGCGATGACGCTTGGCAACCTGACCGGGCTGCCGCTGAACATGATCCTGTTCTCGGCGCTTGCGCTGTTGACCACCGCCGGCGCCGCCGTCGTTTACGGCGAGGCGCTGATCAACCCGACGGAAATCGTGGAACGGACCGACAGCGTCATCCTGGCCATCATTGCCGCCATCACCTTCTTTGCCGCAACGGTGGGCATCAACCTGGTCGCGAACTTCATCCCGGCCGTCAACGGCATCGCGAACCTTGCACCCACGCGGATCGGCTTCCGCATGGCGGGCATCATCACATCGGTCTTTGCCCTGTTCATCGGCGGGCTGTGGACCAGCTTCATCAGCCAGGTGGGGATCGACGGGTTCGTCAACACGCTTGGGGCGACGCTGGCGCCGTTGTACGGAATCCTGATCGCAGACTATTACCTGCTTCGCCGCCAGCAGCTGGACCTGAAGGACCTTTATGACCCGAACGGCGGCATCTACCATTACGGCAACGGCTGGAACGATCACGCGCTGGTCGCCTTCGGCATCGCCGCGGTCTTTTCCGTGGCGGCAGTCTGGGTGCCGTTCCTCAGCCAGCTGTCGGGTTACGCTTGGCTGATCGGCGCGCTGCTGGGCGGCACGATCTATGTCCTGCGCAGCCGCCCGTCGCATCGCCGCTGACCGTTGCGGCCGGGCCCGATGCCCGGCCGATCCCCCGATGCGAGACTTTTATCTTTGGCGCATCGGGGCTAAAGATGCGCCGATCGCAAAGGACGCATCTTATGGCCCGCCACCTCATCACCTCTGCACTGCCTTATATCAACGGCATCAAGCATCTGGGAAACCTTGTGGGTTCGCAGCTGCCCGCCGACCTTTACGCGCGCTATCTGAGGGCGCGCGGGCACGAGGTGATGTTCCTCTGCGCGACCGACGAACACGGCACCCCGGCCGAACTGGCGGCTGCCAAGACCGGCGAGGCCGTGGCCGATTATTGCGCGCGGATGCATGACGAACAGGCGCGGCTGGCGCAGGGGTTCGGTTTGTCCTTCGACCATTACGGTCGGTCATCCAGCGACCGCAACCGCGCACTGACCCAGCATTTTGCCGGACGCTTGGCCGATCAGGGGTATATCCGCGAGGTCGAGGAAAAGCAGATCTATTCCCATGCCGACGGCCGCTTCCTGCCCGACCGTTATATCGAGGGCACCTGCCCGAACTGCGGCTATGACAAGGCCCGCGGCGACCAGTGCGAGAACTGCACCAAGCAGCTGGACCCGACCGACCTGATCGAGCCGCGCAGCGCGATCAGCGGCTCCACCGATCTGGAGGTGCGTCAGACCAAGCACCTTTATCTGCGCCAGTCTGCCCTGAAGGGCGAGATTGCCGCCTGGATTGACAGCAAGACCGACTGGCCCATCCTGACCACCTCGATCGCGAAGAAATGGCTGAACGACGGCGAGGGGCTGCAGGATCGCGGCATCACCCGCGACCTCGACTGGGGCGTGCCCGTGAAGCGCGGCGATCAGGAATGGCCGGGGATGGAGGGCAAGGTCTTCTATGTCTGGTTCGATGCGCCCATCGAATATATCGCCGTTACCGCAGAATGGGCCGACGCTCATGGCCGCCCGGATGCCGACTGGCGCCGCTGGTGGCGTCTGGATGAGGGGGCCGGTGACGTGACCTATACCCAGTTCATGGGCAAGGACAACGTTCCCTTCCACACGTTGTCCTTTCCGGCCACGCTGATCGGATCGGCCGAGCCCTGGAAGATGGTCGATTACATCAAGTCCTTCAATTACCTGAATTATCAGGGTGGCCAGTTCAGCACCTCGCAGGGGCGCGGTGTCTTCATGGATCACGCGCTGGACATCCTGCCGGCCGATTACTGGCGCTGGTGGCTGCTGTCCCACGCCCCGGAATCGGGCGACAGCGAATTCACTTGGGAAAATTTCCAGCAATCCGTGAACAAGGATCTGGCTGATGTGCTGGGTAATTTCGTCAGCCGCATCACCAAGTTCTGCCGGTCGAAATTCGGGGAAATGGTCCCTGAAGGCCCCGCTTATGGTCCCATCGAAGACGCGCTGATCCAGGCACTGACCGCCCGCATCCGCGCTTATGAAGGCAATCTGGCCGCGATGGAGGTCCGCAAGTCGGCGGCCGAATTGCGTGCCATCTGGGTGCTGGGCAATGAATACCTTCAGTCAGCCGCCCCCTGGACCGTTTTCAAGACCGATCCCGAAAAGGCCGCGATGCAGGTCCGGATGGGTCTGAACCTTGTGCGCCTTTACGCCATCCTGTCGGCACCCTTCATTCCCTTCGCCGCGCGCGCGATGCTGGATGGCATGGCGGTGACCGATGCGCCATGGCCGGACGATGTGACAGCCGCCTTGTCCGCCTTGGAGGCCGGTCATGCCTTCATCGTCCCCGAGGTGCTTTTTGCCAAGATCGATGACGACAGCCGCACCCAATGGGAGGAACGCTTCAGCGGCGTCCGCACTTGAGGCTTCTGTTGCGGAAACGCCACAAGTGATGAAGCACCCGGGGGCAGCCTTGTCCTCGGGTGGCGTCACGGATAACTCGATGAAATCACCAAGGTAAGCAGCTTTCCTCTGGCTGTGTCCCAGGCAGAAATTCCTTCCCGCCGAGGACACTCCCATGCCGCATCTTTCTGCGCCCATCTTGCATGTCTCGCGCCCCGTCCGGGCTGCCTTGCTGACTTTGACTGCTTTGACCAGCGCCAGTGCCAGCCTTGCCCAGAACGCGGCCAATCCCATTCTGCTGGACGAGATCGTCATCACTGCCTCGGGGTTCGAGCAGAACATTGCGGACGCCCCGGCCAGCATCTCGGTCATCTCGGGCGAAGAACTGGCCCGACGCAATGTCACCAGCCTGACGGATGCACTGCGCGATGTGCAGGGCGTGGCCACAACCGACATCGCGAACGAGCAAGATATCTATATCCGCGGCCTGTCAGGCCAGTACACGTTGATCCTGGTGGACGGAAAACGCCAGACGACGCGGGAATCGCGCACCAACGGCAGCGCCGGGATCGAACAAAGCTTCATCCCGCCCGTCGCGGCCATCGACCGGATCGAGGTCGTGCGCGGGCCGATGTCCTCGCTTTATGGCTCGGATGCGATGGGTGGCGTGATCAACATCATCACCAGGCCGGTGGCCGATCGCTGGACCGGTTCGATGACCGCCGAGGCGACGGTGCCCGAACATGGCAAGGACGCCGGTTCGCGCCAGCTGTCCTTTTATGGCAGCGGGCCGCTGATTGCCGATCAGCTGGGGCTGCAGGTCTGGGGCCGCCGCTTTGACCGTTCGGAGGCGCGGGTTGTCGACGGTTTGCGCGACCGCGAGCTGACCGATCTGAATGCCCGGCTCAGCTGGACCCCCGACCCCGATCATGTCTTCCATCTGGAAGGCGGCCGCAGCACCATCGAGGATCTGGGCCGCGTCGGACGCACCATCCCGGAATTCGATTTCCGGGGAACGCCGCAGAACGACAGCCTGCAGGAAAACACCCGCGATCATGCCTCGCTGTCCTATTCCGGCCAGTGGGCGGGCCTGACGACCGACCTGTCGGTCCTGCGCGAGGTGGGGCAGCGCAAAACCTCGTCCGGCAACGGCGCCGTGGGCCTGTCGCCAAACGACCGCAGCCCCGAAGTGACGAACACCGTTTATGACGCCAAGTTCACGGCGCCCCTGGAATGGAAGGGCAGCCACACCCTGGTCCTTGGCGGGCAGCTGAACCGGACCGGGCTGAAGGACCAGAACCCCGGTCTGGCAGACGGTCGCACCTATTCCTTTTCGACCTCTCAATGGGCGGTCTTTGCCGAGGATGAGTGGCGCCTGCGCGACGATCTTGCCTTGACGCTGGGAACGCGGCTGAATGATCACAGGGAATTCGGCAGCCACGTGACGCCGCGCGCGTATGCGGTCTGGAACGCGACGCCCGGCCTGACGGTCAAGGGCGGCGTTTCGACAGGCTTCCGCGCGCCGGACCTGCGCTCGATCGTGCCGGGCTATTATTACACGACCGAACGGGGCGCTGGCGTCATCGTCTCGAACCCGAACCTGAAGCCTGAGGAAAGCACCAGCTACGAACTGGCGGCCCTGTATTCCGCCAGTGGGTGGCAGGTCGGCGCGACCCTGTTTCGCACCGATTTCGACAACAAGATCGAAAGCGCCAAGACGGCAGAGCGCGTCACTCTCAGGGGCCAAGGATACAACCGGTGGGAATGGTACAATGTCGGCGAAGCGCGCCTGCAGGGCGTCGAACTGACCGGCGAATGGGATGCGACGCCGGACCTGACCCTGCGTGCCAGCTACAGTTTCACGGATTCGGAGCAGAAGGCCGGCGCTTATGCCGGCCTGCCGCTGGAGCGGACGCCGCGCCACATGGCCAGCGTGACGGCAGACTGGACGACCCCCCTGACGGGCCTCGGCGCCTGGACGTCGGTCAACTATCACGGGCGCGAGGTGGCTGCCGGCGCGCGGATCGGCACGAACGGCACCCCCTATGCCTATGACGATGAAGGCACTGCGATCGCCTATGAATACGCGTCCTATCTGACGGTCGACTTGGGCGTGGATTATCAGGTGAGCGAGCATGTTTCGCTGAACGGTGCCCTCTACAACGTGCTGGACCGCAAGGTCACGACCGCATCCAACAGCACCGAAGGCGAAGGCCGCAGGCTGTGGTTGGGACTGACCACCAACTTCTGATGGAGAAACGCCCGGTCGGTGGACTTTCTTCGACCGGGCGGGTTTATTCGGGCAACCACAGCAAGGAAGCCCATGACCCATTGCATCCTGATCGGAGCCCCCGTGGACGAAGGGCAGCGCCGCCCCGGCTGCCTGATGGGGCCCGCCGCCTATCGGACCGCCGGACTTGCCGGCACCCTTTCAGCCCTTGGACATAGTGTCGAGGATCGCGGCGATGTCAGCCCCGCCCCCTTGGGTTCCGAGACCTGCGGCAACCCTGTCGTCCACCACCTGCCGGAAACCATCGCCTGGACCCGTGCCCTGTGGCAGGCGACCGAGGCAGCCCTGCCCGACGGCCTGCCCATCATCATGGGCGGGGATCATTCGCTGGCGCTTGGCACGGTCGCGGGCATCGCCGCCCATGCCGCCCGCGCGGGACGGCCCCAGTTCGTGATCTGGCTGGATGCGCACAGCGACTTTCACACGGTGGCCACGACCACCTCGGGCAACCTGCATGGAACGCCGATGGCCTATGCCAATGGTCTTCCGGGATTCGACCCGTTTCCGCCCTTCCCTGCCCCCATTCCCGGCGAGAACATCTGCATGTTCGGCATCCGCAGCGTCGATCCGGCAGAACTGGCGGCGATGCAGCCGACCGACATCACGGTGAACGACATGCGCGTGCTGGACGAACAGGGCATCGTGGCCCCCCTGCGCACCTTCCTCGACAAGGTCAGGTCCGCCGACGGCCTGCTGCATGTCAGCCTGGATGTAGATTTCCTGGACCCATCGATCGCGCCTGCCGTGGGCACGACCGTTCCGGGCGGTGCCACCTTCCGCGAAGCGCATCTGGTGATGGAACTGTTGCACGAGTCCGATCTCGTCACATCGCTTGATCTGGTCGAACTGAACCCCTTTCTGGATGAAAGGGGACGCACGGCCAAGCTGATGGTCGACCTGGTAGGCAGCCTGATGGGCCGAAAGGTCTTTGATCGCCCGACCCGGAGCTATGGCTGACAGAAGGACCTGACGCCCCTCCTGTCTTCATGACGTGACGGATGCCCTGGCAAGCCCGGGGCTTCCTGCTACCAGAGGGCAGCCTCGCGGGCATAATAACGACGTGACGCTGCCGCGACAAAGGTCTCGGGCTCCAGCGCCGGAACGCCTTCGTCCTTTTCGACCCCGGCCGCCATCAGCAGTGCCGTTGCGGACGCATCCGCCCCGATGGCCTTCATATGGGCGAAGGCATCCGAGACAAAGTCGATCGCGGGTTTGTACTTGGCGAACCTTGCCGCATCCTCTGGGGACAGGACCAGCGCCACCGCATCGAACAGGACGGAGGGCGAACCTGCCAACTGCGCCTCGGCCTTGCCCCGCTCCTTGGCGATCAGCACCGTGGTTCCGCCCTCTGCCTCGACAGCCGCCTTCAGCGCCTCGACTTTGGACATGTCGCCGCCGTCGCCCAGCAGGATACCGACCTTGCGGCCCTTGAGCGTGTACTTGGCGCTTTTCGCAATCGACAGCGCGTCCGAAGGGGGCATGTCGACAGGCTCCCGAAAAGGCACGGCCGCTTCCGGAAGATCCTCGGCCAGACCCTCGGCCACCATTTCGGCCAGATCCTCGTCGATGACCCGCAGATGGCCCAGAACACGCTGGATCACGTGGCCCAGATCGACCTTGGACAACTCGAAGGTCAGGGCGTCCGCAATGTGGCGCTGCTCCACTTCGGTCTGGCTGCGATAGAACATCCGCGCCTGGCTGTAATGGTCGCCGAACAGTTCAGGGCGCAGGCGCAGTTTCTGGTCCGGCTGGTTGCCCAGGTCGGTCATCGACCGGTAGGTGGCGAATCCCCTTTCGCTGGCGCGGGGTCCCGGATCCTCGCCCGCCTCCTCAAGGCTGTTGGGTTCGTAATTCGCGCGCCCCCGCGGCACGGCCATCTGCATCATCCCGTCGCGCTGAAAGTTGTGCATCGGGCATTTCGGGGCGTTGATGGGCAGCTGATGGAAATTGGTCATTCCAAGGCGCGATTTTTGCGTGTCCAGATAGCTGAACAACCGTCCCTGCAGCAGCGGATCGTCACTGAAATCGATGCCGGGAACAATGTTGCCGGGACAAAAGGCCACCTGCTCGGTTTCCGCGAAGAAGTTATCCGGGTTCCGATCCAGAACCAGCTTTCCGATGATGCGGACGGGAATGTCCTCTTCGGGAATCAGTTTGGTCGCATCAAGCACGTCATAAGGCTGCCGGGCCGCCCATTCGGCGTCAAAGGTCTGGATGCCCAGATCCCATTCCGGATAGTCGCCGGCCTCGATCGCCTCCCACAGGTCCTGCCGGTGATAGTCTTGGTTAGCACCCGCCGTCTTGACGGCCTCGTTCCAGACCTGGCTTTGCAGGCCCAACCGCGGCTTCCAATGGAACTTGACAAAGGTCGATCGTCCTTCGTCGTTCACGAGACGGAAGGTGTGGATGCCGAACCCCTCGATCATGCGCAGGCTGCGCGGGATGCCGCGGTCGGACATTGCCCACATGATCATGTGCATGGATTCCGGCATCAGCGAGATGAAATCCCAGAAGGTGTCATGCGCACTGGCCGCCTGCGGATAACCGCGGTCGGCCTCCATCTTTACGGCATGGACAAGATCGGGAAACTTCATCGCGTCCTGGATGAAGAAGACCGGGATGTCGTTGCCCACCAGATCCCAGTTGCCTTCCTCGGTATAGAACTTGACGGCAAAGCCGCGCACGTCCCGCGGCGTGTCCACGCTGCCCGCACCGCCAGCCACCGTCGAGAAGCGCGTGAACACGGGCACCCGGCCCGGCTTGGAGAACAACGACGCGCGGGTCAGTTCGGGAATGGGGTCGGTGCACTCGAAATAACCATGTGCCCCCGAACCGCGCGCATGGACGATCCGCTCCGGAATGCGTTCGTGATCGAAATGAAAGATCTTTTCGCGCAGAACAAAATCCTCCAGCAGCGTCGGCCCACGACGCCCTGCCTTGAGGCTGTTCTGATTGTCCGAAACGGGAATTCCCTGATTCGTGGTCAAGGTTTCGCCGCCCCGCTGGTGCAGTTCGCCGCCTTCGCCCTGCGTCTGGCTGATCCGGGACATGGTGCCCTCCTGTTACCGGTGCGCGGCTCAACCTGCCAATCAGGTGGCAGTTCCGTTTCTTGTCATGAATGTCGCGCCGAGCCGCTTGCCCAAAGCCTTCGGTCCTGCGATATGGGGGCAGGTGACGCGGACGTGGCGAAATCGGTAGACGCAGCAGACTTTAAGATTTGGAGTGCCCGGCCGGAAACTGCCGGTGCAGAACCGCTCAAATTCGGGGAAAGCTCTGGAGATCCTTCTCCGTGCCAATCCCGAGCCAAGTCCCCGAAAGGGGAAAGGTGTAGAGACTAGACGGGCGGCGCCTAAAGCCTTTGACGGCCATGGCGAAGGGATAGTCCAGACCACGAACGCCCTCTTTCGGGCGGCGGCGAAAGTCGAAGTGGTATGAAAATCTGTTTTCCGAATGGAAGTGCGGGTTCAAGTCCCGCCGTCCGCACCATCTTTCCTGTTCTCTTATGATGAAAGGGATGATGGGTTCTAGTGCGAGCTTCATACCCGAATCGATCCCTGCGTAATTGTTGCTGCTTTGATTCAGTAGCTTGCTGCCCTCAGCAAAACATTAGGAAGCCGAAAGGTGGATCTTTGCTGAGCCCTGCGGCATTGAAGAAATGGCCTTCCCGCTATGCTGACAGGCTGGAGGTACAGGCCGCCCTCCCGGGGGATGGAAGCGCTTCGGACCCCATTAGCAGCAAGTTCAGCTTCCCGTGTGCCAATCCTCAATGACTGAAAAGCACTAACGCCCACAGTTCATGAGCCGTTGTATGCGACAACCTTCGAACCCTGACCTTGCGGGATTGGGCAGATAGCATGGGTAATGTTGTCAAATGCTGTCAGTCACTTCGCCATCTTCGGCATCCGAACCAACCCGAGCGCCAGCAGGCCGCACAGGTCGGCGCGCGGCACTCTGCAGCGGTCATGCAATCGGGGGGAGTAGGTTCGGACGTTTCATATGAGAGGGGCGGCGGGCACGATGGGTTTCGTTACCCCGCTGCGCGGAACGGGACACCCCACAGTGCGGAATGCTCGGGTTTGAACAGGTAAAGGACACTAAAGCCTGCCGATCATGGCTTTGTCCGTGATTGTCGCCGTCCGCACCACCGCCCTGTCTCAGGCAGCGTCGAGGACCATGCCCGCGCCTGAGCCGCCTTCGGGAACAATGCCTCCCCCCACTGGTTGAATTCCACAAGCAATCAGGAGGACAAGACATGAGCGACGATCCCAATCCCGACCAGGTGCCCCCGGACGCACCAGGCGCAGGCGAGAACATCTGCCGGGAATGCAACGGCAGTGGAAAGGTCGACGGGGAGGAGTGCCCCGAGTGCGGCGGGACCGGCAAGGTCACGACCGGTATTGGTGGGGGTTGAAGGCATCCTGACCTGAACGCTGCTGCTACAGCGTCTCGAACTGGACAAAGCCTGACATCGTGCGGTTCTGTTCATCAGCTGGGCTTTGTTCCGTAACGATCTGCAGGACGGGCGCAACAAAGCTTTCGTCGGCGTCGGGTGTTATGGCAATGACATGATACCTGCTCACATCCAGCGCATGCAGGGGAATGCCGATGAACTGAACCTCCCCATCGCCGATGGTACTGAAGGACATGGTTCCCTCGAAAGGCCCCGCGCCATCAAGGGTGAACGTCACGCGGCCCATCTGTTCCCCTCTTGGTTGACGAAGAGGTCTAACTGATCAATCGTCCGTCTGTTCCTGAAGCATTTGTCATCAGACAGGATCGGCGGCTTGGCCAGAGCGGATCAGCAGGGGGTTTCGGTGCGGTTCAGGAACTGGTTGATGAACGTTCGAAGGTTCAAGCGCGCGGCTTCACGCGGCGGCAGACCCGAATTCCATCGCGACAGATCCCCGAGCAGCATCAGCGTGACCACACCGAAGGCATAAGTCTGCGCTATGGCAATAAAGGTCTGGACATCAAGGCTCTGGGGAATGGTGGAACGCGCCTGGCCACGCTTCAGGATCCTCAGCATCAACTCCCGGATCGATTCTTCGTATCGCAACAGCTTCTGATTGCTCTGGAAATCAGCGGCCGGCATGGCCCCGATGATGCGAAACTCGCGCGGATAGCGATAGCCCCATTCAAGATAGCCGTCAGCCAGAGCGACGAACTGTTCGACCGGATCGTCGCTGCTGGCTTGAGCAATAGATTGCACGCAGGCATGATGCAGCAGCACCATGGCATTTTCCGCCATCTTGACCATCAGCGCCTCGACGCTGGGGACGATCGCCTCCAGATCCGCAAGCGGAACCCCGATATGGGCCGCCACCTCGCCAAGTTGGGGGACAGAACCCTTGTCGCCGATCAGATGCGTCAACGCATCGATCGCTGCCGCGCAGATGCTGCCACGGCGTCGAACCGAAGGAAGCGTACAGACGTCGATGTTCCAGATCGAAGGGGCGGCAGGACCTTGGGCAGTCGGGAGATTCATACGAGAGTCGATATGCAACTGCGCTACTCGAAGTTGAAAGGCTGACGCTGAAGCTAATTCATTTCAGGGCCTTCGCGCAATCACAAGGATACGCTTCCAAGGCTAATATATGTATGGCGGAGCGGTCCTTTTGCCCCAAGACGGCCGGCCTGTTTTTCAGTAGGCGCCTCCCCCGCCGGCGGAAGGCAAGGCACCATGAGGCAGCCAGATCGTCTTGGTCCGGGTGGCATGTTGCAGGAAGGTTTCCCCCTGCGCATTTCTGGCTGTCCAATCATGGCAGACCGGAGACCATACAGGCTTGAGATTGCCGCAGGCTGCGCGATCAACGGCGGCACGACCTTCGGGCTGGCCGCAATACCAGAGGGCGGCCACCTCGTCATGCTTGGCCAGATGCAGCGCGAGATCATCGCGCGGGCCTGTCACGACGTTCACGACGCCTACAGGCAGGTCCGAACTGTCAAAGACCTGACACAGGTCAATGACGGCCAGAGGATCATCCTGCGCGGGAATGGCCACCACGCTGTTGCCCATCGCGATCGCGGGCAGGATCAGTGACAGAAACCCGACCAAAGGCTGCCTGTTGGGACAGGCGATGCCGATGATGCCGAAGGGTTCGGGCAGAACGTTGACGAGATGCCCGGGTCGCGCCTGAACCGTGGTGCCGTCAAACTTGTCCGCCCAAGCGGCATAATGGAAGATCCTTGCAAGCGCGGCATCGGTCTCGGCCTGACCGACCCTTGCGGCAAATGCGTCAGCGTGGGCGGACAGGTTCTCGGCCAGAAAGTAAAGCACCTGCGCACGCCCGTGGCCGCCCATGGCCGCCCATTTGCCGGCCTTGGCGGCAGCTTCGACCGCATTGCGGACGTCCTTGCGGCTGCCCAAGGGGGCCAAGCCGCCCGGCACGGCATAGCTTCCGCCGCCATCCGGGCGTTTCTGTGTGCCACCAATGTAAAGCTTGGCCGTCCGGTCGACCCCATTCCCTGCCACCGGCGCATCCCCGATGGTGACCGCGGGAACCTTGGGTGCAGGCTCGGCCAGCGGGGTCATCGGCTCGGCCAGATAATCCAGCATTCCAATCCGCCCGCCTTCGCGGCCATAGCCGCTTTCGCGCATGCCCCCAAAGGGGGCCGCAGCATCGAACATGTTGGCGCCGTTGATCCAGACGATCCCCGCCTTGATCCGCGATGCCATGTCTGTCGCCACGCTTGCGCTTTCGGACCACACCGATGCGGCGAGCCCATAGCGCGTGTTGTTGGCCAACTCCACCGCCTCATCGGCCGTGCGAAAACTCGACAACGTGGCAATCGGACCAAAGATCTCGTCGCTCATGCCGAGATTGGCAGGGGCGATGTTACGCAGATAGCCGGGTGCGACGAAGCAGTCCTTCTGCGGCTGGCCACCCACCAGTTCCGCCCCTTGGTCCACTGCCGCCTGACAGATCGACAGGATGCGGGCCTTCTGGACGGGATCAACGATGGCGCCGATATCAGTGGACTTGTCCAAGGGCGTCCCGACCCGCAACCGTGCCATGCGCGCCTGCAGCAGCGTTTCGAACCGTTCCGCCACGGACTCGGCCACCAGGATGCGCGACCCTGCGCAACAGACCTGGCCCTGGTTGAACCAGATGCTGTCCACGACACCCTCGACCGCGGCGTCCAGATCGGCATCGTCCATCACGACAAAGGGAGATTTGCCGCCGAGTTCCAGTGTCAGCTTGCGTCCCGTTCCCGCCAGTGCCGCCGCAATGCCGCGCCCGACTTCCGTCGAGCCTGTAAAGGCGATCTTGTTCACTGGCGCGCCCACCAAGGCTGCCCCTGTCGCGCCGTCGCCGGTGACGATATTCAACACGCCCGCCGGCAAGCCGGCCTCCCTGCAGATCTCGGCAAAGGCCAAGGCGGTCAGCGGCGTGTATTCCGCAGGCTTCAACACCACGGTGTTGCCGGCCGCCAGTGCTGGTGCCACCTTCCAGGCCAGCATCAACAGGGGAAAGTTCCATGGGATGATCTGCCCGCAGACCCCGAGAGGCGCGCGCCCCGGAAAGCGGTCATCGCGCAGTTCTGCCCATCCTGCGTGGTGATAGAAATGGCGCACCACCAGCTGCACGTCGATGTCGCGCGCTTCGCAGATCGGCTTGCCGTTGTCCAGGCTTTCCAGAACCGAAAGGAAACGCTCTCGCTTTTGCACATGCCGGGCCAGCGCATAAAGATGGCGTGCCCGCGTTGTCCCGTCCAGTGCCGCCCAAGGCCCCTGCGCCTCCCGTGCGGCAGCAACCGCAGCGGCGATGTCCGCCTTGGTCCCCTGGCTGACATGCGCCAGGACATCGCCGGTCGCAGGATCGCGGGTTTCGAATGTTTCCCCGGGTTCGATGAAGCTGCCGCCGATGAAATGGCCAAAGCGCTGGCGCGTCGACAGCCAGTCGCGCACGGCGCTGCTGTCTTCGAGCGACGGCCCGTATTCCATCGTTTCCATGATCTCGCTCACTCGGCTCATCGGGTCCTCAGGCAATCGCTTGACGGTGGGCGGCAGCATAACGGCCCGTGACATGGTGGCTGATCTGGCGCTCGATATCGCCCAGAAGCGAGCTTGCGCCGATGCGGAACAGCTCGGGGCGCAGCCAGTCGCGGCCCAGTTCCTCGGCCATCAGGACCTGCCAGCTGATGGCATCCTTGGCCGTGCGCAACCCGCCCGCGGGCTTGAAGCCAACCTTGATGCCGGTCCGCGCATGAAAGTCGCGGATGCAGCGCACCATGACCAGACTGACAACCAGGGTGGCATTCACGCCTTCCTTCCCGGTGGAGGTCTTGATCCAGTCGGCCCCCGCCTGCATGGCGACATGGCTGGCCCGGGCAACCGTTTCCAGCGACTTCAGATCCCCCGTGGCCAGGATCGCCTTCATCCGCGCGGACCCGCAAGCATCGCGCATCGCCCGCAATTCGTCATAAAGCGCGGCCCAGTCGCCGCGCAGTGCGTGGGCACGGGTGATGACGATGTCGATCTCGTCCGCGCCCTGTTCGACCGCGTAACGGATTTCGGCCAGGCGAAGGTCCAGGGGCATCAGGCCGGCGGGAAAGCCGGTGGCGACGCTGGCCACCGGAATGCCGCTGTCGCCCAGTGCGCGCTTGGCAGGAGCGACCATCGTCGGGTAGACGCAAACGGCGCCGGTGGTCAGGCCATTGACACCCATGGCCTCCAGCAGGTCGGCCGCAACGGGCTGACGGGCCTTGGCGCAGAGCCGCGCGACCCGGTCGGGCGTGTCATCGCCCGCAAGCGTCGTCAGGTCGATGCAGCGCACCGCGTTCAGCAGCCAAGCGGCCTGATGATCCTTCTTGAGGCTGCGCCGCGTCGGGAGCGATGCGGCACGCCGCTCAACCGCGGGCGTGTTGATGCGCAGCCCTTCCAGCCATTCGAGGCGCAGCGCTGTGCCAGGGTTGCTCATGCCCTGCCCCTGTCGATCCGCCCTACCCCGCGCTGCCGGAACTGCGCCCACATGCGCCAGATCAGCGCCAGGAGGGCCAGCAGCACGGTGCAGACCACCATTGCGGCCCAGTTCAACGGCCGGTCATCCGGGCCTGCGACCGTGTTGATGGAAATGGCGTTCGGATAGGTCGACATCCACGGCATGCGCCAGCCATAGGCCGTGACGCTGACCCAGATCGGCTCGCGCGAGGTTGATTGCAGGTTGTTCGCCTCTGCCTGCAGGTTCGCGCTGTCGTACTTGAAGTAAGGCGGCCAGACCCAGCCGGTATCCTCGTTCCGGTAAACAAAGACGCGGCCATCGGGACGCACCGTGTCGATGAAGCGGACATCGCGCTGGCCTTGCGCGTTCTCGACCGTTCCCGTGCTGTCGGAAGCCCAGAAGATCGAGGCCGAGGCCGGGATCGAGGTGAGCCTGTTGTAGGTGTTGCTGATGCGGACCGTATTCTTGGACGGCAAGGCATAGTCCAGCATGGCAAAGATCAGCACGCCGAACAGGACGCCGATGACGGCGCGTGCATAGTACATGGTGCGGCAGCTCCTATTGCCAGTTGACCAGAATGACGATGGCCAGAACGGCCAGCGTCGGCAGCACAAAGACCAGAAGCGTCAGCCGCGCCCGCAGGCTCCGGTTGAAGCCCGTCATGGCCTTGGCGACGAACGCGCGCCGCGCCGCCGTGTTCCCCGCCCCGTCAGGATGACGCGCATCCCACCGGTTCTCCAGCCGCTCGACCTGCCGCGAGCGGACGTAAAGGCGCAGGACCACATAGAACACCAGCTGCAGCACGAACAGGAACAGCCACAGCCGGATCAGCGCCATCCTTGTTCCCCGCCCTTGTCCCGGTTCCCCGCGACCTTAGCATGGTGGCGCGGGCGGGGACCAGATGTTGCGTTGGGTCGCCGGGTTGTCCGAGCCTGCAACCCGTTGAAGCGACAAAGCGTTTGCCTGCAAAGAGGATCCGAATGAACGAACAGGCCGTCTTGAAACTGTCGATCGCGATGACCTTCGTCGTGGCCGCTGCCGGGATTGGCGTGGGCCTTGCCTCCCGGTCCAGCTCGATCGTCTTTGACGGCATCTACTCGCTGACAGATGCCTCGATGACATCGGTGGCGTTGCTGGTCTCGACCCTGATCACGGCGCGATTGTCCGAACGGCGCCAGGCGCGGCTGGTCGAGCGTTTCACCATGGGGTTCTGGCACCTTGAACCGATGGTCTTGGGACTGAACGGGGTGCTGCTGACGGGGGCGGCGGTTTATGCCCTTGTCACGGCAATTGGCAGCCTGCTGGCTGGAGGGCGCGAGCTGGATTTCGGGCAGGCGGTTCTTTATGCCGCGATCGTGTTGATGGTCGCGGTCGGAATGGCCATCCACAACCGCCGTGCCAACCGCCGCATCCGGTCGAACTTCGTGGCGCTGGACGCGCAGGGCTGGGCGATGTCTGCCGCGCTGACGGGCGCGCTGCTGGTGGCCTTTGTCTTTGGCTGGGCGATCCAGGACACGCGGCTGGACTGGAT
>NZ_JBKGUN010000280.1:0-23059 GCF_046462195.1 Paracoccus sp. (in: a-proteobacteria) | reverse complement strand
TGGTGCCCGAGGTTCTGGTGCAGGGCGATCACTTCGCCGTCATCCGGGCCCGTCCGACATATGAGGAAATGCTGGGGCGCGATAGCATCCCGGCATGGCTTTGATCGGGCGCCAGGATGAAACCGACAGACCGGGGACCATGCGTTCCCGGACGTCCGACGATGTTCTGGGGCAAATGCCGGGTTCAACGGGACGTGCCCTGCGCCTGACGCGATGGGGTATGGCCTGGGAACGCGGGGCCCAGGCCTTCTGGCCGCTGGTCACGCTGCTGGCCACGGGTTTTGCCTCCCTGGCGCTGGGGCTGGTGGCAGCTGTCCCGGACATGCTGCTGCCCTGGCTGGCAGGTTTGTGGCTGCTGGCCGTGGTGGCGGCCGCTGTGCTGGGAGGGCTGCGCTATCGTCGCGTCCGCCCGCACGAGGCCGTCGAGCGGCTGGACCGGACCCTGCCGGGCCGACCGCTGAGCGCGCTTGGCGACCGTCCCGCCATCGGCGGAGAAGGGCCCTTGTGGCAGGCACATCTAGCGCAGATGCAGGCGGCGGCGTTGTCGGCGCGCGCGGTGCGGCCCGATGCCGATCTGGCGCGGCGCGATCCTTATGCGCTGCGGCTGGCGGGCATGGTCGCATTGACCATGGCATTGATCTTTGGCGGAGCCGGGCAGATGGGCCAAGGAATTCAGGCCATTGCGGCCACGATGACCGTTTCCGCGACGGGTCCCGCCGCACCGACCGGACCCGCCTGGGAAGGTTGGGCAGAGCCTCCCGCCTATACGCGCCGCCCGACCGTCTACATGAACGCCCTGACCGAGGGCGAGGTGCTGGAGCTTCCCAAGGGCACGGTTGTCAGCTTTCGTCTCTACGGAAGCGGGACCCATGTCGGTCAGGATATCGGATCCGTGACGGGCGATGACCCCGCGGCCCCGGCCTTTCGGGCGGAACAGTCCGGGGCGATCACCGTGGCGGACCGCCGTTTCGACGTGACCGTCCTGCCGGACGCCGCGCCGTCCATCAGTGCCGGGGCCGCGCCGGTCCGCCGTGCCGACGGGCGGATGATCCAGGACTACGAGGCCGGCGACGATCATGGCGTGGCCGAGGCCGCGGCCGTCATCGCGCTGGACCTTCCGGCCGTGGACCGCCGCTTTGGCCTGTTTGTCGATCCCGAGCCACGGGATCCTGTTCTTCTGACTCTTCCCTTGCCCCGGGGCGACCGCCGCGAGGTTCGGGGCCAGTTCACCGAAGACCTGTCGCGCCATCCCTGGGCCAACCTGCCCGTGCAGATCACCCTGCGCGCCGTGGACGGGATCGAACAGGTGGGCCAGTCCGAGCCGATGGCGGTCGAACTGCCGGGACGGCGCTTCTTCAATCCCTTTGCCGCGGCGCTGATCGAGTTGCGCCGCGATCTGCTGTGGTCGCGCAACAATGCCGGCCGCAGTGCCGAGATCCTGCGCGCGGTCACTTGGCAACCGGATGGCTTTGTCGCGCCCGATCTTCATGCCGAACTGCGCGGCGCCGTGTCGCTGCTGGAAAGGGACGGCCTGACGCCCGACGCACGCGATCGCCTAGCGGAAGCACTCTGGGAAGCGGCCGTTCAACTGGAGGACGGGGGGCTGGCGGATGCGCTGCAGCGGATGCAGCAGGCGCAACAGAAACTGTCCGAAGCGATCCGCAATGGTGCCAGTCCCGACGAGATTCAGCGCTTGATGGAGGAACTGCGCGAAGCCACGGACGCGTATACGCAGATGCTGGCGGAACAGAATGCCGGACAGGACCAGGCGGACAGTCCCGACCGTGGACAGCAGGGACAGCAGATCACGGGCGACCAGATCCAGGAGATGATGGACGAGATCCAGCGCCTGATGAACGAAGGCCGCATGGCCGAGGCGCAGGAACTGTTGGAACAGTTCAACCGCATGATGGAAAACCTCGAGGTCCGGCAGGGCCAGGGGGAAGGGCAGGACGGTCAGCAGGGCAACCAGCCCATGAACCGCCTGGCGGACACGCTGCGCGAACAACAGCGCCTGTCGGACGAGGCCTTTCGCGACATGCAGCGCCAGTTCGGTCAGAGCCAGCCCGGTCAGCAGGGTGAAGGCGAGGGTGAGGGCGGAGAAAGCCTGGCCGACCGGCAGCAGGCCTTGCGCGACGAGCTGGGCCAGCAGCAGGGGCTGATGCCGGGGCAGGGGTCTCCTCAAGGGGACGAGGCGCGGCGACAGCTGGACGAAGCGGGACGCGCGATGGAAGAAGCCGAGCGGGCCCTGCGCGACGGGGACACGGGCGGTGCGCTGCAGCGCCAGGCCGATGCCATCCAGTCGATGCGGGAAGGGATGCGCGCCTTGGGCGACATGCTGGCCCAGCAGGGCCAGCAAGGACAAGAGGGCCAGCAGGGGCAGGACGGCCAGCAGGGTCAACAGCCGGGCGGCCAGCCCGGGGACAGCGCGCAGGGCGGCCAAAGCCAGATGCCCTTTGACGGCCGCCCGATCCTGGACCCGCTTGGCCGTCAGCGGGCCGGAAGCGGCAATGTCATCACCAGTGGCGACCCGCTGGCCGAGGGTCTGGACCCGGCGCAGCGCGCCCGCGACCTGCTGGATGAGATCCGCCGCCGCAGCGGCCAGCAGACGCGGCCGCAGGACGAGCGGGATTACCTCGGGCGATTGCTGGACCGCTTCTAGGGTTCAGCCGCGCAACCGGCCCGCCTGGTCGGACAGCCACAGGCGGGCGCGATCCACGCCGTTCCGCCATTCAAGCAATTGATCCCCGAGCGCACTGTCCTGTTCAGCCAAGACGGGCGTCAGGACGTAGAGTCCCAAGGCACAGGCTGCGATCGTCAGTGAAAGAACAAAGCCCGCGCCATAACCTGACCGTGCAGGGGGACGCGTGTGATCCTGATGGGTCTGTTCCTGACGGGTTCGTTCATGCTGGATCGGATGGGCCACGGGCCGCGGCTGTTCAGGTATGGGCCCGGGCGGCGGGCGGCGTGCCGCCGTGGGCGGAGGGTGGGCCACGGCCTCGGGCAAGGGGACCTGCGGCTGCGGGTTGGCGGTAAAGGCGCGCGTGGCGCCGGCAGGCAGGGTGACGGTGGTGGCAGGCCAGTCGGTATCGGGCTCTGGCGGATCAAGGGGCGCTGCGGGTGCCGCCGGACTGTCCGCCGCACGAAGGCGGCGTTCGTGTTCGACCTCTTGGCGCAGGATGTCCAGCACGTCCGGCGACAACCGCCTGCTGGCGGGCGGCAGGGGCCGCACGGCCGGCGTGTCATCGGGATCGTCGCGCAGCACGGGGCGGGCATAGGCGCCCAAGGCCAGGGGCGCCGTTCCCGAAGGCGGGCGCCGCGCCTGCCAGACGCGACCGCAATCGCTGCATTCGACCTCTCTGCCTTCGGCGGGGATGGCATCGCGGGGCAGGCCGTATTCGGCGGCGCATCCGGGACAGATCAACCTAATTTCAGCCATGCCACCCTCGTATTCGTCCTGCGGCTGTTCTATCAAGCACGCGTCCGGCTTCCAAGGTGCCGGGCGCAGGTCCCGCGTCAGACGGGCCGTAGCGGAAAAGAGGTGGCGCTTGATCGAGATGCGGGATGTCGGCTTCGGTTACCACGGAGGGGTAGAGCTGTTGTCGGGCATGACGCTCAGCCTTCAGCGCGGCATGTTCCATTTCCTGACCGGACCGTCCGGCTCGGGCAAGACGACGCTGCTCAAACTGTGCTATGCCGACCTGCTGCCGACCGCGGGACGGATGACCGCCTTTGGCCAGGACCTGCGATCGCTGTCGCGGGACGAGATCGCCGATCTGCGTCGCCGCGTGGGCGTTGTTCATCAGGACCCGCAATTCCTCGATCACCTGCCCATGGCCGAGAACGTGGCCCTGCCGCTGACCGTCGCCGGGGAGCCGGTGGACATGGAGGCGCTGCGCGATCTTCTGGGCTGGGTGCAGCTGACGCAGCATGCGCGCGTGCTGCCGCCGTCCCTGTCCGGGGGTGAGCGACAGCGTGCCGCGCTGGCGCGTGCCGTGATCCTGTCACCGGACCTGGTTCTGGCGGACGAGCCGACGGGAAACCTGGACTGGGACATGTCGATGCGGTTGATGCAACTGCTGATCGAGTTGAACAAGTCGGGCAAGACCGTACTGGTCGCGACCCATGACCTGAACCTGATCCGCGCGACCAAGGCGCAGGTGACGGCCCGGGTGCTGCGAATATCAGGCGGCAGTCTGCAACTGGCGGGGGCGGATCTGTGATGCGCAGGGATTTGCGAGGGTTGAACCTGGTGGCGCTGTGGCGAGGCCTGATGGGAGGCGAGGGCGGCAAGGGCGACCGCATCGTTCCTCCGACGGGTTTCACGGCGCAGCTGACGCTGTTCTCGTCGGGGGCGATGGCGTTCCTGGCGGTTTTTGCCATGGCGCTGGCGCTGGCGACGGGCCGGATGGCCGACCGCTGGTCGTCCGAGCTTGCCGGATCGGTTACGGTGCGTGTCAGCGCGCCCGCCACCGAACAGGAGGCGCGGGTCCAGTCGGCACTTCAGATCCTTCAAACGACGCCGGGCGCGGGCCAGCCCCGCCTGCTGCCGCAGGACGAGATCGCGGAACTGCTGGAACCGTGGTTCGGCCCTGACATGCCCGTCGATGCCCTGCCCGTTCCTGCCCTGATCGAGCTGCCGATCGCGGGCGAGGCCTTCGATGCCGACGGTCTGCGCCTGCGGCTGGAGGCCGAGGCTCCGGGTGCGGTCCTGGACGATCACGGCGAATGGCGCCGACCGCTGGTATCGGCCGCGCATCGGCTGCGGCTGCTGGGCATCGTGTCGCTGGCATTGATCGGCGCGGCCTCGGCCGCAATGATCACGCTGGCGGCCAAGGCTGCCCTGGCCGCGAACCTTCAGGTAATCCGCGTGCTGCGCCTGATCGGGGCGCGTGACCTGACCATCGCCACGGCCTTCGTGAGCCGCTTTACGCGCCGCGCGGCGGTGGGGGCGGCCATGGGAACCGTGATCGGAATGCTGGGCATGGCATTGTTGCCGGACGCCAGTGCCGCGGGCGGTTTTCTCACAGGCCTCGGCTTTCGTGGATGGGACTGGCTGCTGCCCCTGTCGATCCCGATCGTCGCCGCGGGCGTCGGCTTTTTCGCGACCCGTTGGGCGGCGTTGAAGATGCTGGGGGATGTGCGGTGAGGACGGAAGATCCGCGGCCTGGCCCCCTGACGGTCGGGCAGCACATCCAGAACGCGCTGTTCTATCTGCATGTGGCGCTGGCCACGCTGGTCATCGGGCTGCTGGGGCTGCCGCAGATGCGTCAAGGGCGGGCGGGCGCGAACCGAGTCGCGACACGCTGGATCGGTTATGTCGTCTGGGCCGCACGCCTGCACCTGGGCCTGACCTGCGAGATCCGCGGCACGCCACCGACCGGTGACTGCATCGTGGCGGCCAAGCATCAGAGCTTTTGGGACATCCTGATCATCGCGCATGCCGTGCCGCGCCGTGCCTTTATCATGAAGCGCGAGGTCATGCGCGTGCCCGTCATGGGCTGGTATGCGTGGAAGACCGGATGCATCCCGATCGACCGGGGGCGCGGGCGGGACGCGATGACCGCAATCTCCACCGCCATCAACCAGCGCATCGCGGGCGAAGGGCTGGGCCAGTTGGTCATCTATCCCGAAGGCACACGGACCCTGCCGGGCCAGCGCCGTTCCTACAAGCAGGGGGTGGCGACCATCCGCGCGGGAACCGGGCTTCCCGTGGTCCCGGTTGCGGTGAACACCGGCCTGTTCTGGCCACGGAACGGCTGGGGCATCCGTTCAGGACGCGCCGTGATCGAATTCCTGCCGGTCATCGGTCCTGATATTCCGTCCGAAGGGTTCATGCCCCGGCTGGAGGCGGAGATCGAAACCCATTCCGACCGCCTTATGGCCGAGGCAGGGCTGGACCTGCCGGAACCGGACAACGCCGATGACGGCGCCGCCCGGTCCGTGCATCACCTCAGGTCGTAATAGCGCGGAACATGGGGTCCGCGTGGCGGAAGACCGATGTCGCGCCGCATGTGCGGGCTCAGGTGATAAGGGTCGGGCGGCCGGGGCCGCCGGCGCCGAGGCAGCAGCAGGGCCCGGATCAAGGCCCATGTGACCGCCGTCGCACCATGACGGAGGATCAGGCGGTGAATGGTGGGGTGCAGGCGGACAGCCTGCGGGCGCAGTTCGGCAATCATGATTGCTCTCCTTGAACACCGGACATGGCAGGACCATGCACGGGGATTGGCTTGTGAGGAGGGAACGACGCCATGCGGACAGGCCGCGCCAAGGCGGTCGGTCAGGCCAGTGCGTCGATCGGAGTTTGCCCGTTCAGGCGGTCAGGAACGAGAGCATTCGTCGTTGCGGACC
The DNA here is from genome assembly GCF_046462195.1 of Paracoccus sp. (in: a-proteobacteria). Taxonomy (GTDB): domain Bacteria; phylum Pseudomonadota; class Alphaproteobacteria; order Rhodobacterales; family Rhodobacteraceae; genus Paracoccus. The sequence continues at coordinate 16,708 of NZ_JBKGUN010000280.1, read as the reverse complement.
GGTGCGTGGCAGAAGGGTGACGTGATGGATGATATTCATTCGGCCCCTCCCTTGTGACACGTTGCGGGCAAGTGACACGCTGCCAAAGCGAATCCTGTCCGGCAAGCCTGCAAAATGGAAACAGCCGCCCTTGCCGGGCGGCTGTTGCTGGGCGGTCACAGTGTCGTGTTTCAGGCGGCCAAGCCGGTCGAACCCATGGCGAGGAACTTGGACCGCCGGTCCTTGACCAGTTCCATGGGGGATTTGCCGGCCAGTTCGGCCAGCATGGCTGCGATCTCCTGCCCCACTTCCGTGATCATGTCGGCAGGCGCCCGTTGTGCGCCGCCCAAGGGTTCGGCGATGATGCGGTCGATGACGCCCAGCTTCTTGAGGTCCTGCGCTGTCAGACGCAGCGCCTCGGCGGCATCGCGCATCTTTTCGGCGTCCTTCCACAGGATCGAGGCGCAGCCTTCGGGTGAGATGACCGAATAGATCGAATGTTCCAGCATGGCGATCCGGTTGGCCGTGGCAAAGGCCACCGCGCCGCCCGACCCGCCTTCGCCGATGATGACGCTGACCAGCGGCACGCCGATCTCCAGACATTTCATCGTGCAGCGCGCAATCGCTTCGGATTGTCCGCGCTCCTCGGCCCCCTTGCCGGGATAAGCGCCCGGCGTGTCCACCAGCGTGATGACCGGCAGCTTGAAGCGGTGGGCCATGTCCATCAGGCGGATGGCCTTGCGATACCCTTCGGGGCGGGCCATGCCGAAATTGTGGTGGATGCGCGACCGGGTGTCGTTGCCTTTCTCATGGCCGATCACCACGCAAGGCGCGTCGTTGAAGCGCGCCAGTCCCCCCATGACCGCATGATCGTCGCCAAAGGCGCGATCGCCGGCCAAGGGTGTATATTCCGTGAACAGCGTCTCGATATAATTGCGGCAATGCGGGCGATCGGGATGACGCGCCACCTGCGTCTTGCGCCAGGCATCGAGCGACTTGTAGATATCCTTCAGCAGGTCATGGCCCTTGCGGTCCAGTGCTGCGGCCTCTTTCTCGACATCGACGGCCCCTTCGCCCTTGCGGGCCATGGCACGAAGTTCCTCGGCCTTGCCCTCGATATCGGCGAGCGGTTTTTCGAAATCCAGATAGACCATGCGGGATGCTTTCGGCAGGGTTCGGGTTGGGGCGTATATAGGCCGGGCCGCAAGGGGTTGCAACGCGGCGGGCGGCCCGGGCGGCACCCGTCCCGTCACCACCCGTGCGTGACGGGGTCAGGTTCTTTCACTGCAGATCGGCAAAGGCTTCCTGCAGGCGCGCCACGGCTTCCGCCACGCGGGCGCGGGGGGTGGCAATGTTGAAACGCAGGAAACTGTCGCCACCTCGCCCGAAGGTGGTGCCGTGATTGGCAGCGATGCGTGCATGGCGTTCCACGCGCGCCGTGAACTCCTCCCGGTTCATGCCGGTGCCTGAAAAGTCCACCCATGACAGATAGGTCGCCTGCAGCGGCATCGAGCGCAGGCCCGGAATCGCATGGACCCCCGCGTCGAACAATCGCCGGTTGCCATCGAGATAGCGCATCAGTGCATCCACCCAGGCAGCGCCTTCGGGCGAATAAGCGGCGGTGACCATGTCCATTCCGAAAAGGCCCGGAGAAATGCCGCGCGCCATCAGCGCCGCCTTGAAGCGCGCACGCAGGTCCGGGTCGGTAATGATCGCGTTGCCGATATGGGCGCCCGCGATGTTGAAGGTCTTGGTCGCGGCAGTCAGTGTCACCAGCCGGTCCGAGATCTCGGGCACGACGGTTGCGATCATCCGGTGGCGCGGCGCGTCCGGCATGACCAGATCGGCGTGGATGTCGTCCGACACCAGGATCAGGTCATGGCGGCGGCAGAAATCGGCAACCTGCGACATCTCTTCCGCCGACCAGACGCGGCCACCGGGGTTGTGGGGAGAGCAGAGGATCATCAGACGCTCGTGCCCTTTCAGCATTCCCTCCCACAAGGGCCAGTTCATGCGATACTGCCCGTCCTGCTGCGCCAGCGGCAGTTCGACCAGGTCCCGGTCACCTGCCCGGATCACGCGGGCAAAGGCGTGATAGACCGGGCTCATGACGATGACGCCGTCGCCGGGGCGGGTATAGGCATCCAGCGTCAAGGCCACGCCGTTCACGAGGCCCGCGCATGTCAGGACCCAGTCCGGCTGGACCTGCCAGCCATGGCGGTTCGCCATCCACCAGCAGATGGCCTCCAGATAGGGTTGATTGGCACCGGGATAACCGTAGACGCCATGGGCCGCGACCGCCTCGACCGCGCGCTGGACGGCGACCGGGGGGCGAAAGTCCATGTCGGCCACCCACATCGCCAGACCGTCCCCGGATGCGACACCATAGGCCGCCTCCATGTCGTCCCACTTGCTGCAGCAGGTGCCGCGGCGGTCGATGATCTCGTCGAAGTCTGGATCCGTCATGCTGTCCTCGGGCTGCAGGGTTCCTGATGCATACGCCTGTTGTTGCTTATGGTGAAGGCTTGCCTTAAATCCGGCCTATGAGCGTGAGACCGATCCTGATCCATCCTGATCCGCGGCTGAAAAAGCCGGCCGAACCCGTGGCGCGCATCACGCCCGACATCGAGACGCTGGCCGCCGACATGCTGGCAACCATGTACGACGCCCCCGGCATCGGGCTGGCCGCGCCGCAGATCGGCGTCGGTTTGCGCATCTTCGTGATGGACGCCACCCGCGATCCGCAGGCCCAGCGTGCGCCGCTGGTCCTCGTGAACCCCGAGGTCACATGGAAATCGGACGCCGAGAACGTTTATGACGAAGGATGCCTGTCCATTCCAGACCAATATGCCGAAGTGACGCGACCGGCCGAGGTGCGGATGCGCTGGCTGGGGCTGGACGGCAAGGCGCATGAACAGGATTTCGACAGCCTCTGGGCCACCTGTGCACAGCACGAGCTGGACCACCTGAACGGTATCCTGTTCATCGATCACCTTTCAGCGATCAAGCGGCAGATGATCACGCGCAAGATGGTCAAGTTGAAACGGGAACAGGCGCGTGCCTGACAGGCTCGGCGCCGAAGGCTGGGTCCGGCCCGTTCTGACGGGGGATCTGGCCGACGGCGCTGTTCGAACGATCCTGCAATGGCCCGATCCGGGACTGCGCGAGCGGTGCGAGCCGTCCGGCTATCTGGACGGTCCTTCGCTGCGGGCTCTGGCCGCCGATCTTCTGGCGACGATGTATGCGGCCGGCGGTCGCGGATTGGCTGCGCCTCAACTGGGTATCCTTCGCAGGGTCTTCGTGATGGACAGCGGCTGGAAGGAAGGGCATCCCGACCCGATGGTCGTGATGGACCCCGAGATCCTCGCCCGCACGGATGAGACGGAGGTGGCCGAGGAACTGTGCCTGTCCGCACCCGATCGCCCGATGGCGGTGCGGCGTCCCACAGGCATCACTTTGGGCTGGTATGATCTGGACGGCCGGCATCATCTGCGGCAGATGAGCGGGGCCGAGGCGCGTATCGCGCAGCACGAGGCCGATCACCTGGACGGCCGCCTGATCCTGAAAGACTGAAATGACCGTCCGCCCCTTTCTTCCTTATGCCGACCCGCGCCTTCATCGCGTGGCCGAGCCCGTGACTGAAATCACCGAATCCGTGCGCATGATCTGGGACGACATGATCGATACGATGGAGGCCATGCCCGGCGTGGGCCTGGCCGCGCCCCAGATCGGGATCATGCTGCGGCTTGCCGTTGTCGATGCGTCCGACAAGCGCGGGCAGGCGGTGCGGATGGCCAATCCCACCGTGCTGCATGCCAGTGTGCAGGATCGCGAGCACGAGGAGGCCAGCCCGAACCTGCCCGGGGTGTCTGCCCGGATCAGCCGGCCCCGCGCCGTGACCGTGCAGTTTCTCAATGAAACCGGTGCGATGGAAGAGCGGGATTTCGTCGGCCTTTGGGCAACCAGCGTGCAGCATCAGATCGACCATCTGGACGGGCGCCTGTATGTGGACCGCCTGACGCCCTTGCGCCGCAAGATGCTGGTTGCCAAGGCGGCCAAGCTGGGCCGGCGCTGACAAGGCCGGTCAATTACACCATACTGAACAAGGGAAAGGGCCATCATGCGCGTGATCTTCATGGGAACGCCTGCCTTTTCGGTGCCCGCCTTGCAGGCCATCGCCGCAGTGCATGAGGTGGTGGCCGTTTACACACAGCCTCCGCGTGCGGCGGGGCGCGGGCAAAAGGCGCGGCTGTCGGCCGTTCATGCCGCGGCAGACGAATTGGGCCTACCCGTCCGCCACCCTGAGCGTTTGCGAAACGAGGCCGAACATGCAGCCTTTGCCGCCCTGGACGCCGATGTGGCGGTTGTGGTTGCCTATGGGTTGATCCTGCCTCAAGCCGTTCTCGATGCGCCACGATGTGGATGCCTGAACATCCATGCCTCGATCCTGCCGCGCTGGCGCGGAGCCGCTCCCATTCACCGGGCGATCCTCGCAGGCGACCCGGAAACCGGTGTGGCGATCATGCAGATGGAGGCTGGTCTCGATACCGGTCCCGTGCTGGCCGAGGCACGAACCCCCATCGGCCCGGCCGAGACGACAGCCGACCTCCATGACCGGCTGTCCGCAATGGGTGCGACACTGATCGTGGATGTTCTGGAGCGGCTTCCTGTGCCCGCAAGGCTCCAGCCTGACGAGGGCGTCACCTATGCCGCCAAGATCGACAAGGCCGAGGCGCGGATCGATTGGACACGTCCAGCGGCCGAAATTGACCGGCAGATACGTGGCCTTTCTCCTTTTCCGGGTGCATGGTGCGAGATCGCGGGCGAACGCGTCAAGTTGCTGCGCAGCACGCTGGCAGCAGGAAAGGGACATCCGGGAGAGGTTCTGCCCGGCTTCGTCATAGCCTGCGGCGAAGGCGCGATCAGAATTCTCGAAGCTCAGCGCGCAGGCAAGCGCCCGATGACGGCCGAGGAACTGACGCGCGGCTGGGAAATGCCGCCGCGGTTAGGCTAGGGGCGGAGGAACCCCCCCTTCGCGCCCGAACATGGTGGGGCATTGGCCCCCGTCTGGCGGGCGTGGATGCCGTCGCGGGTTGCGTCCCGCGACGGCATCCGCCTCAGATCGCGCCGTGGCAGTGCTTGAACTTGAGACCCGAGCCGCAGGGGCAGGGGTCGTTGCGCGACGGGTTGCCCCAGGTGGAAGGATTGTTCTCGTCGAAACCCGCCACCCGTGGGGCGGTCTGATCGGCGGCAGGCTCGGATTGCGCCTGATCGCCATGCTCCATGGTCAGGTCTTCCTGCTTGGCCTGCTGTTCCTGTGCCATCTGGCGCAGCATTTCCTCGCGTTCAGCCTGCGTCAAAGGCCGGATCTGAGCCAGGCGCTGCGTCACGTCAAAGCGCAGGCTGTCCAGAAGCGTTTCGAACAGCTGGAAGGCTTCGGTCTTGTATTCAGACAACGGGTCGCGTTGCGCATAGCCCCGGAAACCGACGACCGAGCGCAGGTGGTCCAGCGTCAGCAGGTGGTCACGCCATTTCTGATCGATCATCTGCAGCAGGACCTGCTTTTCGATCTGCACCATGGCCTCGGGGCCAAAGGCGTTTGCCTTGTCGGCCATGTAGGTATCGGTGGCCTGGGTGATCCGTTCGCGCATGGCGTCCTGATCGACGCCTTCCTCCTGTGCCCAGTCGGCAACGGGAAGGTTCATGTTCAGCCGCTCGCGCAGGGCCGCCTTCAGCCCGTCGACGTCCCATTGATCGGCATAGCTCCGGGCGGGCATGAAGTCCTCGATCAGGTCGTCGATGACCTGATGGCGCATGTCGGCTGTGATCTCGCCCACCTCGTCGCTGTCCATGATCTCGCGGCGCTGGCCGAAGATGGCCTTGCGCTGATCGTTCATCACGTCGTCGAACTTCAGCAGCTGCTTGCGGATGTCAAAGTTGCGGCCTTCCACCTTGGCTTGGGCACGCTCCAGCGACTTGTTCACCCAAGGGTGCACGATCGCCTCGCCTTCCTTCATGCCCAGCGTGGACAGGACCTTGTCCAGACGCTCGGACCCGAAGATGCGCATCAGGTCGTCGTCCAGCGACAGGAAGAACAGCGAACGGCCTGGATCGCCCTGACGGCCCGACCGGCCACGCAGCTGGTTGTCGATCCGGCGGCTTTCATGACGCTCGGTGCCCAGAACGAACAGGCCCCCGGCCTCCAGCACCTTCTGCTTGTCCGTCGCGTGCTCGGCCTCGATCCGGGCCCGCAATTCGTCGGGATGGGCGTCGGGATCGGCGGACAGCGCGTCCATCACCTTCATCTCGGCATTGCCGCCCAGCTGAATGTCGGTCCCGCGACCGGCCATGTTGGTGGCGATGGTCACCGCGCCCGGCTTGCCGGCATCGGCCACGATCTGCGCCTCGGCCTCGTGCTGGCGGGCGTTCAGGACGTTGTGCGGGATGCCGTCCCGTTTCAGCATCTCGGACAGCATCTCGGATTTCTCGATGCTGGTGGTGCCGACCAGGGTCGGCTGCCCTTTCGCATGGGCTTCCTTGATGGCCTCGATGACTGCGGCGTATTTTTCGCCCGCGGTACGATAAACGCGGTCATGCTCGTCGATGCGGGCGATGCCGCGGTTCGTCGGCACCTCGACCACGCCGAGCTTGTAGATTTCCGCGAATTCCTCGGCTTCGGTCGATGCCGTGCCGGTCATGCCTGCCAGCCTGGAATAAAGCCGGAAGTAGTTCTGGAAGGTGACACTGGCGAGGGTCACGTTCTCGGGCTGGATCTCGACGCCTTCCTTGGCCTCGATCGCCTGGTGCAGGCCGTCCGAAAGGCGACGGCCCTTCATCATGCGGCCGGTGAACTCGTCGATCAGCATCACCTCGCCGTCGCGGACCATGTAGTGCTGGTCCTTGAGGAACAGCTTGTGCGCACGCAGTGCCTGGCTGGCATGGTGGACGATGGTGGTCGATTCCGGATCGTACAGCGTCTGGCCTTCCGGCAGGACGCCATCGGCCTGCAGCCGGGTTTCCAGAAACTCGTTGCCTTCCTCGGTAAAGGTGGCATTCCGGGCCTTTTCGTCCAGCTTGTAATGCTCGTCCGTCAGCAGGGGCACATAGGCATCCAGCACCCGATACAGTTCCGACCGGTCCTGCGACGGGCCGGAAATGATCAGCGGCGTGCGGGCTTCGTCGATCAGGATGCTGTCGACCTCGTCGACGATGGCGAAATTGTGACCGCGCTGCACCATTTCGGCCACGCTGCCCTTCATGTTGTCGCGCAGATAATCGAAGCCCAGTTCGTTGTTCGTGGCATAGGTCACGTCGCAGGCATAAGCCTCGCGCTTCTCGCCCTCGGGCTGAAAGGGGACGACCACGCCGCAGGTCATGCCCAGATGGGCGTAAACCTTGGACATCCATTCGGCGTCGCGCTTGGCGAGGTAATCGTTGACGGTGACGACATGGACGCCCTTGCCCCCGAGCGCATTCAGATAGGCCGGGAATGTGGCGACCAGGGTCTTGCCTTCGCCGGTCTTCATTTCCGCGATATTGCCTTGGTGCAGGAAGATGCCGCCCATCAGCTGCACGTCAAAGGCCCGCAGGCCCAACGCGCGGCGCGCACCCTCGCGGCAGTTCGCAAAGGCTTCCGGCAGGATGGCATCCAGGCTTTCGCCCCCCGCCACGCGGTGCTGGAACTCGCGCGTCTTGTCGATCAGGCCCTGATCGGACAGCGCCTTGAACTCGTCCTCCAGCGCGTTGATGCGCGCCACCAGCGGACGCGTCCCTTTGACCATGCGGTCATTGGGCGTTCCAAAGACCATCTTCGCAAGATTTCCGATGCCGAGCATGTTACCTTCGCAATCACGTTGTTGGGAAACGCGCGCCACCTGCGGCCCACTTGCCGCGACCTGCCGCCTTGCCGTATCAGGGGCCTGAACGAACGCGGCGGCGGCGCCTTCCACGGAGTTGCATCGGGATGTAGGCCCCGTCCGCCTGACTGTCAATGTTGGCACGGTCCCAGCCCGGGAACCCTGCCGTGATGTGCAAAGGATCTTCCATGTTCAGACCGACCCTGCTGACCGCCGCCCTGATCGCGGCGCCGTGGCTTTCCGCGCCGGCCTTCGCACAGGACCAGGCAACCGCCGAAGGTGCCGAAACGGTTGTCGCCACCGTCAACGGGCAGGAGATCACCCTGGGCCAGATGATCGTCATGAAGCAGTCGGTCCAGGATCCGGCCATGGCGAACCTGCCCGATCAGGCATTGTGGGACATGATGCTGGACCAGCTGATCCGCCAGACCGCCGTCGCCGCCTCGGCCGAGGAAACCGCCGGTGTTCGGGCCCAGCTGGAACTGCTGCGCCGCAACACGCTGGCCACCGCCGCCGTGACCCAAGTGGCCGAGGTCGAGCCCACGCAGGAAGAGCTGCAGGCCAGCTATGACCGGATGTTCGCCCAGACCGAGGCCGTCCCTGAGTTCAACGCGGCCCATATCCTGGTCGAAACCGAGGAAGAGGCCAAGGAGATCAAGGCCCAGCTGGACGGCGGCGCCGAGTTCGGTGCCTTGGCCGAGGAACGTTCGACCGGACCCTCCGGCCCGAACCAGGGCGATCTGGGCTGGTTCTCGGCAGATCAGATGGTCGAGCCCTTTGCCCAGGCAGTCGCAGCGATGGAGCCGGGCGGCGTGTCCGATCCGGTGCAGACCGAGTTCGGCTGGCATGTGATCAAGCTGAACGAGACCCGCATGCGCGAAGCGCCCCCGCTGGACGAGGTGCGTGAGCAGATCGCGCAGATGGTCCGCCGCGAAAAGGTTGAAGCCGAGATCCAGCGCCTCGTCGGAGAGGCCGAGATCCAGAAGACCGAAGGTCTGGACCCTGCGCGGCTGAACGAGACCGACCTGCTGGAGGCCGAGTGATGGGCAAAGCCGGGCTTTCCGTCTCGCCCCTGGCGCCTGCGTCCTTTCCCGACCTGCCGGTCATCGAAGGCGTGGATTTCGCCAGCGCGGCGGCAGGCGTCAAGTACCAGGGCCGCACCGACGTGACGCTGATTCGCATTGCGCCCGGAAGCACCCTGGCCGGGGCCTTCACGCGATCCTCCACCCGCGCCGCCTGCATCCTGGACAACCAAGCTAAGCTGGCGCAGGGCGGGGAGGCGCCGCAGGGCGCCGCGATCATCATCAATTCGGGCAATGCCAATGCCTTTACCGGCGCCCGGGGGCAGGAGTCGGTGGATGCCGTGACGGGCGCCATCGGTCTGGCACTGGACCTGCCGCAGGAACGCGTGCTGTCATCGTCCACCGGGGTCATCGGCGAGCCCTTGCCCCATGACCGCATCCTGAAGGTCGTGACGGATCTGGTTGCGGGTCTGGATTCGTCGGGCGCTGCCCATGCAGCCCGGGCCATCATGACGACCGACACCTTTCCCAAGGGCGCGTCGGCCATCGTCGAGGGTGACGGCGGGCCGATCCGGATCGCCGGGATCGCCAAGGGGTCGGGCATGATCGCCCCCGACATGGCCACGATGCTGGTCTATGTCTTTACCGATGCGACGGTGCCTGCGCCCCTGCTGCAGCAGGCGCTGACCGAAGGGCTCGACACGACCTTCAACGCGATCACCGTGGACAGCGACACATCCACCTCGGACGCGCTGATCCTGGCGGCGACCGGCCGCAGCCCCGCCGCGCCGATCTCCGACCTCGGCAGCCGGTCGGGCCGCGCCTTCACACAGGCGCTGCACAGCGTCATGCGCGACCTGGCGCAGCAAGTGGTCCGTGACGGCGAAGGGGCCACGAAGTTCGTGGAAATCGCGGTCACCGGCGCCACGGATGCGACGGATGCCCACAAGGTCGCCATGTCCATCGCGAACTCGCCCTTGGTCAAGACGGCCATCGCGGGGGAGGACGCCAACTGGGGGCGGATCGTCGCCGCCGTCGGCAAGTCGGGCGCGCATGCGGACCGCGACCGGTTGACCATTCGCTTTGGCGACATGGTGCTGGCCGAGAACGGCTGGCGTTCGCCCAGCTATGACGAGGCCGCAGCCAGCGCCTACATGAAGAACGCCGAGCTGCGGATCGCTGTCGATCTGGGGCTGGGCGAGGGGGCACGGACCGTCTGGACCTGTGACCTGACGCATGGCTACATCGACATCAACGCGGACTATCGTTCGTGAGGACTGTTCTTGTTTCAGCCGTCGCGCTGATCGATCCCGACGGGCGCGTGCTTCTGGCACGCCGCCCCGAGGGCAAGCCGATGGCCGGGCTTTGGGAATTCCCTGGCGGCAAGGTCGAGCCGGGCGAAACACCCGAGGCCGCCCTGATTCGCGAGTTGCAGGAAGAACTGGGCATCGAAACCTGGAACAGCTGCCTCGCGCCCCTCAGCTTTGCAAGCCATAGTTACGAAACATTCCACCTGCTGATGCCGCTGTTTGCCTGTCGGAAATGGCGCGGCATTGTGCAGCCGCGCGAGGGACAGGAACTTGCATGGGTCATGCCTAAGGCTCTGCGGGATTATCCGATGCCGGCAGCTGACATACCGCTGATACCTGTGATGCAAATGTGGCTATAACGTCACGTATTTTAGTGACCTCGTTGCAATTCTGCCCAAAAAAGTCGTAGATGAAACAGTAGCGAACCCTTTTTTAACCATTTCATGACTACCTTTCCTTATGGGCGCAGTGGAGGGCTTGACATGATTCGCACCATCTCGATCGGAAGCTATATTTCAATCCAAGGCCTTTTCGAGGGCATGACGACCAATGGGACCATTCTGGTCCGCGTCGGTGATCGTACCTTCGAGGGCAAACCGGTCTGATCCAATTTTGTTCTGCAGGTGAGGACACGGGCCTGCCGGACGACATCGATGAGAAGGGGCGGTGCGACACCGCCCCTTTTTGCATGCACTGCATCGCGGAGGCAAAATGGCAGTGCCAAGGCGGGATGCGCAGACAGTTTGGAAGCCTCTGTCCTGCCTCGATGTCCTGCGGCGCCTCCAGCGTCAGTATCCGGTGTCTTTCTGAAAGGGGAACATGGCCGGCCCGGCAATTGGGGATTGGATCTCCTGCCACATCGCCGGTGTCCATGTTTCGCAGCTTGCCTTGGGGGTCCGCCGTGTCGGCACGGGCATGGCTATCAAGGTCGCATCCGGCCGTTTGGTGGAGTGCAATAACTTTTGGGTTGTGATGCCGCCTGCCTAACTCCCAAACATCTTCGGCCAAGAATGCTTGTGTGAGGCCAAAGATCGTGTTGAAGGCGCAGGGGATGCCGGGAGAGCAAGCGAATGATGCTCTGGTTCAACTCTTCCTGATCCATTGGTGCTGGCCTGTTCGGAGACCTCGTCGGATCCCCACCTCGCTGCTCGATAGGGCAGTTCTTGGCCGGGTTTTAACAAGGAAACGCCGTAAGGTGATTCAACCAACTCAGGAAGAGCTGTAGGGCTGTGCAGGCATCGTCTGACATGGCTCTTTCGGATCAAGAAAAGAGCGAACCTTATGAGCTGATAGCACGCTAACCCGCTTATCTTACACTTGACTGGTGGGAGTCATGGGAAAGTTTCGCCCTGCTCATCAAAGCGCTGCAGGCTTGGGTGCTTCTTTCAAATGCCACGAGCTTTTGCTGCGCCTGCACAAGAGGGCTCGCTGTGCACCTTATGAGTAAGGCCCTCGGCAGCCGCTTTCTGCCCTACTTTCCCTAACCCGACCCTGATCGAAGAAATTCCTCTAAAGCTGGCTGCCACCCAACCGCATCAGCGTGCGGGTGCTCGTAAGGGCACCGGGAATGATTTGACACTGCATGCTCCAAGCTCTGCTGAAACCTTCAAGCCCAATGCAAGCGTCCCGGCAGATAGAGTGAGGCAAGACGGGTGGAGAGGAAGTGGCCTGCAACAGACGCCCTCAGGCGAATGCAAAAGGGCGGCCCGAGGGCCGCCCAATGAATACTTCAGCAAACGATCAAAGAGTTCGTTCGACCTCTTCGCGCTCGAAGATCTCGATGACATCGCCCGGGCGGACGTCGTCATAGTTCTCGAAGGCCATGCCACATTCCTGACCGGATTGCACTTCCTTGACCTCGTCCTTGAAGCGCTTGAGCGTCTTCAGCGTGCCTTCGTGGATCACCACGTTGTCGCGCAGCAGGCGCACCCCAGCCGAACGGCGGGCCACGCCTTCGGTGACCAGACAGCCTGCAACCTTGCCGACGCCGGTAACCTTGAAGACTTCCTTGATCGAGGCGTAGCCAATGAAGTTCTCGCGAACTTCGGCCGACAGCAGACCCGACGCGGCCGCTTTGATGTCGTCCACCAAGTCATAGATGATCGAGTAATAACGGATCTCGACCCCCTTCTGGTTGGCGGCATTGCGGGCCGGAGCGTTCGCACGGACGTTGAAGCCGATCACCGGGGCGCCCGAGGCTTCGGCTAGGCCGATGTCGGACTCGGTGATTGCGCCAACGCCATAATGCAGCACGCGGACACGAACCTCGTCGTTGCCGACCTTTTCCAAGGCCTGCACGATTGCCTCGGCCGATCCTTGAACGTCGGCCTTCACGACCACGGCCAGTTCGGCCACGTTCACGTCAGCCTTGGCCTTTGCCATCAGCTGTTCCAGCGTCGTCGCGGCACCGGCGGCGGCACGTTTGTCCTTGGCCTGCTGCATGCGATAGTCCGCAATCTCGCGAGCCTGCGCTTCGGTTTCGACAACGTTCAGGACGTCACCGGCTTCCGGCGTGCCATTCAGACCCAGAACCTCGACGGGAACCGAAGGTCCAGCCTCGTCCACGCGCTCGCCCTTGTCGTTGATCAGCGCGCGCACCTTGCCCCACTGTTCGCCCACGACGAAAATATCGCCGCGACGCAGCGTACCGTGCTGCACCAGAACCGTCGCGACAGGGCCGCGGCCCACATCCAACTGCGCTTCGATCACCGCACCCTGAGCCGCCCGCTTCGGGTTGGCCTTGAGCTCCAAGATCTCGGCCTGCAGCGCGATGGCTTCTAGCAGGTTGTCCAAGCCCTGGCCCGTCTTGGCCGAAACCTCGACGTCCTGCACGTCACCTGACATGGCTTCGACCACGACCTCGTGCTGCAACAGCGAGGTCCGGACCTTGTTCACGTCCGCGGCCGGCTTGTCGATCTTGTTGATCGCCACGATCATCGGGACGCCGGCAGCCTTGGCGTGGTTAATCGCCTCCACCGTTTGCGGCATCACGGCGTCATCGGCCGCCACCACCAGCACGACGATATCGGTAACCTGTGCACCACGAGCCCGCATCGACGTGAACGCTGCGTGGCCGGGCGTGTCCAGGAAGGACAGAACAGCACCCGAGTCGGTCGTCACCTGATAGGCGCCGATGTGCTGAGTGATGCCGCCGGCTTCGCCGGATACGACATTGGCCTTGCGGATCGCGTCCAGCAGCGAGGTCTTGCCGTGGTCTACATGGCCCATGATCGTGATGATCGGCGGGCGCGACTGCAGGTCCTCGTCCTTGTCGCCAACCGAATCGATCACCTGTTCCACGTCGCTGTCGCTGACGCGGACGACCTTGTGGCCAAATTCCTCGATCACCAGTTCCGCAGTGTCGGCATCGATGGGCTGGTTGATGGTGACCATCATGCCCATCTTCATCAGCGACTTGACCACGTCTGCCGCACGTTCGGCCATCCGGTTGGCCAGTTCCTGCACAACAATCGTCTCCGGCAGGCGAACTTCACGGAACTGCTTTTCGGGACGGGCCGACTGGCCCATCGCCTTCTGGCGAGTCCGCTCCTGCTTGCGCTTCATCGCGGCCATGCTGCGCTGGCGGCCGCCTTCGCCGTTCAACGCCTGGTTCAGCGACAGCTTGCCACCGCGGCGGCTGTCATCGGCCTTTGCCTTGGCAGTCTTGTCGCGGTCGGTGCGTTCGGTCCGTTCGGGCTTGCGGGCCACGCCGGCTGTCACGCCCTTTGTCTCGGCGCGCGAGGCGGCAGCCTCGATCGCAGCCTGGTCAGGCGTGTCGGGCTTGGCTGCCGCAACCGGCTTGGGACGTTCCTGGCGCGGCTCCGCCTTGCGGCGGGCCTCGTCGGCGGCATCCTGAATGGCCTGGGCTTCGGCAAGGGCCTTGGCCTTCTGCGCTTCCTCGCGCTCGCGCTCTTCACGGGCCTTGGCCTCGATCTCGGCGCGACGCCGTTCCCGCTCTTCTTCACGGGCCTTTTCGTCCGCAAGGCGCTTGGCGGCGTCATCGGCCTCGCGTGCCTTGGCGGCGGCAAGGGCCTTGAGGCGGCGCTCCATCTCGGCATCGGAAATGCCCGCAGGGCGCTTGGACGGATCACCGGCCATGCGTGCGGTCAGGGGCGTCTTGGTCTTGTCGGCAACCTGATTCTGCGCGGCGCCCGTCTTGGGCACCACGACACGCTTGCGTTTGGTTTCCACGACAACGCTTTTGGTGCGGCCGTGGCTGAAGCTCTGCTTGACCTGACCCGAGCGGCCGCTGCCGCCAAGTCCAAGGGTCTTGTTTCCGTCTTTGTCGCTCATCTGCGTCTTCATTCCTTCCCGACAGCCGCATTGCCGTCGTCATGCCCGCGCAGACCCGTCAGTCTGCCGGCTTCCAAGATCACCTTGTCCGTCAGGCCACCCGCCGCAAGCGCGCCGTGTATGACATGATCACGCCCAAAGGACAAACCCAATTCTGAGGCGGTCAGGCATCCGAACCAGCGACCGCCCGTGGGCGTCCACAACTTGCCCTTGCCGCGCTCTGAGCCGTCGCTGGCCTGAAGAAGCACTTTCGCGCGTCCCTCGGCCAGCCAGCCCTTGACCTTTTCGAACCCGGCCACCGCCCGACCCGACTTGCGCGCCAGCGACACAAGGTCGACCAGCCGCCGTGCCACGCCCGCCTCGACCAGTTCGGCCAGATCGGGGGGAACCTGGACAGGTGCCCGGGCAGCGCGGGAAAAAAGCCCCTTTGCCACCGCCTTCTGCATCGCGGTACGGTCCGCCGCGACCCAGATGCCGCGACCCGGCAGTTTTTCCGCCAGGTCCGGGACCACCTGCGCCTCGGGTCCGATCACAAACCGGATCAGCCCGCGCTTGGGTTGCACCTCGCCGGTGGCAATGCACCGGCGCTCCGGGTCGTCCCGGTCCTTTTCACGTCCACCACGGCTCAAGCTGTGCTCCGATCCAGGGCGCGATCAGGCCCCGGCCTCCTCGTTGTCGTCGTCTTCCTCGGCCTCGTCCGCCTCGGCTTCCAGCTCGGTCGGATCAACCCAGCCCAAAAGCACGCGCGCGGTCATGACCATGGTCTGCGCCTCTTCCAGCGAGATGTCGAAAGGCTCCAGAAGCCCTTCGTCCTTGACGCGCTGCCCGTTCACGGTGGTCCAGCCGCCGGCCAGTTCCCAATCCGCGCAGGTCGCAAAATCTTCCAGCGTCTTCACGCCGTCCTTGGCCAATGCTTCCACCATCTGGGGTGTCAGCCCCTCGAATTCAATGAGGCTGTCTTCGGCACCCAGGGCGCGGGCGGCTTCCAGTGCGGCCTTGCTCTTGGCTTCCAGGACATCGCGGGCGCGGGCCTGCAGTTCGGCCGCAGTGCCTTCGTCCACGCCTTCGATGGTCAGCAGCTCGTCCTGGTCGACATAGGCGACCTCTTCGAGATTGGTGAATCCTTCGGCCACCAGCAGCTGGGCGAAGAACTCGTCCAGGTCCAGCGCTTCCATGAACAGGCCGGTGCGGCTGTTGAACTCGGCTTGGCGACGCTTGGATTCCTCCTCGTCGGTCAGAATGTCGATGTCCAGACCGGTCAGCTGGCTGGCCAGCCGCACGTTCTGGCCGCGACGGCCGATGGCAAGACTCAGCTGTTCGTCGGGAACGACGACCTCGATCTTGTTGGCTTCCTCGTCAAAGACGACCTTGCTGACCTCGGCGGGCTGGAGGGCGTTCACCAAGAAGGTTGCCTGATCCTCGTTCCACGGGATGATGTCGATCTTTTCACCCTGCAGTTCGCCCACGACCGCCTGAACGCGGCTGCCGCGCATGCCCACGCAGGCGCCGACCGGGTCGATCGAGTTGTCATAGCTGATCACGGCGATCTTGGCGCGCGAGCCCGGATCGCGGGCCACGGCCTTGATCTCGATGACGCCGTCATAGATCTCCGGCACTTCCATCTTGAACAGTTCGGCCATGAACTGCGGGTCGGTGCGCGACAGGAAGATCTGCGGGCCCCGGTTCTCGCGGCGCACGTCCTTCACATAGGCGCGGATGCGGTCGTTCGGGCGATAGGATTCACGGCCGATCTTCTCGTTCCGGCGCAGGATGGCCTCTCCGCGGCCCACGTCCACGATGATGTTGCCGTATTCCTCGCGCTTGACGACACCGTTGATGATCGTGCCGGCGCGGTCCTTGAATTCCTCGTACTGGCGATCACGCTCGGCCTCGCGGACGCGCTGCAGGATGACCTGCTTGGCCGATTGTGCGGCAATGCGGCCCAGTTCCACAGGGGGCACCTGGTCAATGATCTCGTCGCCGACCTTCGGGTCGTCGAGATAAGGGCGGGCCTGCTCGACCGTCACCTGCGCCTGATAGTTCTCGACCTCGTCATCGGCCACAACGGTGCGGACGCGGGTAAAGCTGGCGTTGCCGGTCTTGCGGTCGATCTTGACGCGGATGTCCATCTCGGCGCCATAACGCGACTTAGCGGCACGGGCGAGACTGTCCTCCATCGCTTCGATGACCAGCTCGGGCTCGATCATCTTCTCGCGGGCGACGGCTTCGGCCGTCTGCAGCAGTTCAA
>NZ_JBKGUN010000279.1:0-18841 GCF_046462195.1 Paracoccus sp. (in: a-proteobacteria) | reverse complement strand
CCGAGGGCAGCCACGAACCGCGGCCTTGGCCCGCATCATGGAAGAGCCGGCCTCCGTGGGCAGCAAGCAGAAGACCGTCATGATGGAGGCGCCCTTTCTTGAAGCTCACCGCGCGGCTCGAGTCTGCGGTTGAAGAAGGGGGCGTGGCAGGTGGACTGGCCGGATAAAGGGGGGCGAGGAAAAGGGAACGGTTCGGTAGACAGTGTCGCCCGGGAACGGAACGCCACGCTGCAGGCCGTCGCAGACGCCCGGGCCGCCCGATCGTGTTCTTCATGACCGTCGGGCGCGTCAGCGGTCATGCCGGTGCGGCTGCCTTGCCGAACGGCCTGCCCCGAGGCCGGCTGGCCGCTCGCCGAGCGGGATATCGCGCCGGCGCGGCGCCACTGGTTCAAGCCGGTCAGCGAGGGCCCAGTGGTATTGGGAGGCCTTGCAGGACAAGGGCATCAGGCCCCGCATCCCGGGCCGGAACCGACGTGCCGCACCCGTCAAGCACCACAAGCGTCGTGACAACCGGCGCAACCGGATTGGGATCATGTCTGGCAGGTTCAGGACCGGCGGCCTGTGGCGGCGCCGCGCGACAGGGGCCCGAAGATCTTCCTTCCCGCCATAGCCCTCGCCGCAACCCTCATCTTTCGACAGGGAAGAGCAATGAGTTGCGGCTCTAGCAGGACGACTTTCCCTGCTTCAAACGCAATTGTTTACCCGGTCGTCGATGACCGCAGAGCCGGCAGGCCGACGCCCGTAGCGTCGAAGCCACCATCGGCAGCCAAGACCTGTCCAGTGATATAGGATGCTCGATCAGAGCATAGAAAAGCAATGGCTTCGGCAATTTCGCCTTCCGTCCCGTAACGGTTCAAAGGGATGGCGTCGTGATATGCGGCCCTGATCGCAGGCGTATGAACAGCCAGCGCAAGCTTTGTATTGACCGGGCCTGGTGCCACGCAATTGGCGCGGATACCCCATTCACCCAGTTCGACCGCCTGTTGCCGCGTCAGGTGAATCACTGCCGCCTTGGAGGTGCCATAGGCCACGCGCAGGGTGCTGGCCCGAAGCCCCGAGATCGACGCGATGTTGACGATCGCCCCGCGCGTCTGCCGCAGGTGCGGGATGACTGCCTGAGAGGTCAGGAAGACTCCGTCAAGATTGGTTGACATGATCCGCCGCCAGATGTGCAGATCGGTTTCGGCCATGGGCCGAAAATCGGCCACGCCGGCATTGTTCACAAGCGCATCTATCCGTCCTGACCAGTCTGCGACGCGATCAACCATGGAGCCGATGCTGTCCGGTTCCGAAACATCGCAGGAAACGGCCAGTGCGCCCTCCATGGCAGACGCGGCAGCTTCGACTTCGGCCGTGTCTATGTCGATCATGGCCACTTTCCAGCCTTGGGCATGCAGCAGCCTTGCGGTGGCAAGGCCGATACCGCGTGCCGCTCCGGTGATGATGGCGGTTCTTCCGGTCATGTGGGGTCCTTTCTGAAAGGGTCAGCGCAGCCACTGGACAAGCAACAGTGACATCGAGGGAAAGACCGCAACCACGGCCAGACCGATCAGCCCGGTCAGAAGAAAGGGCAAGGCCCCGCCCGCCACCCGTTCGATCGACAGGCGCGAGACATTGGCGGCAACGTAAAGATTGATGCCGACGGGCGGAGTAATCAGGCCGATGGCCAGGTTGATCATCACGATGACGCCGAACCAGACCGGATCCCAGCCCAGTTCACGCATCACCGGCAGCACGATGGGCAGCGTGATGAACATGACCGTGATGGCGTCCATGAACATGCCGGCGATCAGAAGGATGAGCATGATGACCAGCAGGATGACCCACTGGTTGTCGCTGATGCTCAGAAGGCCGGTGGAATAGGTGCCCACAAGATCCTCGACCGTGACGACCCATCCGAAAAGCGCGGCATAGGCCACCACCAGCATGACCACGGCCGAAGACGAGGCGGCCTCGGCCAATGTTTCGTAAAGGCTGCGCAGCGTGAGGCTGCGATACACCAGACCGCCGACCAGAAGTGCATAAACCGTGGCGACCAGGGCCGCCTCCGTCGGAGTGAACATGCCCGAATAGATGCCGCCCAGAATCACCACCGGGGTCATCAACCCCCAGAAACTGTCGCGAAAGCTCAGCCACAGCTGTCGGCCATAGGACTGGCCCGCATAGGGAGACGGGCTCAGCGCCGCCAGCCCGGCCCCCGTGGCGCTGCCGCGGCGGGGCAGCAGCGGCAGGACAACGATCATGGTCAGCCCCATGAACAGCCCGGGCAGGATTGCCGCGATGAACAGCTGCGAAATGGAGACTTCGGCGATCACGCCGTAAAGCACCAGCCCGATCGATGGCGGAATCACAATCGACAGTGCCGCCCCTGCGCAGACGAGGCCGGCGGCATGGGCGCGGTCATAGCCGTCCTCTTCCATGCCCTTGATGATCATCGGTCCGATGGCAGCGACCGAAGCCGGGCCGGATCCGCTGACCGCCCCCCAGAAAAGGCATACGACGGTGCCCACCACGCCCATGCCCCCGGGCAGGCCGCCGACCAAAATGCGGAAGAAGCGGATCATCCGCTCGGCAATGCCCGTGCTGCCCATCAGGGCACCCGCCAGAATGAAGAAGGGGATCGCCAGCAGGGAATAGCGCGCGACCCCGGCCGTGATCAGGTCGCCTGCCAGATCCAGCCCGAAACCGATGCGCCACATCGCATAGACCGCTGACAGGCCAAGGGCGAAGGCCACCGGCACGCGCAGCGCCAGTGCCAAGAAGAACAGCAGGATCATCTGCGTACCGGCGGGAACGCTTGTCAGGATCTCAGGCATCGCGATGTTCCATCCGCATCCGGCGCAGTTCCTCGGCGCTGTACTGAAGGAAGCGAAGGGCGATCAGCAGAAAGCCGAAGGGCACCCCGGCCTGATAATACCAGGCCGGAATGCCCAAGGCATAGGACCGCAGGCCGTTGTCGTGAAGCGTCACCAGCGCATTCCATGCCAGCCATGCCGAGATCAGCAGCAGGCCCATGGACAGGATCACAGACAGCAGGAAGAACGGCACCCGCAGCGGACGCGGCATCCTGTCGACCAATGCCGTGACGGCAAGATGCTGCCCCTGGCGCGCCGCGATGGCTGCGCCCAACACCGTCAGCAGAAGAAAGCCGTTGGTCAGCAACTCCTCGGTCGAGGCCAGCGAGTAATGGGTGACATAGCGGACCACCACATTGGCAAAGCCGATCAGCGCCATGGCCATGAACAGCACCGCGCAAGCCAGCTTTTCAGCATCGCGCAACAGGAAAGCCAGCATGGGAACCTCGTCCGGGACGGAAGGCGGGCCGCAAAGGCCCGCGCCTAGGATCAGTTGGCGCCGTCGATCGCCTGCTGGAAGGCGCCCACGATTTCAGGTCCGACACGCTCGGCCCATTGGTCAAAGGCCGGGCGGGTGGCCTCGCGAAAGGCGGCAATCTCGTCCTGCGTCGGCTCATAAACATCCATCCCGTGGTCGCGCAGAAAGCCCAGGCCTTCCGCCGTTCCTTCACGGGTGATCTGACGTTGCCACGTCATCGCCTCTTGTGCGGCTTCGCGCAGCGTTGCCTGCATTTCGGGATCATAGCTGTCCCACTTGGCCTTCGATATGCCCAGAAAGATCGGATCATAGGAATAATGCCAGGTGGTCAGGTACTTCTGCACCTCATAGACCTGCTGGGGGATGATCACCGCGCCGATGGGGTTTTCCTGCCCGTCCACGACACCCTGCTGCAGGGCGGTCATGGTTTCGGTCCATTGCATCTGCTGGGGGTTGGCACCCAAGGCGTTCATCACGTCGATATACATCGGGCCTGCCACGCGCATGTTCAGCCCGCGCATGTCCTCGGGCGACTTGATGGGCCGCGTGTTGTTGGTCACTTCGCGAAAGCCGTTCTCGCCCCAGGCCAGCACGATGATGCCCTTTTCCTCGAGGATGCCGGCCAGCATGTCGGCAGGTCCGCCTTCGGCCGTCGTGGCATCGACCTGATCATAATCCGCATAAAGATAAGGCAGCGAGAAAACCGCCATTTCCGGCACAAGCGGTGTCACGTTGATGGCCGAGGTGACCACAAGATCGAGCGCGCCGCGCCCCACCATGTCGGCTTGCCGCATCTGGTCGCCTCCGGCCAGCTGGGCATTGGGGAAAACGCGCACCTCCAGTTCGCCTTCGGTACGCTCGGACAGGATTTCCCCGAACTTCTCGGCACCCTTCTGCCATGTCGTGCCGTCGCCCGTGTTATGCGACAAGCGCAGCGTTTCCGCGGCAGCCGGGGCAAGGCCCATCAGTCCTGCCAATGCCGTTGTGGCGGCCAAGGTCTTCCATCCCGCGAATGTCATCCGGTTCCCCTCGTGGCGACGCGATCCCGCGCCTGTGCTGGCCACCCTCCCGTGGCATTGGTTCACATGATGAACCGCCCTTTCCTGCGATGGCAAGTTTAATCTTGCACTTGTTGTCTTCGTTGCGGGATGCTGCCGTCAAGCAGCAGGAAAAGCCATGCCGAAGCCATGCAACCAGTCCACATGATGGACCACGACGAAACTGCCGCCAGCGGGACGCAGAGCGTCGATCGGGCGCTGTCCCTCCTGGGCATGATTGCCCGGGGGCCGGCCGAGGGGGTCGGGCTGTCGGTGCTGGTGTCGGGGTCAGGCCTCAACAAGGCGACGGTGCGCCGGCTGCTGCTGGCGCTGATCCGGTCCGGCATGGTCGAGCAGGAGCCTGCCACGCGGCTGTATCACCTGGGTGACGAGGCGCATGTCCTGGGTGCCTTGGCGGCCGAGCGTCCGGGGTTGCAGCGCCTTGCGGCCGAAAGTCTGATGCGGCTGGCGCAGGATACCGGGGATGCCGCGATCCTGTCGGTCCGTCAGGGTGCATCCTCGCTGTGCCTTGCGCGGCAGGACGGTGCCTTTCCCATCCGCACGCACGTGCTGCTGCCCGGGCAACGGCATCCCCTGGGCGTCGGGGCCGGGTCGCTGGCAATTTTGGCGGCCTTGCCGGATGACGAGGTTCAGTCGGTCTTGCGGGCCAATGCCGATCACCTTGCCCAAGGCTATCCGCAATTGCGCCCCGGTGATCTGGTCGAACAGGTGGCCCGGACGCGGGCGCGGGGCCACGCCCTCAATCCCGGACTGATCTTTGAAGGATCCTGGGGCATGGGCATTGCCCTGCGTCACCCGGACAGCCGTCTTGCCGGCGCCCTGTCTCTCGCCGCCGTCGAAAGCCGGATGCGCGACGACCGCCAGCCCGAGTTGCTGGCCCGTCTGCAGGCCGAGGCGGCGCGCATCGAACGTCATCTGGCGCATCTGGCGCCGAAGAAGGGGAAACACACATGAACGAACCCGTGATCGTCGGCTGGGCCCATGGCGAATTCGGCCGCTCGCCGCTTGAGGACACCGAGGCGCTGATGAGCGCGGTGATCGCGCCGGCGCTGGATCACGCAGGCGTTGCCGCGGGCGATGTGGATGGCATCTTCGTCGGCGTCTTCAACAACGGCTTCTCGCGCCAGGACTTTCATGCGGCGCTGGTGGGGATGGGCCATCCGGACCTGGCCCAGGTCCCGGCCACGCGATACGAGAATGCCTGTGCGACCGGCTCCGCCGCCCTGTTCGGCGCGATGGACTTCATCGCGGCCGGACGGGGGCGCATCGCGCTGGTCGTGGGGGCGGAAAAGATGACGGCAACGCCCACCGCCGACGTGGGCGACATCCTGCTGGGCGCCAGCTATCGCCGCGAGGAGGCCGCGGTCGATGCAGGCTTTGCAGGCCTTTTTGGCCAGATCGCGGCCCGCTATTTCCAACGTCATGGCGATCGGTCCGAAGAACTGGCCATGATCGCCGCCAAGAATCATGCCAACGGTCTGGCGAACCCCTTCGCCCATATGCGCAAGGATTTGGGTGTTGGCTTCTGCAACACCGTCTCGGACCGCAATCCGCATGTGGCGGGACCGCTGCGGCGGACGGATTGTTCGTTGGTGTCCGATGGCGCCGCCGCTCTGGTCTTGGCCGATGCGGAAACGGCGGCTGGCCTGCAGCGCGCCATCGCCTTCCGGGCGCGGGCGCAGGCGAATGACGTCATGGCCCTGTCGCGCCGCGACGTGCTGGAGTTCCGGGGCGCGCGCGCGGCCTGGACGCAGGCGCTGGAACGCGCCGGCGTGACGCTGGAGGACCTTTCGCTGGTCGAAACGCATGACTGCTTCACCATAGCCGAGATGCTGGAATACGAGGCAATGGGG
Organism: Paracoccus sp. (in: a-proteobacteria); assembly: GCF_046462195.1. Lineage (GTDB taxonomy): Bacteria > Pseudomonadota > Alphaproteobacteria > Rhodobacterales > Rhodobacteraceae > Paracoccus. Next base: position 12,597 of record NZ_JBKGUN010000279.1, on the reverse strand, counting down.
TTGGCCGAGCCGGGGCAGGGGCATCGCATTATCCGCGAGGGCATCACCGCGCGCGGGGGCCGCCTGCCGGTGAACCTGTCGGGCGGGCTCAAGTCCAAGGGTCACCCGATCGGGGCCACCGGTGTCTCGATGCATGTCATGGCGGCAATGCAGCTGGCCGAGGAGGCGGGCGAGATGCAGCTGCCCGGAGCCACGATGGCCGGGGTCTTCAACATGGGCGGCGCGGCGGTGACCAACTATGTCTCGATCCTGGAGCGGGTGAAATGAGCGTGACGCCCATCTCGACCCGGGTGATGAACCTGTGCCACCTTCTGACCCAGAATGCCCGCCGCCTGCCCGATGCGCCCGGCCTGATCCGGGGCGAGACGCGCAGCACCTGGGCACGGATGCAGGCCCGATCCGGCGCCTTTGCCGAGGCGCTGGTCCGCGACCATGGCCTGCGCAAGGGGGACCGCGTGCTGGTGCAATCGGCCAACGGCCAGCCGATGATCGAGGCGATGTTCGCCTGCTGGCGGGTCGGTGCCGTCTGGGTGCCCGCCAATTTTCGCCAGTCGCCGGACGAGCTGGCCTTTCTGGCGCAATCTTCGGGCGCGCGGCTGATGCTGTGCGGTGCGGAGTTCGCCGAACATGCCGCTGCCTGCAAGGGAGCGGTCGAGGCTGTCATCTCAATCGGGGCTTCGGATTTCGCGACCGACTACGAGACGCTGGTCACCCGCCACGAGGGCCGGATGCCGACCGAGGTCGCGGTCGAGCGGGACGACCCTTGCTGGTTCTTCTTTACCTCCGGCACGACGGGCAAGCCCAAGGCGGCCGTCCTGACCCATGGGCAGATGGCCTTTGTCGTCACCAACCACCTGTGCGACTTGATGCCCGGAACGACAGAATCCGATGCCTCGCTGGTCGTCGCGCCCTTGTCGCACGGGGCGGGCATCCACATGCTGACGCAGGTGGCCCGCGGCGTCCCCTCGATCCTTCCCGAGGGTGAGCGGTTCGACCCGGCTGAAATATGGGCGCTGGTCCAGCATCACCGCGTGACCAACATGTTCACCGTGCCCACCATCGTGAAGCTGCTAGTCGAGCACGAGGCGGTGGACCGCTTCGATCATTCCAGCCTGCGCCATGTCGTCTATGCGGGGGCGCCGATGTACCGCGCCGACCAGGTGCGCGCACTGGACAAGCTGGGCCCGGTTCTGGTGCAGTATTTCGGCCTGGGCGAGGTGACCGGCAACATCACCGTCCTGCCGCCGGCGCATCACTCCGCCGATGACGATGTCATGCGGATCGGCACCTGCGGGCTGGCACGGACCGGCATGCAGGTGCAGGTGCAGGATGCGGCGGGACAAGAGCTTCCCCCGGGCGAGACCGGAGAGATCGCCGTCATCGGACCGGCCGTATTTGCGGGTTACCACGACAATCCCGACGCCAATGCTGCGAGCTTTCGTGACGGCTGGTTCCTGACGGGCGATCTGGGGCACATGGATGCCCAAGGGTTCCTGTACCTGACGGGACGTGCGTCAGACATGTACATCTCTGGGGGGTCGAACATCTACCCGCGCGAGATCGAGGAAAAGCTGCTGATGCATCCCGATCTGGCCGAAGCCATCGTTCTGGGCGCCCCGGACGCCGTCTGGGGGGAAACCGGGCTGGCCGTTTGCGTCGCGCGGCCCGGTGCCGCTCCCGATCCTCAGGCCATCACCGACTGGCTGGAGAAGGGGATGGCGCGCTACAAGCTGCCGCGTCAGGTGCTGTTCTGGGCTGCCTTGCCGAAGTCGGCCTATGGCAAGATCACCCGCAAGATGATCCGGGAAGAACTGATCCGCCGCGGCCAATGGCCCGTCCCGGCATCCTGAACATGCGGCGATTGCGCCACCCTGGTCCGGTCCTGTCGCCGCGCGTCCAGACTGTCGACTGTCGGGCGCATCCGGTGTCGCTGATCCTGCGCGCTGGCAGAACCGTGGCGGATGCCGTGGCATCGGCATTGGCCGCTGCAGGATATGAGGCAGGGTATCTGCGGCTGGACGGGCTGGAGATGACGCATCTGGCTTATGTCATTCCCGCTGCTGCACCGGGGGACGGGCGTGTGGCGTGGTACAGTGACACACGGACGAAGGCCCCGTGCCGGATCGAGGCCGGAGGAATTCATCTTGGCCTGCGCGACGGCCAGCCCTTCTGTCACGGCCACGGGCTGTGGCGCGACCAGTGCGGGCAGCTGGCGGCAGGACATCTTCGGGCGGACGAGAGTGTGATCGGACAGGATTGCACAATCACCGGATGGGGCCTGACCGGCGCGCATCTTGAGGTCCATGACGATCCCGAAACCCGGTTTCCCGTTTTCGCCCTTCATGCTGCAAAGGCTCTGCCCCAAGGGAGGCGCGCCCATCTGTGCCGCATCCGTCCCAACGAGGATCTGGTGACGGTGCTCGATGAAATGAAACTGCCGGACGGTGCGGTGATCGAAGGTTTGGGCAGTCTTGTGGGGGCCGGCTTCTCGGACGGCAGCACGTTGAACTGCGATGCCGCCGAAATACTCATCGTGAACGGCCGCCTGTGCCGTGGCCGCGTCGCCTTGCAGGTGGTGGCGACAGGGGATGACGGAACAGTTGCGCAAGGAGACTTGGCCAAGGGGCTGAACGCCGTTTGCATAACGGCCGAGTTGCTGATCGTGACCTGAAGTGCCTGCTCCGATCACGAAAAGTTGACCCATTTGCCGGGTCGAAATCCGAGCCGCATTGGCAACCCGGCCCTTGCGGAAGGGCTTCCTTTCTCGCGCGACCGTGCTGTCACCAAGAATGGCAGAAACTGCTTTGAACGGCGCACCAAAAAGAACGAGGGCGGAATGAAAATCCTGATGATCGGAATGCTGTGTCTGGCTGGATGCGGCACAACACAATTGGCAGATCTGGGCGGAGCAACGACCCACCGGCACAACGGAAAGACATGGAGCATCTCGGACCAGCAGGGCAAACTGGCCATCGTCTCCGTGTCGGGTGGTGTGACCGACCCCGATCTCGAATACCGGGCGGCAGCGCTGGACTACCTTCTGCGCAGCCAGCGCGGATGTTCACTGGGTAACGGCGGGCCCGCGGGAGAGGGACGGCAGGTTTTCCAGTATGCCTGTGACTAAGGCAAATATGCGTTGCCCGGAACATTCTTGACTTCTGTAACCGAAACGCCTGCCGAATGTGCGGCCTTAATGCGCGAAGGCTGAGCAGGCACTGCGCTGGGCGAATGTGCAGTGCCCTCCCGATGTTACGAGGGACATTGGCTTGGCAAGAGGCAGGGTGGCGCCTGGTTCCTGCGCCACCCTTGTTCACCCAGATGTTTGCGTGTTCTTCCCGGTCCTGACTCTGGCCCTCAGGCGGCCGTTACCCGCCAGATGACATCGCCCACATCATCCGCGACCAGCAGGGATGCGCCGTCCGCCCCCAGGGCAACGCCGACAGGGCGCCCATAGGCGGTCTTTTCGTCGTCGGACAGAAAGCCCGAAAGGATGTCCCGGGGAGGGCCGGAGGGCTTGCCGTTCCTGAACGGAACAAAGATCACCCGATAACCGCTGAGGGTGGAGCGGTTCCAGGACCCGTGCTGTCCGATGACCATCCCGTCGGGAAAGCCGGGCAGCGTGCCTTCCGGCATCCAGCACAGCCCCAGCGACGCGGTGTGACCGCCCAAGGCATAGTCGGGTGTGATCGCCCGCGCCACCAGGTCAGGATCCTGCACGACACGATCGTCAACGGTCTTTCCCCAATAGGAATAGGGCCAGCCATAGAAACCGCCGTCCCGAACCGAGGTCAGGTAGTCCGGCGGCGTCTCGTCCCCCAAACCGTCGCGCTCGTTGACGACCGTCCAGAGCGTTTCGGTTTCCGGCTCCCATGCCATGCCCACCGCGTTGCGCAGCCCCGAGGCAAAGATCCGGGCCTTGCCGCTGGCCAGATCGAGTTCCCAGATCGCGGCACGTCCTTCTTCGGCCTCGAAGCCGTGGTCGCCGATATTGCTGAGCGACCCGACACCCGCATAGATCTTTCTGCGATCGGGCGACGTGATGAGGCTGCGTGTCCAATGGCCGCCCGGCTTGAAATCCACAAGCTTTCGGCCTGGTCCGGACAGCCGCGTCGCCCCGTCGGAATAAGCGAAGGCAACGATGCCGTCGGTATTGCCGACGTAAAAGGTGCCATCGACCAAGGCCATGCCGAAGGGCTGGTTCTGTTCGTCCAGAAACACTTCCCTTGTTTCGGCCACTCCGTCGCCGTCGCTGTCGCGCCACAGCGTGATGCGGTTGGCACTGACCCCGATAGCCTTGGCCCGTCGCATGGTGGCCTGGGTCGCGTGATCCATCAACGTTTTGGGAGGGGACGGTTGCTCCTTGGATTCGGCTACCAGCACGTCTCCGTTGGGCAGCACCTCGATCCAGCGCGGATGATCCAGACCCGAAGCAAAGGCATTGACCTTGAGGCCCTGCGCCACCTCGGGCACGTGGCCGGGGGCCCAACCTTTTGCGGTCGGCATCTTCAGGGTCATGATGCCCTGCTTTCTGGCCTCGGGTATCGCCGGAGCCTCGCCGACAGCCTTGGTCGTGGGGGCGCCGAAACGCCGCAACAGCACCATCGTACCACCCACGAGAGAAGTGGCCTTCGCCATGAAATCCATTACCTGCCCCAATGTCGTTGTTGCGATAGCCTAGCGCGCGGGTGGGCAGCGTCAAACCGAGAATTCCGGTCTTTCTGGCCGCAGCACAAAGCCTCTTCCCCCTTTTGCGGGAAACAGGCGCTACCAGGTGCCGACCCCTGTCCTGCCGGCGGAAGTTGGCAGAATGGCGCGATGTGGCTGCGCGACCGTGTTCCGGGATCATTGGGGGCATCGGACTGTTCCCAAATTCGATGCCTGCCGGCAGGCCCGGACGCTTTGAACGCCTGTCGTGCCGAACTGAACAGCCACCGTGGCCTTCCGCTCTCATGCTGCCCATTGTGTCACTACAGGAAACAGTCAATGCGATAATCCATATCTAATCCTAGATACGGCAAAGGGTTAGGTAATGGTGACCGGAAAAACATTCATTTCGTTTATCAAGGAAAAGAAAATGAAGACCTTTGCATTTTTGATCGCGTCGCTGAGCCTCGTCACTGCTGCCCAGGCGGCTGCTCCTTCGCACGAGCGTCCCGACCTGGCACCCGTGCGCCAGGCAGATGCAGTTGAAACGACCCAAGTTCCTGCCGGCACCGTCATGTCTGTCAGGGAACTGAGCGTTGCCGGTCTCAAGGCTTCGGACCTCGTGACCGTTACTGTGGTGGGTCATGGCCCTGTTGCGCAAAACAATCGTTTTTCCAACCGCGGCGACAATTGATCCTGCCGGCTTTTGCCGGTTATGCACAAAGACCGCCGCGCCTCGCAGGCCGGCGGTCTTTTAGTGACATTGGCGGGCAGGGTCAGCCGGACGGGAGACGAAGTTGGAGCTGAAGGCTTTGCGCGCGTTTGCCGCGATCATCGAAGAAGGCAGCTTTTCCGCAGCGGCAAGGCGCGTGGGTGTTTCCACCAGCATGTGCAGCAAGCTGATCGTCGATCTGGAGGCCGATCTGGGCGCACGGTTGCTGACACGCACGACCCGGGTCGTCACCCCGACAGCAACGGGCCTTGGCTTCTACTCGGAACTTTCGGAGATCCTGCTCCGCCTGGACACTGCGGCCGAGGCCGTGCGAGCCACGTTGAATCGGCCCGCAGGACCGCTGAAGCTGGGCGCCCCCGTGCAGTACATGCTGAAGGTTTTTCAACCGCACTTGCTGCGCTTCATGGAGGAATACCCTGACATCCAGCTGGACGTCCTTCTCGAAGACAGCCGTGCCGATTTCACCCGCAGCGGGCTTGATGCGGTCATCCGGATCGGATCGCTGGAGGACAGTGCGCTGCATGCCCGTCGGCTGCACGATGCACGCATACTGCTGGTCGCCTCGCCCGCCTATATCGCGCGATGCGGGACTCCGGCGCGACCCGTGGAGCTGCGCCAGCACGCCTGCCTGCACTATACCAACCTGAGAGGCGCGGGCACGTGGCCATTGAGGCGGGGCGAGGAGGTCATCTATCAGAAGATAGACCCGTCTTTTTCCAGCAACAGCAACGAACTGTTGCGCCTGATGGCGATCGAGGGGCAGGGAATTGCATTGGCACCGGAGTTTCAGGTGGCCGACGACGTCAAGCAGGGCCTTCTTGTCCCGATCATGTCGGATTATGAACTGCCCGGTGTTCCGGTGCATCTGATGTATTCGAGTCGTAAGCTTGTCACCGCTGCCCTGAGCGCCTTTCTCGATTTTTGTGGCAGGCTGCGATTGAACTAGGATGCCCAGACGCAAGTCCCGTTCTACATCTTGATATCTTGGCACGATGGCTTGCGGGCATTGCGCCGGTTTTATGGCACGTTGAGCGGCCGCTGATTGCTGCGGTGTCGTGGGCAGGCGAACCTTGCATGGAGAGATACCCGCCCTGTACATTTTTTGCCGCCGGCATTCGTTTTTGCAGGACCGGTTTTCAACAAACACCACCATTCTGTTGCCTTGTCATCGGAAAGCGGGGTATAGTTTAGCTGGTCCAGTTGCGGCGCCTGAAAAGGAGGCGCAACCGGACCAGACTGAACTTCACGATGATCCGATTGATCGCGGCAGATCAGTCGCCGTTGCAGCGAAAGATCGTGTTCCGGACCAGGCTGGCGGCACGGCAGGTGCGCTGCTTCAGGCAATCGGATATCTGCAGACCTGCCAAGCCCATTGAACCACATCTTGTTGCCGGCATTTCGCAGCCGACGCGCCCTGCGAAAGCTTGGGTACCCTCCACATCCGCTGAGGCCGTTTCAGGTCTTCGTGGTGCCCTTGCCAATCTCCGATCAAAGCTGTCCCGTGCGCCTTCAAGAACCCAGAGGCTGGAGAATCTGTGCAAGCAGCCTTGCCGGGCCGGACAGAAAAGCTGACTGAGGCGGGGTCCTCTGCAAATGCAAGGGGACTGCAGCGCCCGCGTCTTGCTGCGGAACAAGGGCTAAGAGAGCTCCCTTTAGCGGTAAAATGCCAAAAAACTCTGGAAATAGCCTATTAACAGGGTTGTGGTAGGCCCGGAGGGACTCGAACCCCCAACCAAGGCGTTATGAGCGCCCTGCTCTGACCATTGAGCTACAGGCCCGCAGCGTGCCTCTGCCTAATGCGAGGACGCGCGCGGGTCAAGCGCTTGGGCGTTGCCCCGGGGTCAGCCTTCCGCTATCGGGAACGCGATATCAGCCGGGGGCCATCATGACGAAGAACGGGATCAGCTATCGTGACGCAGGCGTCGATATCGACGCCGGAAATGCGCTGGTCGAGCGTATCAAGCCAGCCGCCGCCGCGACCGCACGGCCCGGTGTGATGGATGCGCTGGGCGGGTTCGGGGCGTTGTTCGACCTGAAGGCGGCAGGCTATGACGATCCGGTCCTGGTTGCAGCCACCGATGGCGTAGGAACCAAGCTGCGCATCGGGATCGACACGGGCCATCTGGACGGGCTGGGGCAGGATCTGGTCGCCATGTGTGTCAACGACCTCGTGTGCCAAGGGGCGGAGCCGCTGTTCTTCCTGGATTACTTCGCCACGGGAAAGCTGTCGGTGGACGAAGGGGCGCGAGTCGTGGAGGGAATTGCCCGCGGCTGCCAGGCGGCAGGCTGCGCCTTGATCGGCGGCGAGACGGCCGAGATGCCGGGCATGTACCATGACGGCGACTTCGATCTTGCAGGCTTTGCCGTGGGCGCGATGCAGCGCGGTACCGCACTGCCGGCCGGCGTGGCGCAGGGGGACGTACTGCTGGGTCTCGCTTCGGATGGCGTACATTCGAACGGATACTCGCTGGTGCGCAAGGTCGCGGAACGGGCCGAACTGGGCTGGGCCGATCCTTCGCCCTTCAACGAAGGGTCCTTGGGCGAGGCGCTGCTGGTGCCGACGCGTCTTTACGTGAAGCCGGCGCTGGCGGCGATCCGGGCGGGCGGGGTGCATGCGCTGGCCCATATCACCGGCGGCGGATTGACCGAAAACCTGCCGCGCGTCCTTCCCAAGGATCTGGGTGCGGATATCGACCTCACCTCCTGGTCGCTGCCGCCGGTCTTCCGCTGGCTGAGCGAGGCGGGCGGGATCGAGCAGGCCGAGATGCTGAAGACCTTCAACAGCGGCATCGGGATGATCGTGATTGTCGCTGCCGATCGCGCGGACGCGTTGTCCGATCTGTTGTCGGGGCAAGGCGAGACGGTGCATCGTCTGGGCACCGTGACCGAAGGCGCCGGCATCCGCTATTCGGGCAGGCTTGCGTGACACGGGTTGCCATTCTCATCTCCGGCGGCGGCTCGAACATGCTGCGGCTGGTCGAAGATATGGCCGGCGACCATCCGGCCCGCCCGGTTCTGGTCGCTTCGAACGATCCGGATGCGGCCGGTTTGGCCCGCGCCGCCGCTCTGGGTGTTCCTGTGACGGCGGTGGATCATCGCCGCTTTCCCCGCGACCGTGCGGGATTCGAGGCGGCGCTGCTGGAACCTCTGCTGGCAGCCAAGCCTGACATCATCTGCCTTGCCGGGTTCATGCGCATCCTGACGTCTGACTTCGTGGAACGGTTCACAGGCAGGATGCTGAACATCCACCCCTCCCTGCTGCCGAAATATCCGGGCCTGCACACCCATGCCCGCGCCATCGAGGCTGGCGATGACGAAGCGGGGGCCACCGTCCATCTGGTCACGCCGCAACTGGACGAAGGGCCGATGCTGGGTCAGGCTCGCGTGCCGATTTTGCCGAAGGATACGGCGGACAGTCTGGCCGCACGCGTTCTGGTGCAGGAGCACCGCCTTTACCCGGCGGTGCTGCGTCGTTTTGTGGCGGGTGACCGGACGCCGGTGCTGCTCTAGCGGCGCGTCAGCCCCACAACTGGGACAGCGCGCTGACCGGATCGTCATGGGTCCAGATCTCGGGACCCAAGGCGATGAAATCGGCAATCGGCGACAATTGCTGGATCAGGTCACGCGTGATCGAGCCTTCGGCCACGACCGGAACCTCGATGGTTTCCGACCACCATTCGAACAGGCCCAGCGTTGCCGGTTCCCCCCGATAAAGGGCCGAATCGCTGATCGGGCCAAAGGCCACGTAGTCTGCCCCGTTCTCGCCTGCCGTCATGCCCTCATGCCGCGAGGAACCGCAAAAGGCGCCGACGATGGCGTCGTCGCCCAGTTCCTTGCGGGCGTAACGGACGCTGCGGGCGCCATCGGTCAGGTGAACCCCGTCCAGCCCGTGGCGCTGCGCCAGCTTGATATGGTCGTCGATGACGACGGCCACGTCGCGAGCATGCGCGATCTCGCGCGCCAGATCGGCCAGACGGCCGAGCTCGTCCTCCTCGGCGCCGCCGCGGATGCGCAGGCAGGCGGGAGCAAAGCGGTCCATCACCTCGGCCAGCATCGGCGCCAGCGCCGAGGCCTGCGCACCGGCGGGGGTCATCAGATAGAGTTGCGGGGCATCGGTCATGGCGCGTCTCCTTTTGTCGCAGATAGCGCAGCTTGCCCGCCGCCGCCAGACGGACTAATGCGACGATCATGCAATTCGAACGTGAACCCGTCATCATCCTGGTTCGCCCCCAGATGGGCGAAAACATCGGCGCCGCCGCGCGCGCCATGCTGAATTTCGGCCTGACCGAGATGCGGCTGGTCGATCCGCGCGATGGTTGGCCCAACCCCAAGGCCGTCGCCATGGCCTCGGGCGCGGCGGGCCGGGTGCTGGACCAGGCCAAGGTTTATCCGACGCTGGCCGATGCGATGGAGGGGGTGGAATACGCTTATGCCACTACCGCGCGCGGACGCGAGCTGACCAAGCCGGTCTATACGCCCGCCACCGCCATGACCGAGGCGCGGGCGCGTCCGGGACGCAGCGCGATCATCTTCGGGCCCGAACGGACCGGTCTTGAAAACGACGACATTGCGCGTGCCAATGCCATCGTGACGGTGCCGGTGAACCCGGACTTTCCGTCGCTGAACCTGGCGCAGGCCGTGCTGCTGATGGGCTACGAGTATGGGCGCGAGATCCTGCCGCCGGAACCTGCCCCCCACGCCCGCCGCAGCGAGGCAGAGGAACCGGCCGACCGGGTCGAGATCGAACGGCTGGGCGATCATTACGATGAAAAGCTGGTCGAGGCCGGCTTCTTCTTTCCCGAAACAAAGGCCGCTTCGATGCGGCTGAACCTGCGCAACATGTGGGCGCGGCTCGCGTTGACGCGGGGCGATGTCCGCATCCTGCACGGCATGCTGCGGCAGTTGACCCGCCGCTAGGCGCCCCCTAACCTCCGCCCGAAAGGAGCCCCGCGATGGCCAAGCGACCTGTCTTCCAGGAAGTCTCGGACCCGACCGCAGCCCGCCCCGTCCAGACCACCGGCATGATCGACAGCCGCCCCAAGGGCGCCCGGCGCGCGATCAAGATCTGGCTGATGGTGCTGTTCGCGATGGTTCTGGCGATGATCGTCGTGGGCGGCGCCACGCGCCTGACGGGGTCGGGCCTGTCGATCACGGAATGGGCGCCGGTGACGGGCGCCATCCCGCCGATGAACGCGGCCGACTGGCAGGGTGAATTCGACGCTTATCGCCAGATCCCGCAGTATCAGGAAGTCAACCGGGGCATGTCCCTGGCCGAATTCAAGCAGATCTATTGGTGGGAATGGGGCCACCGCCTGCTGGGCCGCCTTGTTGGTCTGGTCTGGGCTGCGGGCTTTCTGTTCTTCTGGCTGACCAAGCGGCTGCCGGCCGGCTGGGCGCCGCGTCTTCTGGTCTTGGGTGCACTGGGCGGGCTGCAGGGCGCGATCGGCTGGTGGATGGTCAGTTCAGGCCTGGTCGAGGGGATGACCCGCGTTGCCTCCTATCGGCTGGCGACGCATCTGGGCATTGCCTTTGTGATCCTGGGCCTGATCGCCTGGTATGTCCTGCAGCTGTCGCGCACCGAAGCCGAACTGCTGCGCGCGCGCCGCGCGGGCGAGGCCAAGCTGTTTTCGATGTCCACGGGCCTTTTGCACCTGACCTTCCTGCAGATTCTGCTGGGCGCGCTGGTCGCCGGGATCGACGCGGGCCGCATGTATACCGGCTGGCCCACCATGGGCGGCGAGTGGATCCCGTCCGCCATCTGGGACGGGACGCTGGGCTGGCGCAACTTCTTCGAGAACCCGGCGCTGGTGCAGATCATCCACCGCATGACCGGATATCTGCTGGCGATCTTTGCCGTGGTCGTCTGGCTGCGCGCGCGCCGCTCGCCCCATCCGGTCACGCGTGGCGCCTTTACCGTGATGATTGTGGCGGTGGCGGCGCAGATCGGGCTGGGCATCATGAACGTGATCCACGCCTCGCCACTGGATCTGGCGCTGACGCACCAGTTGGGGGCGGTCATCCTGTTCTGTCTGATCCTGCGGGCACGTCATCACGCACGCTACCCTGTTGAAACCTCGATCCGCGGAGCCAAGCGATGAGTGCACTGACCGATCTGCTGGCCTTTCAGCGCCAGACCGAAGCCCTGTCCTCGGTGGCCGAGCGTTTGGGTTGGGATCAGGAAACGGTGATGCCGCGCGGCGCCGCCGAACAGCGCGCCGAGGAAATGGGTGCGATGGAGGAAGTCCTGCACGAGCGCCGCATCGACCCGCGCATTGGAGAATGGCTTGAAGCGGCCGATCCGCAGACGCCTGCCGACCAGCGCGCGGTACAGCTGATCGCCCGCGATTTTGCACGCACCAGCCGCGTGCCCGCGCGCCTGGCGTCGGAACTGGCGCGCCTGACCTCGCTGGCACAGGGCATCTGGGCCGAGGCCCGGGCCAAGGACGCACCCGAGGATTTCCTGCCGACGCTGGACCAGGTCCTGATGCTCAAGCGCGAAGAGGCCGCCTCCCTGGCCGATGGCGGTGACCTGTATGACGCGCTGCTGGACGATTACGAGCCCGGCATGACCGGCGCGAAGATCGCGTCCCTGTTCGACGCCATGCGGCCCCGGCTGGTGGCACTGCGCGAGGACGTGCTGGGCGCGGACCGGCAGCCGCAGGCGCTGTCGGGCCATTTTCCGCAGGAAACCCAGTTGCGTCTGGCACGAACCTGCGCCACGGCCTTTGGTTATGACTGGACGCGCGGCCGGATCGATCTGGCTGTCCATCCCTTCAGCAGCGGCCGCTGGCAGGACAGCCGCATCACCACGCGCGTGGTCGAGACGGACCCGTTCAACTGTCTTTATTCGACCATCCACGAGGTCGGCCATTCCAGCTATGAACAGGGCATCGATCCCGATTACGCTTTCACGCCCCTGGGCCGGGGCGTTTCGATGGGCGTTCACGAAAGCCAGAGCCGCATCTATGAAAACCAGATGGGCCGAGGCCGCGCCTTTGCCGGCTGGCTGTTCACCCGCATGGACGAAGCCTTCGACGGGCTGAACATCAGCGATCCCGATGCGTTCTATGCCACCGTGAACCGCGTCACGCCGGGCTTTATCCGGACAGAGGCGGATGAAATCCAGTACAACCTGCACATCATGCTGCGCTTTGATCTGGAGCGCGACCTGATCTCTGGCAGGCTTGACACCCGCGATCTGGTCGAGGCGTGGAACAGCC
>NZ_JBKGUN010000278.1:0-12119 GCF_046462195.1 Paracoccus sp. (in: a-proteobacteria) | reverse complement strand
TCGATGTGGAAGTCGCCGATGCGATGGCGTCTGAATTTCTGACGCTCTGGCTTGTCGCCCATCATGTTAGGCAGCCGAGAGATCCCAGGGCGCATGCCGGGCACCGGTGCAGCGCGTGGCCTCAGTGGAACGCTCCGCTTCAGGGCAGGGTGATCCGATAGGTATCGGCGGCCTCAGGCGGACAATGGGTCTTCTTTTGCAAGGTGGTCGAAGCGCATCAGGGAGGCGATGAGGCGCGGCATCTGGTCCAACGGAATCATGTTGGGTCCGTCCGAAGGTGCGCGGTCCGGGTCCTCGTGCGTTTCGATGAAAACTCCTGCCACGCCAAGCGCCACGGCGGCACGAGCCATGACAGGCGCGAATTCGCGCTGCCCGCCCGACGACCCGCCCTGTCCACCCGGTTGTTGCACGGAATGGGTCGCGTCCATGATGACTGGATAGCCGGTACGCGCCATGATCGGCAGGGCGCGCATGTCCGCGACGAGGGTGTTATAGCCGAAGCTGGTCCCTCGCTCGGTCAGCAGGATGTTCTGGTTTCCCGTCGATGCCACCTTGTCGGCGACATTGGGCATGTCCCACGGCGCTAGGAACTGGCCCTTCTTGATGTTGACCACCGCCCCGGTGCGGCCTGCAGCCAACAGCAGATCCGTTTGGCGGCACAGAAAGGCCGGAATCTGGATGATATCGACCATCTCGGCCGCGCGAGCGGCCTGTTCGGCATCATGGATGTCGGTCAGGACGGGGCAGCCGATGCGCTCGCGGACGGTCGCGAGGATCTGCAGCCCTTCGTCGATGCCCAGGCCCCGACGGCCTGACAGCGAGGTGCGGTTGGCCTTGTCATAACTGGCCTTGAAGACAAAGCTGGCACCGGCGTCCGCACAGGCCTTGGCCATGGCTTCCGCGATCATCAGCGCGTGCTCCAGGGATTCCAGCTGGCAAGGGCCCGCGATCACGGTCAGCGGAAGATCGTTTCCGCAGGTGAGGGAGCCGATGGAGATGTGCCTGTGTTGGGTCATGTCGATACCTGTTCGCGTAGGATGGAGGCCGTCAGCGACAGCATCAGATAGATACCTGAAAAGACGAGGAATGCCACCAGCGTATTCTGGAACGCCTTGGGATAGGTCGCCTCGTCCGGCGGAATGGGCGAAACCGACAGCGACAGATAGCGGACCTGCTTGTTGGCCTCGATCCGGGCCATTTCCATCTGGCCGGCCGCGGCGGCCAGCAGTTCCTGGCGGACGGCCAGTTCGGCCTCGGCCACGCGCAGCTCGCCGCCGATGACCGCAAGCGAGCCCCGCGTGCTGCTGCCTTCGGTCAGTTCCATCCGTGTTTCGGCAATCAGTTCCCGCAGCCGGTTGATATCGCCGCGAACGGCGTCCACGCGGCTTTGCACCGGGGCGGCAACGGCCAGAAGCTGACCCAGCTCCAGTTGCTTGGCCGTCAGCTGGCCTTCGAGCTGCGACACCTGACCCATGACGACCGAGCTTTCCGCGATCGGGTCCAGCACCCCCAGGCGCTGCTGCAGATCCTGCACACGCATCTGCGCCGCCAGCATCTTGGCCTCGGCATCTTCATAGGTCCCGATGGCGCCGTCCATCTGGTCCGATCGCAGTCGCCCCGTCATCGCGTCGACTTGCTCCTCGGCATAGGAGATCAGTGCCCGAGAGAACTGTTCGCTCTGCCGGGGGTCGGGCGCGATGACCTCCATGTTGAGGACGCCTTCCGTCGGGTCATAGCCGATCTTGACCGATTTCTCGTACAAGGTATAGGTTGCCTCATTCGTCGCATCCGGCGCAAGGCGCTTGATCGGGTCGACCGACGGGTCCTGATACGCGCGCCTGAAGCCCTGGTCACGGTCCAGCCGCAGCATCGCATCGCGCGACGTCAGATAGCTTTGCACGGCCACAGCGTCCGAGTTCATCCCGAGCCCGCCGCTGCCTAGAAGGCCGCCGAGGCCGCCAGACGACGATCCTCCCTCGGCCGACTGGATCTGGAACTGCGTGAACGTGGCATAAAGAGGCGTGGCCACGCGCCCGTAATACCAACCCACCAGCACGGTAGGCACAAGAACAAAGGCCAGCAGGCGCAGGGCCAGCATGCCCATGCGGCGGCGGCGGCGGCGGGCCAGATCACGCTGGATGCGATAGATTTCAGCGGCGCGCTTTTCCTCGGTCAGATCCTCGCGCGAGGGCAGGGACGGGCGCTGCGCGGGCAGGGGATCGGGCACGATTGACGGCACAACGGGACGGCGAACCGCAGGGGCATTGGCCGCTGGCGCCTTTTGTGCGCGGTTGCCTTCCGACGACAGGATGCTGCCCACCGCATTGCGATGCGACGGGTCGATGCCGCGCTCCCGCAGGCGCAGAACGGCTTCCTCGCTGGAGGCTGCCTCGATCTTGTGCAGGGCGGCGATGCGGCGCGCGATGCGGAGTTGTCGCTCGGACAGCTTTTCGGCCCGGATCGCCGTCAGTTTCGCCTCGAGATCCGGGTCCGGCTGCGTCGATGCCGGGGGTGCCGTGTCAGGCGCAGGACGGTGCAGACTGAAACCGGCAAAGCCGTCCTCCACCGGTTCTGTCGTCATGAAACGCTCCATGCGCGCCTGTTCCGCGGTTGCCGCAGTGGCCGGATCGGAGGCCGGATCAGGGGCAGGTTCGCTCTTCTTGCGCATCACCTCCAGCCTGACGGCGGGTGTCGGGTCGGCAGGCGGGCTTTCTCCGGGCGCAGCCTTGGCCGGCGTCACGGATTCCGAAACCGAGGCGTGATAACGGCGGGCCTTAGGAAGTGTAGTCATAATACTGCTTCGCCTCGTCCAGTGTCTCGAACATGTAGAGCCGGCCGTCCCGCAGGATCGCCGCGCGGTTGCAGAACTTTTCAATCGTCTTGGGCTGGTGGGACACGATCACGGTGGTGGCCGTTTTCAGCCGGTCGAAAAGGACGCGCCCTGCCTTGCGGTTGAATTCGACATCGGTCGTCTGGGGCATGCCCTCGTCGATCAGGTAGATGTCGAAATCCAGCGCCAGCAGCAGCGAAAAGGTGAACCGCTGCCGCATGCCGCTGGAGAACGTGCCCACCGGCATGTCGAAATACTCCGCGATGTCGCACAGCCAGCGCGTGAAGGCGGACACGTAATCGGGATCCAGCCCGTAGATGCGCGCGATATAACGCGCGTTCTCGTTGGCCGTATGCTTGGCGATCAAGCCGCCCATGAAACCCAGCGGGAACGAGATCCGGCAATCGCGCCTGATGCGACCCTCGTCCGGCTTCTCCAGGCCGCACATCATGTTGACCAGCGTCGTCTTGCCCGTGCCATTGGGGGCCAGAATCCCAAGGGATTGCCCCAGCTCGACACGGAACGAAGCGCGGTCGAGGATGATCTTGTGCTGCTTTCCTGTCCAGAACGACTTGGACACGTTGTCGAATTCAAGCATTGCTCATGGGTTACCAGGATAAGGGTCACGAGGCATGCCATGCAGGGGCCTCGACTGCACCACACAACTTTAGGTTGGACAAGGCATGCTGTCCAGTCTTGCACATTTGCGGTGACAAAATGGTGGGGGCCAGTCTTCTTTGGTGCCATTTTTAGACTAAGTGACAGGAATGTCAGACCTTGCCCATCAGATCGGCGCCTGTCGCCTTTGCGCCGGCCGCTTTGCGGCCACCGCCACCCGTCATTCCCCCCGCCCCGTGGCCTGGTTCCGTCCCGGCGCGCGCCTCCTGATTGTGGGGCAGGCGCCCGGCGCCCGGGTTCACGAAAGCGGTCGCCCTTTCACGGACCGCTCGGGTCAGCGGTTGCGCGAATGGATGGGTGTATCGGACGCGCAGTTCTATGACCTTGACCGCGTGGCGATCGTGCCGATGGCCTTCTGCTTTCCGGGCTATGACAGCAAGGGATCGGACCTGCCGCCGCCCCCGATCTGTGCGTCGACCTGGCGCGACCGCGTCATGGGCATGCTGAAACCGCGCCTGACGCTGCTGGTGGGCGGGCACGCGATGCGCTGGCACCTTGGGGCCAGAAACATGACCCAGACCGTGAGAAACTGGCGCGATCATGCCCCCACTGTTTTTCCGCTGCCCCATCCCAGCTGGCGCAACACGGGCTGGCTGCGTAGCAACCCTTGGTTCGAAGCAGAACTTTTGCCCGAACTGCGCTGTGCCGTTGCCGCACAGATGGGCTGAAATCCGGCCGCAATCGTGGCATTGCCCACTTGGTTTCGGGGCACAGGGGCGGCGGTCATGCGGAACCGGCCGACCGACAGGGATTGTTCATTCCGCCCGACGGCACTAACGTTGCCGTGATCTTGCTTAATGGATGCCACGCATGCTTTGGGCGGGAAAAACCAAGGGAGAAGCAGCATGAGCAAACTCAAACCGATCCTGATGGGAAGCGTCTTCGCTTTGGCCGCAAGCCCCGTTCTGGCTCAGCAGGAACAGTTCATCACCATCGGCACGGGCGGCCAGACCGGCGTCTACTACGTCGTGGGCCAGTCGATCTGCCGCCTCGTGAACCGTGAAACGGCCGAAACCGGCCTGCGCTGCACCGCGCCCGCCACCGGCGGCTCGATCGACAACATCAACCAGATCAAGTCCGGCGGCATGACCATGGGCGTGGCCCAGTCGGACTGGCAGTATCACGCCTATAACGGCAGCTCGGATTACGAAGGCGACGCGTTCGAGGACCTGCGCGCGGTCTTTGCCGTTCATCCCGAGCCTTTCACTGTCGTTGCCCGCGCCGACAGCGACGTGACCAACTTCGAGGATCTCAAGGGCAAGCGCGTGAACGTCGGCAACCCCGGCTCCGGATCTCGCGGGACCTTCGAGGTCGTTCTGGAAGCAATGGGCATGTCTATGTCCGACTTCGCGCTGACGTCCGAACTGCGTCCGGCCGAGCAGTCGGCCGCGCTGGGCGACAACCAGGTCGACGCGATCACCTATACCGTCGGCCATCCCAACGGCTCGATCCAGGAAGCAACCTCGACCGTGGAGGCACGTCTGGTGACCGTTGCGGGAGAGTCGATCGACCAGCTGGTCGAGGAACACCCCTATTACTCGAAGGTCACCATCCCCGGCGGCATGTATGCCAACAACGACGAGGATACCGAAACCTTCGGTGTCAAGGCGACCTTTGTCACGTCGGCCGCCGTGCCCGAGGAAACCGTGTATCAGGTCGTGAAGGCGGTCTTCGACAACTTCGACCGCTTCAAGGGCCTGCATCCGGCCTTCGCCACCCTGGAACCCGAAGAGATGATCTCGGACGGCAACAGCGCGCCCTTGCATCCCGGCGCGGAACGCTATTACCGCGAACAGGGCTGGATCGAGTGATCCGGCACTGATCGGGGCGGTCCTTCGGGCCGCCCCTTCATCATGAATCAATCAGAATGACATGCATCGCAGGGGGTGCCGTGATGAGCGACAGCGACAAGACCGGGGACCGTCACCAGCAACAGGCCAGCGCGGTCGAGTTGCAGGCCGCAGGCCGGGGTGATCTGACCCCTGAAGAGCTGGACGAACTGGTCGCCTCATCCGACACGGGCGCGCGGACGCCGCCCGGCCTCGTGGGCAAGCTGATCCTGGGCGTCGCGTTGTGCTGGTCGCTGTTCCAGCTGTGGATCGCCTCTCCGCTGCCCTTCATGCTGAATGTCGCCATCATCAGCGCAACCGATGCCCGTGCGGTGCACCTGGCCTTTGCGCTGTTCTTGGCCTTCATGGCCTATCCGGCCGAGCGTTCTCCGTTCCAGTTGGTGCTTGGGGTGGCGGTGCCGCTGATCCTGTCGGGCCTGTTCATCTATGGGGCGCCGTCCAGCATGCCGCTGTGGTGGATTGCGCTGTCGGGCGCAGGAGTCATCGGAGCAGTCCTGCTGGGCAGCCCAAAGACGCGGGTGCCACCATGGGAATGGGCGCTGGCGGCCCTTGGCGTTGCGGTCACAATGTACGTGTTCGTCAACAGCGATGCACTGGGCCGTCGTGTCGGTGCGCCGATCACCACCGACCTGATCGTGGCGGTTTTGGGCATCCTGCTGCTGCTGGAGGCGACGCGCCGCAGCTTGGGACCCGCGCTGATGATCGTGGCGACGGTGTTCTTGGTCTATACGTTTCTTGGCCCCTACATGCCGTCGATCATCGCGCACCGCGGCAATTCGCTGGCCGAGGTGGCCAATCATCAGTGGATCACGACGGAGGGCGTTTTCGGCATCGCGCTGGGCGTGTCCACCAGCTTCGTCTTCCTGTTCGTGCTGTTCGGTGCGCTGCTGGACAAGGCCGGTGCCGGCAACTACTTCATCCAGGTCGCTTTCTCGCTGATGGGGCATCTGCGGGGCGGACCGGCCAAGGCCGCAGTGGTCAGCAGCGCGATGACCGGCCTGATCTCGGGCTCGTCCATCGCCAATGTCGTGACAACCGGCACCTTTACCATTCCCCTGATGAAGAAGGTCGGCTTCAGCTCCGAAAAGGCCGGCGCGGTCGAGGTCGCGTCCTCGGTGAACGGGCAGATCATGCCGCCGGTCATGGGGGCGGCCGCCTTCCTGATGGTGGAATATGTGGGCATTCCGTATTTCGACGTGGTGCGCCACGCGTTCCTGCCCGCCACGATCAGTTATATCGCGCTGGTCTATATCGTCCATCTGGAGGCAATGAAGGCCGGGATGGAAGGGCTGCCGCGTTCCTACACCCCGCCGCCGATCCTGCGCCGCCTGTTGACGGGGGCCTTTATCATCGCGGGTGTCTGCGCCCTGTCGCTGCTGGTTTATTACGGGATGGGCTGGATCCGCCCTGCCTTTGGAAGCAACGCCCCTTATGTCGTCTTTGGCCTGCTGACGGCGGCTTATGTCGGTCTGGTCTGGGTCGCCTCCAGGGAAGAACCGCTGCAGCTGGACGATCCCAACGCGCCAGTGACGGCGCTGCCGCTGCCCGGGCCAACCGTGCGGTCGGGGCTGCATTATATCCTGCCTGTCGTGGTGCTGGTCTGGGCGCTGATGGTGGACCGCCTGTCGCCGGGCCTGTCGGCCTTCTGGGCGACGGCCTACATGATCTTCATCCTGGTGACGCAGCGCCCGTTGATGGTCTGGATGCGCGGAGAGGACCGGACCGGCAACACCCGCACGGGGCGCGCCCTGAGGTCGGGCGTGGATGATCTGGTCGACGGCCTGATCAGCGGTGCGCGCAACATGATCGGGATCGGCATCGCCACGGCCACCGCTGGCATCATCGTGGGCGCGGTCAGCCAGACAGGGGTGGGTTCGGCCCTGGCCGACGTGGTCGAGGTCCTGTCGGGCGGCAACCTGCTGGCCATCCTGGGACTGACGGCATTCCTGTCGCTGATCCTGGGGATGGGTCTGCCGACCACCGCGAACTATATCGTCGTCTCGGCGCTGCTGGCCCCTGTCATCGTGACGCTCGGGCAGCAGAACGGGCTGATCGTTCCCCTGATCGCCGTGCACCTCTTTGTGTTCTACTTCGGGATCATGGCCGACGTGACGCCGCCGGTGGGGCTTGCTTCGTTCGCCGCCGCCGCCGTGTCCGGGGGCGACCCGATCCGCACCGGTGTCGTCGCCTTCGGCTACAGCCTGCGGACGGCAGCGCTGCCCTTTCTCTTCATCTTCAACACGGACCTGCTGCTGATCGACGTGGGCTGGGTGCAGGGTGTCTTTGTCTTTGTCACGGCCACGATCGCCATGCTGCTGTTCGCTGCAGCCACGCAGGGATGGTTCCTGGTGCGCAGCCGCCTGTGGGAAACGGCGCTGCTGGCGCTGATCGCCTTCACCATCTTCCGTCCCGGCTTTTTCTGGGGCTATGTCTTTCCGCCGTTCGAGGAACGTCCCGGCACGGAATTCGTGCAGGCGCTGGAGGAGAGCGAGGTTGGCGACGGGCTGCGCCTCCGCATCGCGGGCCTGAACGACATCGGCAGCGCCGTCGAGTTCACGGCCCTGCTGCCGGTTCCCGAAGGCGAGACCGGCGAAGATCGCCTGGCCGCTGCCGGGATCGAACTGGTGCAGGACGGGGATCGGGTGCTGATCGACAACGTGGCCTTTGACAGTCCCGCACAGGCTGCGGGGCTGGACTGGGATCAGACGGTTCTGGCCGTCAATGCGCCCACCCAAACGCCTTCGCGCTACTGGATCTATATTCCGGCCTTTCTGCTGCTGGCCTTGGTGATCTGGGCGCAGCGTCGTCGCGCGGCATCCGCCCCGAGCGTCCGAACCCGCAAGGATCCCCGCCATGCATGACAATGTCCTCTTGCCGATCGACCTGCAGCACCCGGAAAGCTGGGAAAGGGCCCTGCCAGTCGCCAAGCGGCTGGCGGGGGATGCGGGCAGGATCCACCTGCTGGCGATCGTGCATGACTTTGGCAGCTCGATGGTCGCCACCTTTCTCCCCAAGGGGTACGAGCAGAAGGTCCTGCAAGCCACGAAGGAGGGACTGGACCGCTTTGCCAGCCAGCACTTTCCGGATGCGGACCGGGTCTCCATCCATGTTGGTCATGGACATGTCGCCGAAACCATCCTCAATGCCGCCCGCAAGTACGGTGCCGATCTGATCGTGATGGCCAGCGACAAGCCGGATGAATTGCGCAGCATCCTGGTCAGCCGTGACGCCAATGCGGTGGTGCGGCATTCCCCTGTTTCGGTGATGGTGGTCCGGTAACGCAATGCAGACAGACCTCCAGATCGCGCGCGCTGCAAGCAAGCGGCCCATCGCGGATATCACGTCACGCCTCGGCCTGACAACCGACCAGATCCTTCCTTACGGGCATGACAAAGCCAAGATCACCCATCAGGCCATCGCCGATCTGGAGGGGCGTCCGCAAGGCCGGCTGATCCTGGTAACTGCCATCAATCCGACCCCGGCCGGCGAGGGCAAGACAACCACGACGGTGGGTCTGGGCGACGCGCTGAACCGCATCGGCAAGCGCGCGACCATCTGCATCCGCGAGGCAAGCCTCGGCCCGAACTTCGGCATGAAGGGGGGCGCGGCGGGCGGCGGGCATGCGCAGATCGTCCCGATGGAGGACATGAACCTTCACTTCACGGGTGACTTCCATGCCATCACCGCGGCCCACAATCTGCTGGCCGCGATGATCGACAACCATATCCATTGGGGCAACACGCTGGATATCGACGCCCGGCGCGTCACATGGCGGCGCGTCATGGACATGAACGACCGGGCGCTGCGGGACATGGCCCTTGGGCTGGGCGGCCCCGGGAACGGGTTTCCGCGGCAAACGGGCTTTGACATCACGGTCGCGTCCGAGGTGATGGCGATCCTGTGCCTGGCGCGCGACCTGGCCGATCTGCAGGATCGGCTGGCCCGGATCGTCGTGGGTTATACCCGCGCCCTGCAGCCGGTGACGGCGCGCGATCTCAAGGCCGATGGTGCCATGACCGTGCTGCTGAAGGACGCACTGCAGCCGAACCTGGTCCAGACGCTGGAAAACAATCCCGCGCTGGTTCACGGGGGCCCGTTTGCCAATATCGCCCATGGATGCAACAGCGTCATCGCGACCAAGGCGGCGCTCCGGATGTCCGATTATGTCGTCACCGAGGCAGGCTTTGGGGCCGATCTGGGCGCCGAAAAGTTCCTGAACATCAAGTGCCGGCTCGCGGGTCTGGCACCGTCGGCCGTGGTGCTGGTGGCGACGGTACGGGCGCTCAAGATGAATGGCGGTGTGGCCAAGGCCGATCTCGGGATCGAGAATGTCGCCGCCGTCACCGAAGGTTGCGCCAATCTGGGCCGGCACATCGAGAACATTCGCAGCTTTGGCCTGCCCGTGGTCGTCGCCCTCAACCATTTCGCCGGCGACACCGAGGCGGAGATCGCGGCCCTTCTGCGCTATTGCACGGATCGCAGTGTTCTGGCCATTCCCGCGCGGCACTGGGCCGAAGGCGGGGCGGGGGCCGAGGATCTGGCGCGGGCCGTTGTGGAACTGGCCGAAGACGGCATGGCGGATTTTCGAACTCTTTATCCGGATGAAATGCCGCTTTGGCAAAAGATCGAGACGATCTGCACCCGGATCCACCGTGCCGCCATGGTCGAGGCCGGACCGGGCATCCGCGATCAACTGGCCGCTTGGGAGAAGGCGGGACACGGCCGCATGCCGGTCTGCATTGCCAAGACGCAGTACAGCTTCTCGACCAATCCCGACCTGCGCGGCGCACCCGATGGTCACGTGATTTCTGTTCGGGAGGTGCGGCTGAACGCGGGTGCGGGCTTTGTGGTGGCGATCTGCGGGCAGATCATGACCATGCCGGGCCTTCCCCGGCATCCGGCCGCCGAGGTGATCGGCCTGGATGACCAGGGTCAGGTCGAGGGATTGTTCTAGGCGGCTGCAGCCACGGGCTCGACCGTCTCGAACAGGGCGACCAGCAAGGTCATGCGGTCCAGATGCGCACAAAGGCCTGCGGCCGAGGACACGTCCGCCGCCAGCGCTTCTGCCGCAAGGCGCCGGGTCATGGCGCGGATGGCAGGCGTGGTCGGTCCCGGTTGATGGTGCAGGGCAGTGGCGGCCAGGGCCATGAAGCTCCGGACATCGCCTGACCGGGCAGCCTTGTCCCAAAGGGCCAGCAATGCCTCAGGCGGAGGGTCGCCGATCAGGACAGGCTTGCCCCACAGCCACCTTGCCTCGACTCCTGACACTCCGGGCAGACGCATCAGGTCACGGCGATCCAGATGCAGCCATTGGCGCAGTTGCCGCGCCGACACGGGATCGCGGAAACACAGGCGCGCCAATCGGGCCAGCTGCCGTGGTCCGGCCACCTTCAGGGGTGAAAGGCGCCGGAACCAGTCCTCGCCCGTGGCCCGCCCAAGGGTGGCCGCCAAGAACAGTGCCTGCGCCGAGGGAACGGGGTCGGGCAGCGCGGTGATCAGGCGGGCCGTCAGGATTCGCAGCGTGGCCTGCAGGGGCTGGGGGTCGAGCCAGACGGGGGCCGGCCCCTGCCACCGGCGGTACGCCACCATGTGCAGGGCCGTCACCGCCAGCGCGGTCGGCAGCACCGCCGCGGCAAAATCCTGATCCTGTGTCGAAAATCCCGTGCGCGCAGGAAAAGAACCGTCCGGGCGCTGTGTCTGGATCAGGTCCGACAGCATTTCACCCAGTTCGTGATCCGGGTCGATCAGGCGCAGGCAGAGGATCACCTGCGCCTTGGAGGCGGTGCAGGTCGAGGCCTGGCTCCAGCGCTGCAGGATCATCAGGTGGTGATGAATGGCCGTGAATGCCCTTGGTCCGGACAGAGCGGGGCGGCGGGCGCCAAAATGATACAACAGCATCAGCATCTGCGCGAAACGGGCGACATGGTCGGGACCGATCATGAACGGATCGGGCGGCGCGGTGAGATATACCTCGGCCTGACGGATGAGGTCGGGATCCTTGCGGAAGGCAAGGCGTGACTGCAGCGGCAGGTCGTCATCCTCGGCCAGAGTCACGCCGGCCAGTTGCCACAAGGGATCATCCTGCATCATCAGCCCGCCGGCCTGAACCAGATCCAGATCCAGGGAACTGCGCGACCCGTCAAGCACGCGGAGCAGACCGCTGCGGATCGCCTCCGGCGTCAGGCGGCGCAGGACGATCACCTCGAGCGGCGAGATGCGGCCGCGCAAGCCGCTCAGGATCGGTGCCACCCTTGCCGCCAGAACCAGCCCGGCCAGATCGGGGTGATCGGGCGGACAAGGGTCGGGCAGGTCCATGATCTTTTGCCGCAGCCATTCCAGACCACGGTTCGCCAGCAGGCGCAGCAACTGGTTCAATGATCCGTCCATGGTCATGTCGCTCCTTTGCATCGGGACATGTTCCGCCAAGTTGCCCCGCCTGCAACCCGAGGTTACCGACAATTGAACCGGTCCCGCCCGCATCGGCGGAGATTGCCTTGCGCCCGGCGGCGCGTTAAAGCCGCGTGCATGACCAATCGCCCTGAACTTCCGCCCGAGATTGCCCGCCGTCGGACCTTTGCGATCATCTCGCATCCCGACGCCGGCAAGACCACGCTGACCGAGAAATTCCTGCTGTATGGCGGCGCCATCCAGATGGCCGGGCAGGTGCGCGCCAAGGGCGAGGCGCGGCGCACGCGGTCGGACTTCATGAAGATGGAGCAGGATCGCGGCATCTCGGTTTCAGCCTCGGCCATGTCATTCGA
>NZ_JBKGUN010000277.1:0-13548 GCF_046462195.1 Paracoccus sp. (in: a-proteobacteria) | reverse complement strand
GGTCGAACGGCAGTCGAAGGTGCGACGCGACGGAACGCTGCCATGGCTGCGTCCTGATGCCAAGTCGCATATCACCCTGCGTTATGGTTCCGATGGCCGGCCCCAGGGTATCGACGCGGTTGTCCTTTCGACGCAGCACAATCCCGAAATCGCACTGGCCGACCTGAGAGAGGCGTTCATCGAAGAGATCATCAAGCAGGTCCTGCCTGCCGAATGGCTGTCGGAGAATACCAAGTTCTTCATCAATCCGACGGGCAAGTTCGTGATCGGAGGTCCGGTGGGCGATTGCGGACTGACGGGGCGCAAGATCATCGTCGACAGCTATGGCGGCATGGCGCGCCACGGCGGCGGTGCGTTCTCGGGCAAGGATCCGTCCAAGGTCGACCGTTCGGCCGCCTATGCAGGCCGCTGGGTGGCCAAGAACATCGTTGCGGCCGGACTCGCCAGCCGGTGCGAGATCCAAGTCAGCTATGCCATCGGCGTGGCGGAGCCCACTTCGATCAGCCTGAACTGCTTTGGGACTGAAACAGTGCCGGTGGAACGGATCGTCGATGTCGTGAGGGAGGTGTTCGACCTTCGGCCCTTTGCCATCATCAACGAATTGAACCTGCTGCACCCCATCTACAGGCCGACGGCCAGCTATGGCCATTTCGGGCGCGACCCCTACGCGCTGAACGGCGCCACGGCCTTCAGCTGGGAGCAGGTCGACAAGGCGGAAGCGTTGAAGGCAGCGCTGACCTGAACAAAAGCCGCCCTTCGGGGCGGCTTTTTCGTTTGACCGGCCAACACGGCTTCAGGTGGTGGAATAGAGCTTTCGGGCCCGATCCTCGAAGGCGCGGACGATGCGGGACATGGCCTCGTGAAAGACGACCCCGATCAGACGCTGCAGGATCATGTTCTTGAACTCGAAATCGACAAAGAATTCGACATGGCAACCACCCCCGGCTCGGTCGCAGAAGGTCCATCCGCTGCGCATGTAGCGGAAAGGCCCATCGAGATATTCGGTATCGATCTTGAGCCGACCCTGATCATCCTCGGGCCACAGAACGACACGGCTGCCAAAGCGCTCGCGAAAGACCTTGAAGCTGATGACCAGATCGGCCGCAATCTCCTCGGCTCCATCGCTGCGGGTCTCGCGGGAACGGATGCGGGCCGCGCTGTTCCATGGCAGGAACTGCGGATAGCTTTCGATGTCGGCCACCAGATCATACATCTGGCGCGCGCTGTACGGCAGGTTTCGACTGTCCTGGTGATGGGGCAAAGGCTGGCTCTTGAGTTTCGTCGCGGCGTCTGGTTCGATTCGCAACAGGACTTAACAGGCGAGGCGCGCGATGAACAACATGATCTGGCTGCTGCGTGCCGCGAAATGGGCGCGCCGGCCGCCCAGTGCCAGGATGGTCAAGCTGGTTCTGAGCATCGTTGCCGCGGGGCTGGTGCTGGTTGCCTTGGAAAAGCTGGGTTTGTGGCCTGACTGGGCGACCCTTGACAGCGGACGTGCACCAAGGGTTCCGCGATAAGGTTCAGCGCCTGTTCTGGCGGACCGGTACGAGGCGCGGCTTTGGCGCGCCAAGTTTCAGCGTAATTGCAAAGGCCGTCAGCAATCCAAGCAATGTCAGTATCGTGGTCATCTTGTTCTCCCATCGTCATTACAGAATTGGGTCACAGTTCGCCGCTTCCGAATGTGTCACATTGTCTCATGTCGCCCGAGTCGAAGCCGCGCATCAACCATTCCTGACGCTGAGCGGCCGATCCATGGGTGAAGCTGTCGGGAACGGGAGTCCGACCCGCATCGGCTTGGATCACATCGTCGCCCACAGCCTCTGCCGCACGCATCGCCTCTTCCAGATCACCAACGTCCAGCGTGCCGAAGCGTTCCTGCGCCTGCCGTGCCCAGATGCCAGCATAACAGTCAGCCTGCAGTTCGGTCGCCACGGACAGCTGGTTCGACTGCACCTCGGGCAGGTTTCCCCGCTCGCGGTTGACGGCCCCCAGGGTGCCGGTCAGGTTCTGGACGTGATGTCCCACTTCGTGCGCGATGACATAAGCCGCCGCAAAATCTCCGCCTGCCCCCATCCTGTCGGCCATCAGGTCGAAGAAGTCCGTATCCAGATAAACCCGCTGATCACCGGGACAGTAAAACGGCCCCATCGCTGCACTGGCGCCGCCACAGGCGGACTGCACGGCGCCGCGGAACAGGACCAGCGTCGGGTCCTGATATTCCATGCCTGCCTGATCGCGCAGAACAGGCTGCCAGACCTCCTCGGTATCGGCCAGCACGACCGACACGAACTCGCCCCATTGTTCGTCGCGCTCCGTCAGTTCGGTCGAGCCGACCTGCTGATCCATACCCTGCACGAGAGGTCTCACGTCGATGCCGAAGAAATACCCGACAGCCAGCACCACCAACGTGCCTGCAATGCCCAACCCGCCCGCAGCACCCATGCCGCGCCGATCCTCGACATTCCTGCTGCCCCGCCGTCCCTGCCATTTCATGCCTGATCCTCCGCCCGTTGCTCCGCCCGATCAGGCGTGGGCGGAAAACGTCGCCTGCGCCATTGCAGTTCCGCGCCGCTTCACAGGGACGCGATCTTTGGTCGCGGGACTTGACGCCAAGGGGCCGGCCGACGATGCAACAATGGAAGGACACAAGAGGGACCGCGATGCTGCGCAGGCTTTATGACTGGACCATGGGTCTGGCCGGACACAAACACGCCGACACATCGCTGTTCACGATCAGCTTTGTCGAAAGCTCGGTCTTTCCGATCCCCCCTGACGTCCTGATGATCCCGATGATCTTGGCGCAACGGGCACGGGCCTGGATCATCGCGCTGATCGCCACTGCCGGATCGGTTCTGGGCGCTCTCCTAGGTTACTGGATCGGCGCGGTGCTGATGGAATCCATCGGGCAATGGGTTCTGAGTGCCTATGGCAAGGAGGCGGCCTATCAGGAACTGACGCAGCAGTTCGCCGAATATGGCGGCTGGGCAGTGCTGATCGCGGCGCTGACCCCCTTCCCCTTCAAGGTCATCACCATCTTTTCCGGAGCAGTCGGGCTGTCACTGCCGCTGTTCATCCTCACGTCGATCGTGGGGCGTGCCGGGCGGTTCTTCGTGGTCGCGGCGCTTTTGTGGCGGTTCGGACCGCCAGTGAGGGACTTTATTGAAAAGCGGCTGGGGCTTGTCTTCACCGTCTTCATGGCCTGCCTGATCGGGGGCTTCGCCGCGGTGAGGTTCCTGTGACGGGCAGGACGCTTTCCCTTGCGGCGGGGATCGGATCGGCGTTGCTTCTGGCCGCTGCACTGGGCTTCCAGGCTGTTGGCTATGCCCCCTGCGAGCTCTGCATCCTGCAGCGCTGGCCGCATGTGGCGGCCATGGCCGTGGCCGCGCTGATCCTGGTGACCGGCCATGTCCGCGCTCTTGCCCTCTTGGGCATGCTGGCGGCGCTGACGGCGGCTGGCTTGGCGCTATATCATGTCGGTGTCGAGATGACATGGTGGCAGGGGCCCACCCATTGTTCGGGCGGGGTCGGCGATCTGACACGGCTGAGCGCGCAGGACCTGATGACGCGCCTGCAGGCGGCCCCGGTGGTTCGCTGTGACGAGGTTGCATGGCGCTTCCTTGGCGTCTCGATGGCTGGCTGGAACGCGATCCTGTCGGCCGGTCTGGCTGGACTGTGGGCGATCGCAGCCCGCAAGCGCGGCTGAGCGCCGAAAACGGTGGTTTTCCCGACCTTGGTGGCGGGGGTGCGATTGCCCCGCGCCGCCCTCTCGGCTATAGGTAATTCCAACTAGATGTTGAGGAATACCCGTGGCCGACACCCCAGAAGACGATCTGCCCGAAACCCCCGAGACCGGCGAGGAAGGTGGCGCCGGGACGCGCGTGGTCATGCATCACGACGGACCGCTGATCGACATCAGCGCCGAGATGCGGACCTCGTATCTTGACTATGCCATGTCGGTCATCGTCAGCCGCGCGATCCCCGATTTGCGTGACGGGCTGAAGCCGGTGCATCGGCGCATCCTTTATGCGATGGATGAAAGCGGAAACACCTCGGACAAGCCTTATCGCAAATCGGCACGTTCGGTCGGCGACGTGATGGGCAAGTACCATCCCCATGGCGACAGTGCGATCTATGATGCGCTGGTGCGGATGGCGCAGGATTTCTCGATGTCGCTGCCGCTGCTGGACGGACAAGGCAACTTCGGCAGCATGGACGGCGATCCGGCGGCGGCCATGCGCTATACCGAAGTGCGCATGGACAAGCCTGCCAACTTCCTGCTGATGGACATCGACAAGGACACGGTCGATTTCCAGGACAACTATGACGGCAAGGACCGTGAGCCGACCGTCCTGCCGGCGCGCTTTCCGAACATGCTGGTCAACGGCGCGGGCGGCATCGCCGTCGGCATGGCCACGAACATCCCGCCCCACAACCTGGGCGAGGTGATCGATGCCACGCTGGAACTGATCGCCGATCCCGACCTGCCGACCGAACGCCTGCTGGAGATCATTCCCGGCCCCGATTTTCCGACCGGCGCCACGATCCTTGGCCGGTCCGGTGCGCGCAAGGCTTATCTGGAAGGGCGCGGCAGCGTCATCATCCGCGCCAAGACCCATATCGAGGAACCGCGCAAGGATCGCTATGCCATTGTCGTGGACGAGATCCCTTATCAGGTCAACAAGTCCACGCTGATCGAACGCATCGCCGAACTGGCCAAGGAAAAGCGTGTCGAAGGCATTGCCACCGTTCAGGACGAATCCGACCGCCACGGTGTCCGCGTCGTCGTCGAGTTGAAGCGCGACGCCACGCCCGAGGTGGTCCTGAACCAGCTGTTCCGCTTTACCCAGCTGCAGACAACCTTTGGCTGCAACATGCTGGCGCTGAACGGCGGCAAGCCGGAACAATTGGCGCTGCGTGATTTCCTGACCTACTTCATCAGCTTCCGCGAAGAGGTCGTGGCCCGTCGCACGGCGTTCGAACTGCGGAAAGCACGTGAACGCAGCCATGTTCTGTGCGGTCTGGCCGTCGCGGTCAGCAACGTGGACGAGGTTGTTGCCACCATCCGCAGCAGCGCCGATGCAGCCGAGGCGCGCGAGCGACTGATGGAGCGTCGCTGGCCTGCCCATGACATCGTCGAGTACCTGCGTCTGATCGACGATCCGCTGCATCCCGTGAACGAGGATGGGACATACAACCTTTCGGAAATCCAGGCTCGCGCCATTCTGGACCTTCGCCTGCAGCGCTTGACCCAGATCGGTGTCAAGGAAGTCACGGATGAGCTGCAATCTCTGGCCGACAGCATCCGCGAATATCTCGCGATCCTTGCCTCGCGCGAGCGGATCATGGCCATCATCTCGGACGAGTTGAACGAGGTGAAGACGCTGTTCGCGGTGCCGCGCCGCACCGAGATCACCGACTGGTCCGGCGACATGATGGACGAGGACCTGATCGAGCGCGAGGACATGGTCGTGACCATCACCTCGGGCGGCTATCTCAAGCGCACGGCGCTGGCCGAGTTCCGGTCGCAGCGTCGCGGCGGCAAGGGCCTGTCGGGCATGGCCACCAAGGAAGATGACGTGGTCACCACCCTGTTCGTGGCCAACACGCATACCGAGTTGCTGTTCTTCACCACGGACGGGATGGTTTACCGCCTCAAGACATGGCGGCTGCCGATTGGCGGCCGGACCTCCAAGGGCAAGGCCATCGTCAACATCCTGCCGATCGATCCGGGCGTCAGCATTGCCGCCCTGATGCCCGTGGACGCGCCCGAGACCGAATGGGAAAACTACCAGGTCATCTTTGCCACCTCGGACGGGGATGTGCGTCGCAACGCGCTGTCCGATTTCGGCAGCGTCCGGTCCAATGGCAAGATCGCCATGAAGCTGCCCGAAGGCGTAAGCCTGATCGGCGTGCGCATGGCCACGACCGAGGATGACGTGATGCTGCTGACCGCCCAAGGCCGTGCCATCCGCTTTCCGACCACGGCAGTCCGCGTCTTCAAGGGCCGGGATTCGACAGGTGTCCGCGGCATCCGGTTGGCCGACGGCGACAGCGTCGTCAGCATGGCGGTCATCCGCCACTTCGAGGCCGATCCTTCCGAACGCGTCGCTTATCTCAAGATGCGCCGCGCCGTTGCGGGGGCGCTGGATGACGGGGCCGAGGCCGACGAGGATGAGGATGCCGCACCCGAGGGCAGCATCACGCAGGAACGCTATGTCGAGATGTCGGCAGCCGAGGACCTGATCCTGACGATCACGGCCAAGGGCGCAGGCAAGATCAGCTCCAGCCACGATTACCCGGTCCGCGGGCGCGGGGGCCAAGGCGTGATGGCCATGGACCGCGCGATGCGGGGCGGGCCACTCGTGGCCAGCTTCCCGGTGGAAACGGGCGACCAGATCATGCTGGCGACCTCCACCGGGCAGTCGATCCGGGTGCCGGTCGACGGCATCAGTTTCCGGTCGCGCAGCGCCGGCGGCGTAAAGGTCTTCAACACCACCAACGGTGAGGTGGTCGTTTCGGTCGCCCGCGTCGCGGAGCAGGGTGACGGAGATGTTCTGGGTGATGAGGTTCAGGACTGACATCATCAGCCCGGCCCCACCAAAGGGCCGGGTTTTTTCTTATCGAACTGAGGGCCGGGATTGGATCAGTCGAACGAATCGGTGCTGCGGGAGCGGCTGCAGACGGGGTTTCTGGGCATCATCGCGTTCTCGCTGCTGCTGTTCATGCTGGTTCAGGCCCGTTTCATCCTGATCTCTCTGGCCATTGCGATCATCCTGTTCTCGCTGACTTCCGACGCAATTCACGCGATCTCCAGCCGCCTGAGGGTCCCGAACTGGCTGGCGACGACACTGGCCCTGTTCGGCATCGCGCTCGGCCTTCTTTGGGTGTCGACAACGATCCTTGCCCAGGTGAACGAAATCGTCTTCCTGGCCATCACCTATGCCGAGCGTGCTCAAGCCGCCCTGCCCGACCTGACCTCGCGCCTCGGACCCGAGGCTCAAGAGCGGATCATGACCGCGCTGTCGAACTTCAACATCACCGGCTGGATCCGGTCGCTGGCGGGACAAGCCTCGGGCATCCTGTCAGGCAGCGTCCTGGTGATCCTGTTCGTGGGCTTCATGTTTGCCGAGCAGGTCTGGTTTCCGGTCAAGATCGAACGGCTGACCGGTGATCCGGTGCAGGCGCGGCAGGTCCGGCAGATCATCACCTCGATCATGCACCGGGTGAACCGTTACCTGGTGGTCAAGACCGGGGTCAGCGCCGTCACGTCCCTGCTGGTATGGGTGATCTTTCGGGCGGCGGGGCTGGAACTCGCGACCGCAGTGGCGATCCTGACCTTCATCCTGAACTTCATTCCTTCGGTGGGATCGATCATCGCGACCGTAATCGGGACGATACTGGTCTTTGTTCTGACCGGCGATCCGACCCTGACGTTGATCATCGGGATCCTGATCACGTTGGTTCAGTTCATCATCGGCAATATCCTGGATCCGATGCTCTTGGGCCAAACCCTCCGGTTGTCCAGCTTTGGCATCATCCTGTCCCTGGCCTTCTGGGGCGCTGTCTGGGGCGTGCCCGGCATGTTCCTGGCCGTGCCCATCATGGTGGCGCTGATGATCGTTTGCGCGCATATCCCGTGGCTGCGGCCGGTGGCGGTGATGCTTTCCCGCGAAGGTCTGCCTGACGATGGCAGCAGTGATCTGCCGCAGGATCAGATCGCCGCCTGACGGCAGGGGGGCCAAAGCCGCGCGCCCCATGCCAGTGCTAGCGATCGCTGCCTTCCGCCCCATCATCCGGCAGCCCCGGCGCTTCACCCAGTGCGTCACGGATCAACGGGGAATCGGGAGAGGTCGAAGCTCCGGAGGCAGCCTCTCTTACACGCGGCTGTTGGCCGGACAGGGTTTCCGGGTTGCGCAACCAGATGTCGCGCTGCGCGAACGGGATTTCGATCCCTTCATCGGCGAAGCGTGCGACCACGGAATGCAGCAGGTCCGACGTCACGCCCAGCCCGGTGCCCACATCAGCCAGAATGGCCCGGATCTCGAAGTCCAGAGAATCTGCCCCAAGGCCGCGGAACAGGATCGCGGGCGCCGGATCGATCGCCACCAGCGGATGATCCTCGGCGATCTCGCGCAGGATCCGCTCCACTTTGCGCGTGTCGCTGCCATAGGCGACGCCCACAGGGATGATGATCCGGCCGACCTTGTTGTGGCGGGTCCAGTTAATGACCGGCTGGCTGATCAGGTCGCTGTTGGGGACGATCACCTCGGTCTTGTCAAAGGTCTCTACCTGGGTCGACCGGACCGAGATCCGCTTGACGATCCCCTGCTGCCCGCCCGCGCTGATCCAGTCGCCGACACTGACCGGGCGCTCGATCAACAGGATGATGCCGCTGACAAAGTTCGACACGATGTTCTGCAGGCCGAAACCGATACCGACGGACAGCGCACCGGCGACGATGGCAAATGCGGACAGGTCGATCCCGGCCGAGGTGATGGCCAGCAGCGCGGCCACCACAATCCCCACATAGCCGATGCCTGACACGACAGCATTCTGCCCGCCCGCATCCAGCTTGGTCTTGGGCAGGATCGAGGTCCGCAACGCGCTCTGCACGCTGCGTGTCACGATATAACCGATGGCAAAGATCACGAGGAAGGTCAGGATCGCGCCCGGCGACAGGGTGACTCCGCCCAAGCTGATGCCGGTGCGGAACCGGATCCAGTATTCGCCCAGTTCTTCGCGAGTGGCGCCCCAGATGATCAGGAATACGGGAACCGACAGCAGCACCAGCGCAAGCCCCGTCAATAGCGGGGCCAATCCCTCGCGCGCGCCCTCTGCACCGCGCTGAAGCATGTTGAACAGGTCGGCGATGAAGTCCTGCAGCAGGATCAACAAGGCGATCAGCGCCAGCGACAGGATCCAAGGCCATGCGAACAGATTGCCCAGGTTCACATAGCCCGCCGCTGTCGCCAGCACCGCGATGAGGGCAACGATCCGGGTCAGCTCGCCGGCCCAGGTGACGATCCAGTGCCGATAGGACAGATCCTGCGTCACGGCATCGTGCCGCAGACGGCGCAGGATATTGCCAAGCCGGAACATGGCGAGGCCCGCCAGCACGATGAGAACAAGGTGCCAGACGCCCGCAGCTTCCTCCGAAAACTCGATGGGTACACGGCCCGCCTGTGCTTCTCCACGTTCATACAGTCCCGAAAGCGGCAGAACAGCGCGCGACAGGATGTGATGGACCGCCAGAAGCGCCGCCAGAGTGTTCACCATGCGGCCCGCAGAGACGCGCGCACCCTCTCCCATGTTCAGCGAGGTATAGGCGATCGGCTTGCGCGGAAACAGCGCCCGAGCCAGCCAGATGCCTCCGAAGAGGATCACCCCCGCCACGGGAAGCGCGTTCAGGAAAGGCGTGGTCCAAGGACCTGGAAGCTGCGTCGCTTGAATGGCGCTGATGGCCAAAAACAGGCCGAACATCGGGATCGCGATCTGGCCAAGCGACACGACAAAGGCCAGAACCGCCCGCGAATATTCCGAGGCTCGCGCCGACAGGCGCGACGGCAGGCTGTCGATCCAGCGCCGCCCGAAGCTCAGGAGAAGCACCGCGAGGATAAGATAGAAGGCGACCTGCGGCAGTTGGCCCCGAAGATCCTGCCAAACCTCAGGCGTGGCATTCTGGCCAGAGATTTCGTCGGCCACCCCTTGTGCAAGATCGATCCCGTCGCTGGCCGCCGCTGCCCAGCTTCCGGGCAGCAGGGGTGAAGGCGATTGCTTTGACAGTTCCAGCGCCTGCCGTTCACGGATGACCTCATCGATCTGCGAGATGATGGAGCTGGCACGGCTGGCAGCCTCGGTTGCGGCCAGTCGCGGCGCCTGCGCCGTCGACAGCTGCTGGTTCAGCTCGGCCCTCCGCGAGGCCAGTTCGGCATCTTCCGTTTCACCTTCGGCGGGCGCCGGCCCCAAGGAGTCAATCTGGTTGCGCAGGGTTGCGATGCGTTCGGCATTCACGTTCTGGGCTGCCTGCAGCCTGTCGCGCCATTGGACGATCCGTTCGCGGGTGGTTCCCAGCTCCTCGGTTGTTGTCTGGGAATTGCTGGTCAGGGCCTCGGCGCGCTCGGCCACGACCTCCCAAGTTCGGTAGTTCGGGGTTTCGATCTGCTGCGCCACCCCCGGAAGGGCGGCCAGCGTCAGACAGACCAGCAAGAGGCTGGCAAGGATATGGCGCATGACGTGCATCAGTCCTTGAAGACTTCCGGCAGAGCAGGTGCGGGTTTGGTCAGCCATTCGGGCACGGGCAAACCCTTGGCCCGAAGAAACTCGGGGTTGAACAGCTTGGTCTGATAGCGTGTGCCGTAGTCGCACAGAATCGTCACGATCGTGTGGCCCGGACCCATCTCCCGTGCCATCCGGATCGCACCGGCAACGTTGATGCCGGACGATCCGCCCAGGCACAATCCTTCGTCCTTGAGCAGGTCGAAGACGATCGGCAAAGCTTCGGCATCCGAAATCCGCCAGCTGTAATCAGGCTTCAACCCTTCCAGATTGGCGGTGATGCGCCCCTGCCCGATCCCTTCGGTGATCGAACTGCCCGGGCTGTCGAACTCTCCGGTGGTATACAAGGAACGCAGCGCGGCGCCCTCGGGATCGGCCAACCCGATACGGACGCCCTTGGGCTGGAGGACATCGGCCACGCCGGCCAAGGTGCCGCCCGACCCCACGGCGCAGACGAAGCCGTCCACCTTGCCGCCGGTCTGCTCCCATATCTCGGGGCCCGTGGTTTCGAAATGGGCCTGGCGATTGGCCGTGTTGTCGAACTGGTTGGCCCAGATGGCGCCGTTCGGCTCGGTCTGCGCCAAGGCTTCTGCCAGGCGCCCGGAGTAGCGCACATAGTTGTTCGGGTTCTTGTAGGGCGCAGCAGGAACCTCGACCAGCGTGGCGCCGGCCAAGCGGAGCATGTCCTTCTTTTCCTGGCTCTGCGTTTCAGGGATGACGATCACCGACTTGAAGCCCATCGATGCACCGACCAAGGCCAGCCCGATCCCCGTATTGCCGGCCGTACCCTCGACAATGGTGCCGCCCGGGCGCAATGCGCCCCGCGCCACGGCGTCCTTGATGATGTAAAGGGCCGCACGATCCTTGACCGACTGGCCGGGATTCATGAACTCGGCCTTGCCAAGGATTTCGCAGCCGGTTTCCTCACTGGCGCGATTGAGGCGGATCAACGGCGTTTTGCCGATCGCGTCGGCCAGGTCAGTACAAATTCGCATGGCGATCGACCTTCTTTCGGGATGTGTCATGGGTCCCGGTTACCTACACATTCGGGCGCTCGGGGGGCAACCCCACCCGGTGGTCCACAGCTGTCCGAACGGGGCTAGGCTTGCTCTGGTTCCTTCCGCAGCCGCGCTGCACGGCTGTCCAGCCACAACGAAAGCGCGATCAGCGGTGCATCGGTCAGTTGTCCCTGATCGACCATGCGCGACAGGGCCGCGCGGTCCAGCAGATGGCCGCGGATGTCCTCGGCCTCGCCATCAAGGCCGTGAATGCCTGCAACGTCATCGGGCAGATCCACAATGCCGATGAAGTGATAG
This sequence comes from Paracoccus sp. (in: a-proteobacteria), assembly GCF_046462195.1. Taxonomy (GTDB): domain Bacteria; phylum Pseudomonadota; class Alphaproteobacteria; order Rhodobacterales; family Rhodobacteraceae; genus Paracoccus. Next base: position 1,957 of record NZ_JBKGUN010000277.1, on the reverse strand, counting down.
ATGAACTCGCAAACGGCGCCGGGGCTTGGATAGGCCTGAAAGCAGGGAATCAACCTGCGGATCTCCAGCGCGGCCTCTTCCCGTGCTTCGCGCAGGATCGCGGCCTCGACGTCCTCTCCTGCATCGACGCGCCCGGCAATGGGCTCGAGCAGCCAAGGTTGCGGATCGCCACGCAAGAATGCGGCAAAGCGAAATTGCTCGACGACCAGCACACGGTCACGAACCGGATCCCAAGGCAGAAGAACAACCGCATCCCCCATCAGGAACGCCTCGCGCCTCGCAGGCCGGCTGACCCCGCCCGCGTGGAGCGGATAGGTCAGCCGCTGTTCCTCCACCCCAAAGAAGCCCAGGAACGGCTGATGTCTGTCCAGAATCGTCACGCTGTCGCGCGTCCTTCGAGCGACGACGTCCCCGCCCGAAGGCGGCATCGCCTGCGCCCGCAGCCGGCTGGCGGCCCAGACACCCGTCATCGGCAGCCGCGCCGCGCCGTCCGAGGCAGCGATGCCGCCGGGTGCCGCCAGGATCTGCCGCGCGATTTCGGCGGCCAAGGCGTCCCGAGCGTCATCGACCTGCCATGCCGGGCCTTCTCCCTTGAACGAAACACCCATGACCGTAGCACCTTCGTGCAGGACCGGATGCAGGCCCATCACAGAGGCATAGCGCTGCAGTGCCGCGTTCGCCTCCACTTTCATGCCTTGCAGCCGGGCATCGCCCTCGACCAGCCGGGGCCAGTCGTCCCGATCAATGCCTGCACGCTTGCCACCCCGAAGTTCACCCCGCAGGACGACAGCATCGCCTTGCAGATCCAGCGCAGCCATCAACTGCGGCCCGCAAAGGGGACCGATCAGGACCACGCTCACAATCTGCGCCCTTGCAACCGAAGAGCAGCAGCAAGACCCATGTCATAGGATGTTCGGGCAAAAACGCGATCGAATGCGCCGTACAATATCTGGGCCAAGATCTTGCCCGCGGGCGACGTGGCAAAGGCGATATAATCTTCCATCTCGGTATCCGTCAGCGGCGAATAAGCCAGCATCAGGAAGCCCTGAAGCCAATTCGTTGCATCGGCTTCGATCTGCTCCTGCTGCGCCCAGGCTTCCGCCATCATCTGCTGCTCGGTCAGGGGCATGTCAAAGCCTCCCCCCTCGGCAAAGCCCCGCGAAAAAGCGACCGATGCGTTCAGGCCGCTGGCGACGTTCGGGGCCACCAGGTCGGCACCGTCGATCAGGCGCAGGATCTGCTCGGCTCGCGGATTGCCGTCCGCTCTGGCACGCGCAAAGTCCTCGGTGGCCGAAGCTTCGACCTCTTCCTGCAGCAATGCACGGCGAGCCGAGGTTTCCAACCCAACCATCCGCCGCCCAAGTTCCGTTTCATAAAATTCCAATCCCTCAGCCAAGAGCTGGCCGTCCACGCGCGCCAAGGCCGCAGATGCACCGTCCCGGAATAGTGCCTCGAGGCGTGCATCATGGTGAATCTGCGCCACCACCTCGGGCCAGGAGCGACCGTTGCCCTGAATCAGGCCCTCGGCCTGGAGCCGGGCAGCCTCGTTCACAGCCTCCTGCCGGAGAATGGGCATCATGGTCTGCATATCCAGAACCTGCCACAGGCGCTGCACAGGCTCATCAGGTTCAACCGTCGCCTGAGCCTGAACCCAAGGCGCCGTTGTCAAAGGCGTACCGGGCGCCTCCACATCGGGCGCAAAGGTCAGCATGCAGGGCAGGACCAAGATCCCTACAAGTCCCGAAACCGACAACATTGACCCGCCCTCTCGTTGGAATAATTCAACCTTGCGCTTTTTTTGCGGGAAACCCCCTTGCGCTTCAACCCCTACCCCTCTAAATCCCCGCCTCACCACACCAGAAAGCGCGGAGAGGTGCCGGAGTGGTCGAACGGGGCGGTCTCGAAAACCGTTGAGCCTGCAAGGGTTCCGTGGGTTCGAATCCCACCCTCTCCGCCA
>NZ_JBKGUN010000276.1:0-5514 GCF_046462195.1 Paracoccus sp. (in: a-proteobacteria) | reverse complement strand
AGCGAATGTCACATGGTGGGTTCCGTCTCTGTCCGATTTGTTGGAAGTAGCTCATTCATCCAATCGTCTGTTGAAATCTGGCTTGTTGGCAATTGACATCCCCCAAGGCAGCGCCGCAGATTAACGCCAGTCTTCGGAGATGAAACTTCTGTACCGCCTTGCTCGACGGCTCTGGCGATCAGGAATGCCCTTCTACCGCCCAGGAATGGAGAGGGAGGACCATGAGCAAGTCGATCAGATTGAAACACGTGCCCGGCCGTTACGGAGTTGCACGTCTTGCGCCCGATGCGCCAATTCCTGAATGTCTCGCCGGAGACGGATTTGCGGTCCTCGTGCGAGCGGACGACGAGACGACCATAGTCTGTGCTTTTGAAAGAATTCCTGAGGAAATTGAGGTAGACGGACCTTGGGACTGCCTTCGCAGTATCGGACCATTCGCTTTTGATGCCACGGGACCGTTCAGTCAATGGTCAACCCGCTGAGTGATTCCGGCATGGGAGTCTTCGTGCTTTGCACCTTTGATGGTGAACATCTTCTGGTTTCCGAAGGTGATGCAAGCAAGGCCGTCGCGATGCTGACTGAGGCCGGGCATGTCTTTCAAGCATGACCTGCTATCCGCTCGCATCTCATTTGCAAGCTCACCGGAGGATTATGGCGATCGGTTCCGCCCGGCGATCACCTGACAAAAATCAGACTGACTTGAGGCTGCCAAAATGACCGAGATTCGTCTCGCCGAAGGATCCGAGGATGCAGCCCGAGACCGTATTCTGGCGGTTCTTGATAGACACGCCAATGTGATCGGGAAATCTTTTGCATCCGAGAAGCTTTTCTACGAGGCTCATGAAAATGGTGAGTATCTTGGCGGCCTTTCCGCCCGCTTCGCGCTCGATCTCAAATGGGTGTTTGTCGAGCTTCTGGCTGTGGCAAAAGCGGGGCGTGGCAAAGGCATCGGGACGCAGCTGATGGCGCGCATGGAAGAAGAGGCACGCCTGCGAGGTATGCAAGGTATCTGGCTGGACACCTATTCGTTTCAAGCGCCAGAATTCTACAAGTGCCTGGGGTTCAGTGAGTTTGGTCGGATCGATGGCTATCCCGAAGACGGCGCTCGTCATTTCTTTATGAAGCGGCTTTGACTTCAAAAGTTTTTCTAGCTGTAGGTTGCGGGTAAAGTGCTATTCCGTATTGGCCTTCGCTCTAAATTAACGTCAGGCTAAAAAGCTAGCTCCCCGGAAATTTTGAAGACAGACAGCTTTGATCTGCAAAGCTGATACACAGGCGAGAGGAGCAATCAGTCCTCTATTAAGGCGAAGCCGATACTGAAAACGAAGACCAGCTAAGGCAGAAATGCTGCGGACGGCTTGTAAGAACGCTGTACAGGCGAGACCCCGTCAGGTTCTCGCCCGCGGCCAATGCACAGGATTGGCGACCTAGAGTCTGCGGTATCGCATATCAGGGGATCAGCGAGACGAAGCTCACCCCCGAGGATCTGGCTGCTGTCGAGACAGCTCCCGCAGGATCTTCGGTCCCCGCCTCGTGCATCTCGACCTTCGACAGATCGATCAAGCCGCATTCGATCATTCGCCAGACCGACAATACGGTCTCTGTTCGATACATGCGCGAGCCTCGAATGGTCAGGCGCCAGCGTAAAACCTCACCGTACGGGATTGGCACGTCCAGGCGCACGCCTCCCATGAGAACCAGAGTGCCTTCATGGATTGGAGACCGGAGAGGACTGCACTGTCTGCACTGCCCATGGCGTCAATCACGACATGAAGTGCCCCGTCTGCGCTTATGTTTGCCGCATCGGCTTTCATGTCACTGGAAAGGTTCACCGCAATCACGCGCGTATCAAGACGAGACAGCCGGGCTAATGCTTCTTCATTCCGACTCATTGCGATGACACGCGATGCGCCGCGGGCGAGGGCCACAAGGACTGCTGCGCCGCCCATCTGTCCTGTTGCTCCAAGGATTGCGACAATGCCTCCCGGCTTTTGTCCGGATTGAATCACTCCATCGCCTGCGATCCCCAGCTACGTCAGAAGGGCAAGCCGACCGAGGTTCTGGTAGTGCGCCGCGCCTGGTAGCCGCGTGACCGTGCTCCGGAGCAACACCCCCTGCTGGGCCATCGTGCCATCCCGCAAACGCTCCCGCATGGCTTTCACTGCCTCACTTATCAGACCGCGTCCGCCGATCTCGCTCAAGCCCATCAGGACGTCTTCGGGATTGTCCGCATCGCCGCTCTCGACCAGCGCCTGCGCTTGCAACAGGCTGGCGAGGTGCGGGAGGATAACGAACGTGTCGTTATCGAACCAATTCAACGTGAGGAGGATAACCCTGCGGAACTGTTTGCCAGCATTACGTCCGAAAACATTCATAATGAAAGCGATTTCGGCATGCCAGTCGGCAAAGAAGTTCTCTGGGGGAAGATACGTTCCCGATGCCGGTGATACCGTTTGGCTGGAGTTCATCCCACATGCCGGACATGAGCAACCCGGACACGGTCCCGCCGTGGTGCTGTCGCCTGCAGCTTATAACCGCATCGGCCTCATGCTGTGCTACCGTGACGACGAAACGCAAAGGTACCCTTTCGAGGTTCCCATCGAAGACGTCCGCCAACGCGCTGTATTTAGCGGATCAGGTCAAATCTTTGGACTGGCGGGCTTGGCGAGCAAACGCCAAGGGTCGCGTTTCAACGGCCGAGCTTTCAGCTGTTCGAGCCAAGGCAAGAGCGCTCATCGGCCTATAGATTAACACGGCACTGTTGCAGAGCTCACTGTTTAAGCTCGATTTCCCCTTGCCTCATTATTCTCGCGTTACGCATTTGATCTAGGCGGTACCGGGTGCGTTGAAGCAGTTCATGAGGGCGACACGGATGTCGACTTTGACGGTTTGTTTGCCGTGGTCTCGCGAGGCGATCCGCTCGCCGAAGGATTTGAGACCTATACTATCCGGTGCCACCCAATCCATCCTTGGAACCGGCAGATAGACAGGATCACTAACGGGGGACTACACGGTTGTGCATGGTGACAGCAGTCCAGCGTGGATTTTCGTCCATCACATGGCGACGCGCCCCCCAGAATCCGTGGCGCCCCGGACCTGACACCTCTACGAATACGTTGAAGAACTCGCCGCCGATGTCGCGAAAGGCCGTCATGGCGCGGGTGTAAAGCGCGGCCATGTCTTCCGAGTAGTGGAACCGCTCCAGGAACGGTAACAGGGTGGCGTCCGCGTCCACGGTCGAATGGTGCGGGACAATATGGCTACCGCCCTCATACATGACCAAGGACAGACCTGCGGCATCAGCCGCGTCCTTCTGGTACTGCCACTGTCCTTGCAATCCGGTGATCTCATCTTCAAGCGCGGCGCGCATCTGCTGAAAGGCCAGCATTTCGCCCTGCTGCCGCCATGTCTGGATCTGGGCCGTGCCGTCCTCTGCACTCAAGCCATGACCAAAGTAGCCTGTTACGGCGTAGCAGTCGAAATGGTCCTTTGGAGCCTTACGGCCCGCCTGCATCGCGACCCACCGCGGCGCATCCAAGATGCCATACTCCAAACCTCGCCAAGCCGTGTGGGTGGTAATAACCTTCCTGTGGCGGCCCATTGTGCCCGCATACACGCCATCCAAAAGCATCGCCATCTCGGCAGATCTGCCGCCGTAGAACTGCATCCATCCGTCTTGGCCGATATGGTCAGGCCACAGTGCTTCTGCCTGCTGGTTCGCCCAGTGGGCCTGCTCGAACTGGAAGTTCCAGACTTCGTTTGAATACTCGTAATACGCGACCAGATCGTCCCGCAGGTTTGCCTGGATGTACTGCGCAAAGCGGATGATGTAGTCGTCCGTCGCGAGATGCGGGAAGCAGAACCAGCCGTCAACGCCCGCCTTGTTGCATAATGCCACCATGATCTCCACCGGCACCCCGAGGGACCAAGTGGCAGACGAGAGCTTTGGCCGATCAGCCCATGACGATAGCGGGCTGTTGTTCGTGCTCTGCCAATCCATGAAGCGGAACAGCCGAAAGTTTTCGATCAGCGCCAGCCACTCCGGGCGGAAGATCTCGCCTGCCTCGTAGGCCGCTCGATGTTTCAGATTGATGCATCGGATGTTGCGGACAGGCGTCGCAGTCACATCGACCAATACCATGCTTTCGCCAGTCGCTGTGTAATCGAACTCCACCCAACCAACACCTTGGTCAAGGTTTTGTCCGCCAGATACCGTTAGAGTTCCGGTTCCTTCCCATGTTACGCGATAGCGCCCGTTCAGGCTGGTATCATCGGCCGCAATCTGCGTGAGAATGATTGTGCCTACGCGGTTGGCGCTACTGGGGATCGACACTGGCCAGCTTTCCGCGTCGAGATGACCACCCGCGCGTAGGTCTTGATGAGAATGGGATTCCCATTCTTTTTCGGACCGCCCTTGCCACTCACGACTCTGCTTCATTATGTCAATGAAAGGCTGACTTGCTCCCCAATCTGCAATTCCAGCCATCCCGATAGCAACAGAGCCTTTTACAGGGCGGACAGGCTTAACAAGATTTGTCTGTATTATTGTATCAGGGGCAACAAGATCGGTCACCGGCAGCGCGAACAGATCCTTAGATCCAAATGCGGTGCCGGTTACATAACCTCCAACAACCAGCATTAACTCGCGTCGGGTTGGCATGGTGCATCCTCTCTGGATAATGTCCTGGCCTCAGATCTATTACATAAAAATATTTATATCTTAAAGTACTTCCGGGTCCTTATGGTCCGCTTCCCTGGCATCACGAAAGGATGGAGGAGGCAATGTACCTTTTCATGATGGCAATGCGCAGACAATTGCCTTAACAATTTCAGCATCCCGGAACCGCTAGCCTCTGCTCGTTGATGTTGAGATGCATCTTTCACATGATTGAAAGCAATTTTAAGCCTGTTGTGCGGGACCAACCCATATGCCAGTTTCCTCTGCCATTGACCTTTACCCTTGGCACGTTCGATCAGCGGCGGGTATAGGAACCTCGTTGGTTTATTTCATCTGCTATCTAAACTGCAAGAACTCGGCGCATCGACAGCCTCACAGCAAGCATCTGGAACACCATAAGCCCAAATATTCAATAACAGTACCTAAAGTCACATGCAGCCATAGATCCTGAACACCCATGACCTTCAATGAACATCTACTGAAGGAGGGGAAGCAGATCTGAACTAAGTATATCACCATGAAGGCCTGCCCTAATGCTGATAAATTCATTAAAATTCAGCTTTATTTTCCATAACAGCAGTACTAATAAATAAAATGATAGAGCCGATTGCAGCAAATAGCTTTTAAGGCATTAAATAACTAAATTTGAATTTCTTAAAAATATGAAGAAGCTCGGCAATTATGAATAACCCACCACTGAGCAAAACGAGGTGGGCCGGTGCACGTCGGTCAGCCAAGACAAGTTGCTCATTGATCAGGCCTCCTTGTCATCGGCGTTGTTGCGGAACTCCGGCCTGCCGGGGGATACGGGCGGTCGGGCCGGCAGGGCAAGCGTC
>NZ_JBKGUN010000275.1:0-11890 GCF_046462195.1 Paracoccus sp. (in: a-proteobacteria) | reverse complement strand
GGAGGAGCCGGCTGATGACTGAGATCCGCACCATCGGGATTCTGGGAGGGGGGCAGCTGGGCCGCATGCTGTCGGCTGCCGCCAGTCGCCTCGGCCTGCGCTGTCATATTTATGAACCCGGTGCAGCGCCGGCGGGTGACGTGGCATGGCGTGTAACGAATGCATCCTATGAGGATCAGGATGCCCTTCGGGCGTTCGCCGAGAGCGTGGAGGTCATCACCTACGAATTCGAGAACGTCCCTACCTCGGCCTTGGACCTGCTGGAAAGCCTGCGGCCTATCCGGCCCAGCCGGCGCGCCTTGGCAGTCTCACAGGATCGGTTGACCGAGAAGACGTTCCTGAACGAGATCGGTCTGACCACCGCCCCCTTTGCCGACGTCCCCGACGAAGGCGCATTGGAGGCGGCCATTGCACGGATCGGCCGTCCCTCGATCCTCAAGACTCGCCGCATGGGCTATGACGGCAAGGGTCAGGTGCGGATCGGTGACGGTGTTGCCGAATGGACTGGCGCGCCGTCAGTACTGGAAGGTTTCGTCGACTTCACGGCCGAGATCAGCGTCATCATCGCGCGTGGCTTGGATGGTCAGGTCGCCGCCTTTGATCCGGGCCTGAACGTCCATCAGGGCGGCATTCTGCGTACGACGACCGTTCCCTCCGGCCTGCCCGCGCGGGTCACCACGGATGCCGTGCTGATTGCGGCCCGTATCGCCAATGCGCTGGATTATGTCGGTGTTCTGGGGGTGGAGCTGTTCGTCACGCCAGAGGCTCTCGTCGTCAACGAGATCGCACCGCGCGTTCACAATTCGGGCCACTGGACGCAGGCGGGCTGTGTCGTGGATCAGTTCGAGCAACATATCCGGGCTGTGGCCGGGCTGCCTCTGGGCAACGGCAAGCGCCACGCGGACGTGGTCATGGAGAATCTAATCGGCAACGACATGGAACGCGTGCCGCAGCTGCTGGCCAGCCCGCGCACCCAGATACATCTGTATGGCAAGGGCGAGGCACGGGAAGGCCGCAAGATGGGCCATGTGAACCGGATCACCGGGTGAGGCAACAGCGCCCCCGTCTGGCCGTTCGTGCCGCGATCCTGCATCAAGGGCGGGTGCTGGTGGTCAATGCCTATCCGGGGCAGCAATCGGACTTGTGGTGTTTGCCGGGGGGCGGCGTCGAACCCGGACAATCATTGCCGGAAAACCTGATGCGGGAAGTGGCGGAAGAAACCGGACTTTCCATCACGGTCGGCGCGCCCTTTCTGGTCAATGAATTTCATGATCCGGCCACCGGATTTCATCAGGTCGAACTGCACTTCCGGGCCAGCCTAACGGGAGCTGACCTGATCACGCTGACCGATCCGGAAGGGGTCGTAAACCGCGCCAGATGGGTGAACCGTTCCGAGCTGTGCCACTTGCGTCACAAGCCCGACTGCCTTTCGAGAACCATCTGGGGTGGCGCGGACGCGACCTATGACGCGCTGGAGGCGATCATCAGCTGACTGCCCTGTGCGGGACCCGCACAGGGCAAAAGCTGCTTACTCCGCCGCTTGCTTGACAGCAGATTCCGAACCCGCCCGCATGCGGAAGCCGCGCTCCAGTTGATCGAACGGTGCGACTGGATAATCGCCCGAGAAGCAGGCGTCGCAATATTGCGGGGACTTGCTGTTGCGGCCTTGGGCTTCGCCCACGGCACGGTAAAGACCGTCCAGCGACACGAAGGACAGGCTGTTCACCCCGATCCAATCGCGCATTTCTTCGGGCGTCATGTTGGCGGCCAGCAATTTGTCCCGGTCAGGCGTGTCCACGCCATAGAAGCACGGCCAGGCAGTCGGGGGCGAGGCGATGCGGAAATGGACCTCGGCGGCACCCGCATCCAGGATCATGTCCTTGATCTTGCGGCTGGTTGTTCCGCGAACGACACTGTCGTCCACCAGCACCACGCGCTTCCCCGCGATCAGGGCGCGGTTCACGTTCAGTTTCAGGCGGACCCCCATGTTGCGGATCTGCTCGCTGGGTTCGATGAAGGTGCGGCCCATGTACTGGTTGCGGATGATCCCCATCCCATAAGGAATGCCGGATTCCTGCGCGTATCCAATGGCTGCGGGGGTGCCGCTGTCAGGGACCGGACAAACCAGATCAGCCTCGATCGGGGCTTCGCGAGCCAGTTCGACACCGATCTGGCGGCGCGTTTCGTAGACCGAGCGCCCGCCGATGATCGAATCGGGGCGCGAAAAATAGACATGCTCAAAGATGCAGAACCGACCCGTGGACGGACCAAAGGGGCGCGATGACACAACCTCGCCCTTCGAGATGACAACCATCTCGCCCGGCTCGATCTCGCGCAGGAATTCCGCGCCGATGATGTCCAGCGCACAGGTTTCGGAAGCCAGCACAAAGCCATCCTCACCCACCTTGCCCAGAACCAGCGGACGGACCCCCAGAGGGTCGCGAACACCGATCAGCTTGGTCCGGGTCATGGCGATGACGCTGAAGGCGCCTTCGATGCGGCGAAGCGCGTCCTTCATCCGCTCGGGGATGTTGCGCTGGATCGAGCGTGCCATCAGGTGGATGATGCACTCGCTGTCCGAGGACGACTGGAAGATCGACCCCCGCTCGATCAGTTCGCGGCGTAGGGCCGCGGCGTTGGTGATATTGCCGTTATGGGCGATGGCGCAGCCGCCCATGTGAAACTCGCCAAAGAAAGGCTGGACATCGCGAATGGCGGTGTTGGCCTTGGTTCCGGCGGTGGAATAGCGCACATGCCCGATGGCCAGGGGGCCGGGCAGGGTGGCCATCACCTCGGGCTTGGTGAAATTGTCACGGACATATCCAAAGCGATGCGCGCTGTTGAAGCCATGCTCCGGATCATGGGCAACGATTCCGCCTGCTTCCTGCCCGCGATGCTGCAAGGCGTGCAGCCCGAGAGCCACGAAGTTGGAGGCGTCGGCGACGCCGATGGCGCCGAAGATCCCACATTCCTCGTGCAGGCGATCGGAATCGAAGGGATGGGCCAGAAAGGGTTGCATCGGCACGTCCTGATGGCTGAAGCTGTCGGCCGTTATGTAGTGCCGCCAGTCCGCAAAGTCACGCCCCCGCAGGCAGGCGGAGGCGCTTTTTCGTCATATGAATGTCGTTAAGGCAGGCGGTATCAGTTTGCGGCCGGGGCGGCCGGAGGGGTCGTCGTCGGGCTGACCGTGCCGCCGGCAACGGTGCAATCGCGGACCATCTGCTCGTAACGGCCGACGATCCAGCCGGGTGCGTCTGCGGGAATCTGCTGGTCCATCTGGCCGCGCATGCGCTCGAAGACCTGTGCCGAGCGCGAGTTTTCCACCATCGGGACGGTCTGGCTTGTCATCACGCGGTCATAGACGATGAAGGCAATCGCCACCAGCAGGACGCCGCGGGCCACGCCGAACAGGAAACCGATTCCCTGGTCGACACCGCCCAAGGCCGACCGCTGCACCACCGACGAAAACAGCGGCGTGATGATCGAGAAGACCACCAGCGCCAAGGCAAAGACGACCGCAAAGGCGGCAATGGTCGCCAGTTCGCAACTGTCGCCCATGAAGCGGTCGACGACCGGCAGTTGCGCGATCATCGGGCGAACGGTCGGCGCGAAGATGAAGGCCAGCACCGCCGCTGCGACCCAACCCAGGATTGCCAGCGATTCGCGCACGAAACCGCGTGACCAGGCCAGAATGGCCGAAAGGATGATGACCGCTGCCACCACCGCGTCAATGATCGTAAACCCGTCCATGAACCTGTCCCTTGCGCCGGTTATTCTTGCATTTCAGGCGGTTCAGCCGGCGCCGAACAATTCGCCCACAAATCCCGTCAGATCGGTGATGCGTCGCAGCATCATTCCGTTCTGTCCCTCGGCCTTGGAGGCGTCGGGCAAAATCGCTTGTGAGAAACCAAGTTTCTGGGCTTCTTTCAACCGGTTTTCGGCCTGGGCCACCGGTCGAAGGGCGCCTGACAGGCTGATCTCGCCGAAAAGCACGGCCTCGGGGGGCAGGGGATTGTCCTCACGCGCGGACAGAAGGGCGCCTGCGATCGCAAGGTCAGCCGCCGGTTCGACCACTTTCATGCCGCCTGCGACGTTCAGGAAGACATCGAGCCCCGCAAAGGGGATGCCGCAGCGCGCCTCCAGCACCGCAAGGATCGTGCTGACGCGGCCACTGTCGAGACCCACTACGGTGCGGCGCGGAGAAGCCAGGGTCGAAGGCGCCACAAGCGCCTGCACCTCGGTCAGGACGGGACGCGTGCCCTCGATACCTGCGAAGACGGCGCTGCCTGCGATGGGCTGGCCGCGCTCGGACAGGAAGAGGGCGGACGGGTTCGCCACCTCGGCCAGGCCCGCGCCGGTCATCTCGAAGACGCCGATCTCTCCGGACGGGCCGAAGCGGTTCTTGACGGAGCGCAGGATGCGGAACTGGTGGCCGCGCTCGCCTTCGAAGTAAAGAACCGTGTCAACCATGTGCTCGACCACGCGGGGGCCGGCAATCTGGCCTTCCTTGGTGACATGGCCCACCAGGACCACGGCGACCCCCCGCTTCTTGGCAAAGGTCACAAGCTCATGCGCGGCGGCGCGAACCTGGGCCACGCTGCCGGGGGCGGCCTCGACCGTGTCCGACCACAAGGTCTGGATCGAATCAATCACCGCAACATCCGGACGTTCGGCGTCCAGCGTCGTCAGGATGTCGCGAAGGTTCGTTTCGGCCCCCAGGCGCATCGGCGCGTCGGCAAGACCAAGGCGCTGCGCCCGCATCCGGACCTGTGCGCTGGCCTCTTCCCCGGAGAAGTAGATGGCCTGCAGATCGCGGCGCGAGAAGGCAGCCGCCGCCTGCAGCAGCAGCGTCGACTTGCCGATGCCGGGATCGCCGCCGACAAGCAGGGCCGAGCCGGGCACAAGCCCGCCGCCAAGGACGCGGTCGAACTCCTCCATCCCCGACAAACACCGGGGCGGCGGCGGCTCGGAGGTGGAAAGGCCGGACAAGGGCACTTGCCGGCCCTTGGAGGCACCAAGACCGCGGCCCGGTCCCTGCGACAAGGGCGCTTCCTCGACAATGGTGTTCCAGGCGCCGCAAGCATCGCAGCGCCCGGCCCATTTCTTGTGGGCGGCGCCGCAGGCGGTGCAGGTGAAGGCATTCGTGGGTTTGGGCATGACACGGTATGTGGCATCGGCAGGCGGTGGTCGCAAGCTGCATCTTCGCTGCCGGAACAACTCCTCACGCCGATGTCGGGTTGACCCGCCGCCGCACCGGCGGCAGGGTCCACATCGATTTTCAGAGGCTTGAACGATGGCCGGACCCGGACCCTTTTCCCGATACGAATTCCTGATCGCCTGGCGATACCTGCGCGCCCGGCGGGCCGAAGGCGGCGTCAGCGTGATGACCTGGATCAGCCTGATCGGCATCGCCCTCGGCGTGATGGCGCTGATTGCGACACTGGCCGTTCGCGCCGGTTTCCGGACCGAGTTCGTAGACACGATCCTGGGCGCCAATGCCCATACCACCGTCTACATGTCGCCGCAGCGCATCACGAACGAGTTCACCGACGATGTTTACGTCTTGCCGGGCCGCATTGCCGATCACGAGGCGATGGCCGCGCGGCTGGCCGAGGTCCCGGGGGTTACCCGTACTGCAGCGGTGATCAAGGGGCAGGTCATGGCCAGCGCCAATGACAGCTCGAACGTGGCCGAGGTGTTCGGGATCACGCGGAGCGACCTGGAGGCGATGCCGCGGATCGTGGATCCCGAAACCTCGATCGGTGATCTGGACCGTTTTGGCGAGGGGATCGCCATCGGGTCGGGCATCGCGCGTGAACTGGCGGTGGGGGTCGGCGACCGGATCCGGCTGATCGCGCCGGAAGGCGCGCGAACGCCGGTGGGCGTGACACCGCGGGTCAAGGCCTATGAGGTCACCTATGTCTTCAGCGCCGGGCGCTATGACATCGACCGCACGCGCATCTACATGCCGCTGGAGGAGGCGCAGTCCTACTTCAACCGCGAAGGTGTGGCCGACGAGATCGAGGTCTTTGTCGACGACCCCGAGCGGGTCGCCGACTGGACGCTGGCGCTGATGCAGGCGGCGGGCGAAGGGGCGCAGGTCTGGAGCTGGCGCGACAGTTCCGGCTCGTTCCTGGCGGCGCTGGACATGGAGGACGACGTGATGTTCGTGATCCTGTCGGTGCTGGTGCTGATCGCCTCGATGAACATCACCAGCGGTCTGATCATGCTGGTCAAGAACAAGGGGCGCGACATCGGCATCCTTCGCACGATGGGATTGACCGAGGGCGCGGTGCTGCGCGTGTTCTTCCTTTGCGGCGCCTTTACCGGCGTGATCGGCACGCTGGCGGGTGTGGCCCTGGGGGTACTGCTGGCGCTGAACGTGGACAACATCATGGCGGCATTGAACGCGCTGACCGGCGGCGGGGCTTGGCAGCCCGAGGTGCGCGGCATCTATCGCCTGCCGGCCGACCTGCGGGCCTGGGACATCTTCCGCGCCGTCGCGCTGTCGCTGACCTTGTCCTTTGTCGTGACGATCTTTCCGGCGCGCCGGGCCGCGCGCATGAACCCGGTGGAGGCTCTGCGCTATGAATGACGTGTTGCGGCTGGAAGGCGTCGGCAAAACGTATGCCAAGGGTGGGCCGTCCCCCGTGACGGTGCTGTCGGGACTGGACCTGAACGTCACGCGCGGCGAGGTCGTGGCACTGGTCGCGCCTTCGGGAGCCGGCAAGTCGACGCTGCTGCACATTGCGGGGTTGCTGGACACGCCCGACACTGGACGGGTCATGCTGAACGGGCGCGACATGACGGGCCTGCCGGATCGCGCGCGAACCGAGGCGCGGCGGCGCGAACTGGGCTTCGTGTATCAGTTCCATCACCTGCTGCCCGAGTTCAGCGCCGCCGAGAACATCGTCCTGCCGCAGCTGGCCGACGGTATCGCCGCACACAAGGCGCAGGCGCGCGCAGCCGACCTTTTGTCCCGGGTCGGCCTGTCGCACCGTGCCAATCACCGACCGGCGCAGATGTCGGGAGGCGAACAGCAGAGGGTGGCCTTTTGCCGTGCTCTGGCCAATACGCCCTCGCTGCTGCTGGCGGACGAGCCGACGGGGAACCTTGATCCCGAAACCTCCGACAGGGTCTTTGACGTGCTGATGGCACTGGTGCGCGACACGGGACTGTCGGCGCTGATCGCCACCCATAATCATGCCTTGGCGGCACGAATGGACCGGGTGATCCGGCTGACGGGCGCGGTCTGAGCGTTGCACATGCCTGACCCGCGGTGCATTCTGGCGGTAAAAGCAGATAAAGGGGACGCTGATGAGGGCGATGTTGATGGCGGGAATGGCCGGTCTCGGACTGGCCGGTCTGGTGGCGGCCTGTGCCCCCGAGGCCGGGCCAACAGGCGCTGCGCGGGACTATGCCGATTATTGCGCCTCGTGCCATGGGCCCTCGGGGCGCGGCAACGGCCCTGCGGCGGTGGGGATGCAGCCCGCGCCGACAGATCTGACGTCGCTTGCGTCACAAAATGGCGGCGTCTTTCCCAAGACGCGCGTGATGGGCCAGCTTGTCGGCTACACGATGGGCCGCAGCGAGTCGCACATGCCGATCTTTGAAGCGCTGCGCGAGGGCCCGGTTGTCATGTATGACGACGGATCTGGGCAGCGCGTGGCGACACCGGCGCGACTGGTGGCACTGGCGGATTACCTTCAAACCTTGCAGAAATAGACGATGCGCAAGCTGATGCTGGCGGCAGCGCTTGCCGGCGGGACAGGCGGGCCTGCATTGGCAGACCCGCTGGAGGAGTTCGGCACGGCAATGAAATACGGGTTGCCGCTGGCGGCCGCTGTTTGTGCCGCCGATCAGGACCGGCTCGAGGATTTTGCCTTGCGTGGCGCCGTTCAGGCCGTGGTGGTGCTGGGCCTCAAGAGCCTGTTCGACAACTCTTCTCTCGGGCAGCGGCCGACGGGGCAGGGACGGGGCTTTCCATCCGGGCATTCGGCAGCCGCCGGGTTTGGTGCGGCGGATCTGGCGGGCAAGTGCTGGAAGGATGAGCCGCCCTTGGGGGTGGCCGCCTATGGTGCGGCAGGCCTGACCGCCTATAGCCGCGTCCATGCAGGCGAGCACACGTCCGCGCAGGTGATGTCTGGTGCGGTGATCGGTATCACCCTTGGCGCGGCCAACTTCGGCATTGGAACCGAAGGGGCTGCCTTCAGCTTTGGAATACGGTTTTGAAGGGGCAGGTTGCCCAGCACACAACCGTCCTCAAGGCGGTCTAGTGCGATCAGGCTCTCACTCTGTGAAGACCTGACAAAAGGAGTCGAGGCCGCATTCGGTGGCGTAGAGCGATGTGTTCTGCCTGGCGCCGCAACTCAGGCCTTTTGGGGATGACCTGCCCGACACAACGACCTCGGCACAGTTACAGCCGGGCAAAGAAAGAGTCCTAAGGGAAGTCGCAGGCCGGACGACAATGTTTGGGTGTCATCCCTGAAATCGTGACAACGCCTGCACCAAAAGCATGGATCGTTCTCGGACCGAAGCCTTCGTGCGCACTGCTTACATACCCGCCTGCATGCCGAAACCGCGCCGCATGAGGAACAAATCTCGCGATTTCGGTCATGGGCAAGCGGCTTCAGCGCAGGATCACGCGTGGTGTTGTTGTTTCTGGGCCAACCTTTCCGATGACGGTGGCCTCGTCGAAGCCATGTTGTGCAAAAGCCGCCTTCACATGCTCCAGCGCATCGGGTGCGCAGGCGACCAGAAGACCGCCGCTGGTTTGGGGATCGGTCAACAGCGCACGGGCGTCGTCGGGAAAGCCTTCGGGCAGGGCCACACCCTCGGCATAGCTGGCCCAGTTGCGGCCCGAGGCGCCGGTGACATGGCCGGCCTCGATCATCGCATCGATTCCCCGAAGCTTGGGAACAGCCTGCCAGTCGATCAGCAGATCGCAACCCGAGCCGCGGGCCATTTCAAGCGCATGGCCGCCCAGACCGAAACCGGTCACGTCCGTCATGGCATGAACACCCGGAATAGCGGCGAGGTCGGGGCCTGGGCGATTCAGGCGCGTCGTGACGTCGATCATCTGTCTGTACCCTTCGTCCGACAAGGCCCCTTTCTTCAGGGCGGCCGAAAGAACGCCCACGCCAAGCGGCTTGCCCAGCACCAGCAGGTCGCCAGGCTGCGCGTCTGCATTCCGCTTGAGCAGCTTCGGGTCAATGAGTCCCAAGGCGACGAGACCATAGATCGGTTCGACCGAATCGATGGTATGGCCTCCGGCGATGGGAATGCCCGCCGCCCGGCAGACATCGGCACCCCCATCCAGGATGCGCGCGATCGTGGCATGCGATATGGCGTTGATGGGCATGCCCACGATTGCCAGCGCCAGGATCGGCGTTGCGCCCATTGCGTAAACGTCGCTGATCGCGTTGGTGGCGGCGATGCGACCGAAATCAAAGGGATCGTCCACCACCGGCATGAAGAAGTCGGTTGTGGCCACCAGCGCCTGATGGTCGTTCAACTGATAAACGGCGGCGTCGTCCGACGTTTCGATCCCCACCAGCAGTTCGGGCGGGACGGGCAGGGCGGCACTGCCGCGCAGCAGGCCCGACAGCACGCCCGGCGCAATCTTGCAGCCGCAGCCGCCGCCATGGGCCAGCGATGTCAGGCGAGCTTCGCCTGCCTCGTTCGTTGCAACCTTGAGGGTCATCGCGCTTCTCCTGTCCTTGCGGGGCACAGCATAGCGCAGGGCGCGCGAGATGTTCCAGCGGGCCTTTGCCTCTATCTGCTTGCAGGCCCGTGTCACGGCGACTAGAACGGCTCAAATTTTCAGGCCACCGCTGGATCGGTGGCCCTTCTTGCCATGAGGTCGATGATGCAGGTCAAGGAAACCCGGAACGAAGGTCTGAACCGGGGGTATCAGTTCACGCTGCCCGCAGCCGAGCTGGCCGCCACGGTCGATGCCAAGCTGAAAGAGGCACAGCCCGAAGTCGAGATGAAGGGCTTCCGCAAGGGCAAGGTGCCCATGGCCATGCTGAAAAAGCAGTTCGGCCCGCGCATTTTGGGCGAAGCGATGCAGGACGCCATCGACGGCGCGCTGCGCGACCATCTGGAAAGCTCGGGCGACCGCCCGGCGACCCAGCCCAAGGTCGAGATGGAGAACGGCGAAAGCTGGAAGGAAGGCGACGATGTGGTCGTCAACGTTTCTTATGAAACTCTGCCCGCCATTCCCGAGGTCGACCTGACCACGCTGTCGCTGGAAAAGCTGACCGTGCCGGCCGAAGAGGCTGCCGTGACCGAAGCGCTGGAAAATCTGGCCAAATCCGCACAGGTATTCGATGACCGCGACGCCGATGCCAAGGCCGAGAGCGGTGATCAGATCGTGATCGACTTCAAGGGTTTTGTCGACGGCGAAGCTTTCGAGGGCGGTGAAGCCGAGGATTATCCGCTGGTCCTGGGTTCGAACAGCTTCATCCCCGGCTTCGAGGACCAACTGATCGGCGCAAAGGTCGGTGACGAGCCCAAGGTCTCTGTCAAGTTCCCCGAAGAATACGGCGCGCCGCATCTGGCTGGCAAGGACGCCGTCTTCGAGTGCAAGATCAAATCCGTGAAAGCTCCGAAAGAAGCCGAGATCGACGACGAACTGGCCAAGAAGTTCGGTGCCGATGATCTGGACGGTCTGAAGAAGCAGATCGCCGAGCGTCTGGAGTCCGAATATGCCGGCGCCGCCCGTGCCGTGATGAAGCGCGCGCTGCTGGATCAACTGGACCAGAAGGTGCAGTTCGATCTGCCGGATTCGTTGGTCGAGGCTGAAGCCTCGCAGATCGCGCATCAGTTGTGGCACGAGGAGAACCCCGAGGTCCACGACCACAACCACGGTTCGATCGAGCCGACGGATGAGCACAAGAAGCTGGCCGAGCGCCGGGTTCGTCTGGGACTGCTGCTGGCCGAAATCGGTCAGAAGGCCGAAGTGACTGTGACTGATCAGGAAATGACGCAGGCCGTGATGCGCGCCGCCCGTCAGTATCCGGGGCAGGAGCGTCAGTTCTTTGAGTTCATCCAGCAGAACCAAGGTGCACAGCAGCAGCTGCGCGCGCCGATCTTCGAGGACAAGGTGGTTGATCTGATCGCCGGTCAGGCCCAGGTCGAGGAAAAGACCGTGACCAAGGAAGAGCTGGAAAAAGCCGTCGAGGCGCTTGACGAGCTTTGATTGAAGCTGCTTAGCCAAGTCAGGAAGGCCGCACCGACATGTGCGGCCTTTTCTATTCTCAGGCGTTCCGTTCACTTCTGCCGCAAGGACCGTTGGTCAAGAAGAAGCCACCGCCTTGTCCCTTGAGAAGCGGCCTGTGGCACACTAGGTGCAGCGCATGAAAGCAAATCTCCACATGATGAAGCTGTGTGTCGGTGCCGAAGGTCCTGAGGATCTGATCGCTTGGCAAGCACAGCGTTACGGCAGCGGGCATGCGCGGCACGTCACACGGATGTGGCCCAAACGCGAGGCCGAACTTCTGGAAGGCGGCTCCATCTATTGGGTATTCAAGGGCGTGATGATGGCACGGCAGCGAATCCTGTCCCTGGACGAGGTACGGGGAGAGGATGGTATTCTACGCTGCGGCTTGGTGCTGGATCGCGCGCTGGTCCGCGTGGCCGCCATTCCCCGTCGCCCCTTTCAGGGATGGCGCTATCTGGTGGCAGATGACGCTCCGCCCGACCTTCCCAAGGGGCGGGAAGACGAAGATCCCCTGCCGCCTGCCATCGCCGCCGCCTTGGCCGAAATGGGCCTTCGCTGAGGCTTGACGCTGCGCAAGGCTTGGGATACGCGAACAACTGTGCGGGTGTAGCTCAATGGTAGAGCAGAAGCTTCCCAAGCTTACGACGAGGGTTCGATTCCCTTCAC
>NZ_JBKGUN010000274.1:0-10286 GCF_046462195.1 Paracoccus sp. (in: a-proteobacteria) | reverse complement strand
GCGTGTTCTGGGGGTATGTCGGTCTGGTCGACGGTATCGTGGACAAGATCCGCGCCGAGCGCGACCGACCGATGAAAGTGATTGCCACCGGCGGGCTTGCGCCGTTGTTCGATCAGGGGTTTGACCTGTTCGATGCGATAGAAGACGATCTGACGATGCACGGGTTGCGTCTGATTCACGATTACAACAAGGAGATGGGCAATGGCTGAGCGCCTGATCTATCTGCCGCTGGGCGGCGCGGGCGAAATCGGCATGAATGCCTATGTTTATGGCTATGGTGCGCCTGGCAAGGAACGGCTGATCCTGGTCGATCTGGGGGTGACCTTTGGCGACATGGACGCCAGCCCTGGCATCGACCTCATCATGCCCGACATCACCTGGCTGGAGCAGAACCGCCACCGGCTGGAGGCGATCTTCGTCACCCACGGGCACGAGGACCATATCGGCGCCCTCGGCCACCTGTGGAGCCGTCTGGACGTGCCGATCCATGCGCGCCGCTTTACCGGCACCCTGATCCGGCTGAAGATGGAAGAGCATGGTCTTCCGGCCGAAGCGGTCAATATCACCGAGGTTCGCCCGGCCGTGACGCAGGCGGGACCGTTCTCGGTCCAGTTCGTGCCGATCAGCCATTCGATCCCTGAAAGCTCGGCGCTGATCATCGATACGCCGGCAGGACGCATCGTGCATACGGGCGACTTCAAGATGGACGTGACGCCCGTCGTGGGCGATGCCTTTGACCCGATCGGCCTGTCCGAGATCGCGGCCGAAGGCGATGGCGTCAAGGTCCTGGCTTGCGACAGCACCAACATCTTTTCGACCCATCCCGGCCGGTCCGAGGCCTTGCTGGCGACACCCATCCTGGAATGGGTCGTGGCACAGCCGAACATGGTCGTGGCCACGACATTCGCCAGCAACATCGCCCGCCTGAAGACGCTGGCCGATGCGGCACGCGCCTCGGGGCGCAAGATCTGCCTGCTGGGCCGCGCGATGCGGCGCATGGTCAGCGTGGGCTTTGACAGCGGTATCCTGACGGATTTCCCGGACACGATCGGCCCCGAAGAGGCCGCCAAGCTGCCCCGCAACAAGGTCATGCTTCTGGTTACCGGCAGCCAGGGCGAACGCCGTGCTGCCAGCGCGCAGCTGTCGCGCGGACGCTACCTGGGCCTGTCGCTGCAGGAGGGCGACAGTTTCCTCTTCAGCTCGAAGACCATCCCGGGCAATGAACGGTCGGTCGGCCGCATCATGAACGCCCTGAGCGAGGCGGGCGTCGAGGTATATGATGCCGATGACGGTCTGTTCCACGTTTCGGGCCATGCCAACCGTCCGGACATCGAGGCGATGCACGATTTGCTCAAGCCGCGCACGGTGATCCCGATGCATGGCGAGCATCTGCACCTGCGCGAACATGCGTTGCTGGCCCGCGCCAAGGGCATGTCGGCTGAGATCGTGACCAATGGCACGATGCTGGACCTGACCGGCGACCGTGCGAAGGTGGTCGATCATGTGGAGACGGGGCGGCTCTACCTTGACGGCAACCAGCTGATCGGAGCCATGGATGGCGTCGTCCGCGACCGCATCCGCCTGGCGCTGAACGGGCATGCCATGGTCAGCGTGATCGTGGACGAGGATGACAACGTTCTTCCCGATGCCTGGGTCGAGGTCATGGGCCTGTCCGAACGGACCCGCAGTGGCGGCGAACTGCCCCGCCAGATCGAGGCCGAACTGTCCGAATTCCTCGAGCGCGCCGATGCCCGAACGGTTCGCGATGATGGCAAGATGGACGAGGCGATCCGCAAGATCACCCGTCAGGTGACGATGGAAGAGATCGGCAAGAAGCCCGAAGTGACGGTGATCATAAGCCGCCTGATGGCCGACTGATCCACGTCCACACCGCAGAGCCTGCAAGGGGGTACCGTGTCCCTTTGCAGCATCAAAGACGGTCCATCCGGCGAGCGGACGGCGAGGCTTTTTGGCAGATCAAGCGTCCGGCAAGGCTCAGGGTCCATGCGCGTCGTCCGATCGACGGGGCTTGAATTCGCTAGCCGCTTGCGGCAAGGCCCGCGCATGAGCGACACATCCGATTTCGATCCCAATCCGCCCCGCAGGAACTTCTATGGTCGGCGCCACGGCAAGACCCTGCGCCAGAGCCAGAAGGGCTACCTTTCCGAGGATCTGGGGGATTTGCGTCCGCGCGGCATCACGGTTCAGGACAACCCCGACCGGTCGATGATCGATCCGCAGACCTTCTTTGGGGACAGCCGGCCCCTCTGGCTGGAGGTGGGCTTCGGCGGGGGCGAGCACATGGTCCACATGGCCAAGACCTATCCCGACATCGGGGTCATTGGCTGCGAGCCGTTCATCAACGGTGTCGCCATGCTGCTGGGCAAGATCCGTGCAGCGGGCGTCAGCAACGTCAGCGTCCATCCGGGCGATGCCCGCGACCTGATGGACGTGCTGCCCGATGCCAGCATCGAGCGGGCCTTTCTGATGTATCCCGATCCCTGGCCCAAGGCGCGCCATCATCGCCGCCGCTTCGTCACGCCCGAGCATCTCTTGCCGCTGGCGCGTGTCATGCGGCCCGGGGGTGAGTTCAGGGTCGCCAGCGACATTCCCGACTATATCCGCCAGACCCGGGAAGAGGTGCCGCCTGCCGGGTTCGAGATGGTGGCGGATACGGATCAGCCTTGGGAGGATTGGATCAGCACCCGGTACGAGCAGAAGGCCCTGCGCGAGGCCCGGGTTCCGCACTACGTCACCTTCTGCCGCCGTTGATCAGAAAAGCCCGCCGATCCGGCGGGCTTTCGTCATTCGACGGTTACGGACTTCGCGAGGTTCCGGGGCTGATCGACATCGGTGCCCTTGGCCACGGCAGTATGATAGGCAAGATACTGCATTGGTACGGCGTAAAGGATCGGCTGAAAGACGCCTCCACCTTGGGGCAGCGTCAGATGCGCCGTCACGCCTTCGCCTGCCGCAGCAATGCCCGCCGCGTCCGAGATCAGCAGGATCCGGCCATGGCGTGCCATCACCTCCTGCATGTTCGAGATGGTCTTGTCGAACAGCGCGTCGTGGGGCGCCAGCACCACCACCGGCACATCGCCGTCGATCAGGGCGATGGGACCATGCTTCAGTTCACCCGAAGCATACCCTTCGGCATGGATATAGCTGAGTTCCTTCAGCTTCAGGGCCCCTTCCAGCGCCACCGGATAAAGCGCGCCGCGGCCGAGGTACAGGACATCGCGCGCCTGTGCCAGCCATTCCGCCTGCAGTCGGCAATCATCGGACATGGCCAAGGCCTGCGACAGCAGGGCAGGAATGGCGCGCAGGTCGCGCAGATGGGCAGCCAGCGCCGTGTCGTCGATCCGACCCCGATCATGCGCCGCCTTGAGGGCCAGAACGCCCAAGACCGCCAACTGGCAGGTGAAAGCCTTGGACGAGGCCACGCTGACTTCGATTCCCGCCAGCGTGGGCAAGGCCGTATCGCTGTCACGCGCGATGGCCGAGGTACCGACATTCACGAGACCCACCGTGCGCGCCACCTTGCCGCGCGCGTAATGCAGGGCCGCCAGGGTATCGGCGGTTTCGCCCGACTGGCTGACAGCGACGAACAGGCTGCCCGGCGACAAGGGCGGCTCGCGATAGCGGAACTCTGATGCCACATCGATGTCGCATGGCAGGCCGGCCAGCTGCTCGAACCAGTATTTGGCGACATGACCTGCCAGATGCGCCGTGCCGCAGCCCACCAGCGCGATCCGGTCGATGGCGGCGAAGTCCAGGCCTTCTGGCAGGATGATCCGGTCGCCTTTCACATAATGGTTCAGCACATCGCCGATCACCACCGGCTGTTCAGCGATTTCCTTGGCCATGAAGTGGCGATGACCGCCACGGTCGATCACGGTCGCGCCCACATCGATGCGGGCCGTGGGGCGGTGGACCTGATGCCCCTGGACGTCCCAGACCTGCACACCGGCACGTGTCAGGACCGCATGATCGCCGTCTTCCAGATAGGTGATCTGGTCGGTGAAGGGTGCCAGCGCCACTGCATCCGATCCCAGATACATTTCGCCCGTGCCATGACCGATGGCCAGCGGACTGCCCCGCCGGGCGGCGATCATCAGGTCGCCCTCGCCCTCGAAGAGAAAGGCCAGCGCAAAGGCGCCCTGCAGCCGTGCCAGCGTCGCGCGTGCGGCCTCCAGGGGTGGCAAGCCCTGGTCCAGATGTCGCGCGGTCCACAGGGCCACGGTCTCGGTATCGGTCTGCGACTCGGCGGCGATCCCCAGTGCGGCCAATTCGGCCCGCAGGTCGCGGAAGTTTTCAATGATGCCGTTGTGAACGACCGCGACCCGGCCCGAACGATGCGGATGGGCATTCACCTCGGTTGCGGCGCCATGGGTGGCCCAGCGCGTGTGTCCGATGCCGGCATGGCCGGGCAGGGGGTGATGGACCAGCCTGTCACTGAGGTTCATCAGCTTGCCGACCGCGCGGCGCCGGTCCAGCTGCCCCGAGGCGTCGACGGTGGCCACGCCCGCACTGTCATAACCCCGATATTCCAGCCGCTTCAGCGCGTCGACCAGCAGTGGCGAGACTTCGTGGCTGCCCAGAATTCCGATGATGCCGCACATCAGCGCATTCCCTTCTTCATCCGCAGGGCGGCCATCAGGCGGATGGCAAGTCCCGGCTTTGTCACCTGGCGTGCCCGGCCGATGGCCAGTGCGCCGTCGGGGACATCTTCGGTGATGGTGCTGCCCGAGCCGGTCATCGCGTCCGCGCCCACCCGAACGGGTGCCACCAGCATCGTGTCGCTGCCGATGAAGGCGCGGGGTCCGATTTCGGTGCGATGCTTCATCACGCCGTCATAGTTGCAGGTGATGGTGCCTGCGCCGATATTCGTCTGCTCGCCCACATGGGCGTCGCCCAGATAAGTCAGGTGACCAACTTTGACGCCCTCGTCCAGGACCGCGTTCTTGATCTCGACAAAATTGCCGACATGAACGTCCCCACCCAGTTCCGCACCCGGCCGCAGCCGGGCAAAGGGACCAACAGTCGCACCCGCGCTGACATGGCACCCTTCCAGATGGCAGAAGGGCAGGATCTCGGCGCCCGATTCGATGGTGACGCCCGGTCCGAAGACGACGTTCGGGCCGATGATCGCATCGCGGCCAATGACGGTGTCCAGCGCGAACCAAGTGCTTCCGGGGTCGGTCAGCGTCACGCCCTCTTCCAGGGCGAAGGCGCGGGCCCGGACCTGGAAGGCAGCCTCGGCTGCGGCAAGTTCAGCACGGGTGTTGATGCCCAGCGTCTCGGATTCGTCACAGATGACCACATCGGCCTGCCGGTCGTCCGCCCGCGCCAGTGCCACAAGGTCCGTCAGGTAGTATTCGCCAGAGGCATTGTTGTTGGACAGTTGGACGATCAACTGGCGCAACAGATCCGCATCCAGCGCCATGACACCCGAATTGCACAGCGTGAGGGCGCGTGTCTCCTCGTCGGCGTCCTTGTATTCGACGATCCGCTCCAGTCCTTGTCCGCTGACGACCAGCCGGCCATAGCGCCCCGGATCGGCCGCCTCGAAACCCAGAACCACCAGATCGGCATTGTGACTGGCCAAGGCTTCAAGCGTCTCCTGTCCTATGAAAGGCGTGTCGCCATAAAGGATGATCACGCGCCCTTCGAACCCTTCCAGAACAGGCAGGGCCTGCCGGACGGCGTGGCCGGTGCCCAGTTGTTCGGCCTGCAGAACAGTCGCGGCCTCCGGGTCCAGCCTGGTGACGGCTCGGGCAACAGCCTCGGCTCCGTGACCAGTCACGACCACGATCTGCTCTGGCTCCAGCCGGCGCGCGGCGGCCATGGCATGACCCACCAGGGGCACCCCGCCAAGCCGGTGCAGGACCTTGGGCAGGTCGGACTGCATCCGGCTGCCTTGCCCCGCGGCCAGAACAACAACCGCCACCGAATTCTCGACCATGCCCACCCTCATCGCGTGTTTGCTTTTGTTGTCAGGCGTTCTAAGCGGGGACGGTGGCGCTGGAAAGCCCAAGCGCATTCACCTTTGTTTTCTGTTCGTTTCGGAAGGACGTGGCATGGCGGGAACGGTGGTCTTTGATCTGGACGGAACGCTGGCCGACACATCCGGCGATCTGGTAGCGGCGGCCAACGCCTGCTTTCGGGCGCGGGGTCTGGGCGACCTGCTGGACCCGGTGGCCGATTCCCTGATCGCCTTCCACGGGGGGCGTGCCATGCTGCGTGCCGGATACGGGCGGATGGATCGGGAAATGCTGCTGCCCCCTGGTGCCGAGGACGAGGATTACGATCAGCTGCTGGCGCATTACGGTGCCGCCATTGCCGTTCACACAAGGCTGTATCCGGGGGTGGAAGCGGCGTTGGACCGTCTGGCTCAGGCAGGGCACCGGCTGGCGGTCTGCACCAACAAGCCAAAAGCCCTGGCTGAAACGCTGCTGGGTGAACTGGCGATCCGGGACCGCTTTGCCGCCGTGATCGGCGCGGATACCTTGCCGGTCCGCAAACCCGATCCTCGCCCTTATCAGGCCGCGGTCGAAGGGGCGGGTGGAACGGTCGCACGCTCTTTTCTGGTTGGTGATACCGAAACCGACCGCAAGACTGCGGCGGCTGCAGGCGTCAGGGTGGCCTTGATCAGCTTTGGCCCTGAAGGAGAGGCGATCTCCCGGCTGGCGCCCGAGGCGCTGCTGGCGCATTTCGACGAACTTCCTGACCTTGCCGATCGCTGGCTGGCCTGAGCGGAGGTGGGAAAGGGACCGAACAGGTCCCTTTCCAAGTTTATTCGGCCTCGTCTGCCGGATTGGCGTTGAGCTGGCCATAGTTCTGGGCGCCGATCGTCTCGTAAAGGCCGATCTGCGTTTCGAGAAAGTCGATATGCCCTTCCTCGTCCTGGATCAGTTCCTCAAACAGGATCTTGCTGGCATAATCGCCGACGCTGTCGCAGTGATCGCGCGCTTCGATGTAGAGGGTGCGGGCGTCATGCTCGGCGGCCAGATCGGATTCCAAGGTTTCGCGCAGGTTCTGGCCGATTCGCAGCGGGTCGAGGCGCTGCAGGTTCGGATGGCCTTCCAGGAAGATGATGCGCTGGATCAGCTTGTCGGCGTGATGCATCTCTTCGATGGATTCTTCGCGCGACTTCTTGGCAATACGACCGAATCCCCAGTCTTCCTGCAGGCGATAGTGCAGCCAGTACTGGCTGACGGCCGTCAGTTCAGAGCGCAGTGCGGCGTTGAGATAGTCGATGACCTTGGCGTCGCCCTTCATGGGTGGCATCCTTCTTGCTGTCTGTTCTGGCCCGCAAAATCGGCGGAGCGACGCCCAGCTTATCGCAGGCGCGCATGGTGTCCAGAAAGAGCGGCATGCAGCCGCCGCAATCGGCGCGTTTTCCCAAGGCGTGATAGATCTTGCCCGGCGTGATGATCGTCTGCGGGTCGGCGCTGCGCATCCAGTCGATGGCGGCGTGAATGTCGTGATCCGAGATCTGCGTGCAGTGGCAAACGATCATGGCAAGCTCCTGTTGCCGGCAAACTGACCGAATTTGTCGGGCTTGTAAAGTCTGACGGATTCGCTTTGAATTCACGGATGCTTGACGCGGCAGGGGCCGGCGGCGCAAAAGCCGGCGCATGAAACTGTCAGATTTCGACTTTGACCTTCCTGCGCATCTGATCGCGACGCGTCCTGCGCGTCCACGCAGTTCGGCCCGTCTGCTGCTGGCGCAGGGCGATGCGATGGAGGACCGGCGGGTCAGCGATCTGCCGCAGATCCTGCGGCCGGGTGACGTGCTGGTCCTGAACGATACTAAGGTCATTCCTGCGCGGCTGACCGGGACGCGCAGCCGATCGACGCCGCAGGGCGACGCCGTAGCCCGTATCGAGGTGACGCTGCTGGAACCGGCGGCGGAAGGGTGGACGGCCCTTGCCAAGCCCATGCGCAAGCTGCGGCCGGGTGAGAGGATCCGCTTTGGGGAGAGCCTTTCGGCCGAGGTAGCCGAGATGACCGAAACCGGCCTGCGGCTTGTGTTCGACACCACGGGCGAGGCCTTTGACGCGGCGTTAGCAGAGGTCGGTGCGATGCCGCTGCCGCCTTACATCGCCTCGCTGAGGGCGCCGGACGCGCAGGACCGGCAGGATTACCAGACGGTCTGGGCCGCCCGCCAAGGCGCGGTTGCCGCCCCCACGGCCAGCCTCCATTTCGACGCGCCCTTGCTGGACGCCCTGCAAGCACGAGGTGTCGAGTTCGTGCATGTCACCCTGCATGTCGGCGCCGGAACCTTTCTGCCGGTCAAGGTCGAGGATGTGACCACGCACCGCATGCATGCCGAATGGGGCGAGGTCAGTGCCACCGCTGCCGACGCGATCACACGCGCCAAGGCCGAGGGGCGGCGCATCATCCCCGTGGGCACCACCGCCCTGCGCCTGATCGAATCGGCCGCAACTGCCGATGGCGAATTGGCGCCCTTTCAGGGCACGACCGACATCTTCATCTATCCTGGGCATCACTTCCGGGTGACCGACGGGCTGATGACGAATTTCCACCTGCCGAAATCCACTCTGATGATGCTGGTCTCGGCCCTCATGGGCCCCGAGAAAATCAAGGCCATCTATGGACATGCCATTGCAGACGGGTATCGTTTCTTCAGTTATGGGGACGCGTCGCTGCTGATCCCATGACGTCGCCTTCAGGCTGGCATCCTGCCGGCCCTGACATTAGGCAGTGGCTCTTGATCTTGCCACGGACGAACGGGACCCACGATGATTTCGGTGCTGCGCACGACTTGGCCTCTGCTTCTGGGCATTCTGCTGCTGATGGTCGGAAACGGGATGCAAGGCACTTTGCTGGGCATCCGTGGAGGGATCGAAGGGATTCCGACCTTCCAGATGTCCGTCGTCATGGCGGGCTATTACGGGGGCTTCCTGCTGGGCAGCCTGCTGGTACCGGACCTGATCAAGAATGTGGGCCATGTGCGCGTCTTTGCGGCGCTGGGCTCGCTGATCTCGGCGGCGCTGGTTCTGTTCGCGATCGAACCGCACTGGATCACCTGGACAGGACTGCGCTTTTTGGTCGGCTTCTGTTTCTGCGGCGTTTATGTCACTGCGGAAAGCTGGCTGAACGCAGGTTCGACCAACGAGAACCGTGGGCAGGCCTTGTCGGCCTACATGATCGTGCAGCTGTTCGGGATCGTGGTGGCGCAGGCGCTGTTGAACACAAGTGACCCGGCAGGGTTCCTGCTGTTCGTCATCGCCTCGGTGCTGGTGTCGCTGGCCTTCACGCCGATCCTGTTGACCGCGCAGCCCGCCCCGCAGTTCGAAACCATCAAGCGGATGTCCTTTGCGCAGCTTTACCGGGCCTCGCCGCTGGGCTGTGTCGGCATCTTTCTGATGGGAGGCGTCCTGGCGGCACTGTCGGGCATGTCTTCGGTGTGGGGGGCCTTGGTGGGCCTGTCAGTGGCACAGATTTCCGGCTTTGTTGCCGGGGTTTATGCGGGCGGACTGGTGCTTCAATATCCGATCGGCTGGATCTCGGACCGGTACGACCGGCGCAAGCTGGTGCTGATCCTGGCGGCGCTGGGGCTGGTTTGCGGCATTGTCGTGATCGTCATGCAGCCGGGAACCTGGGGTCTGATCGCGGCAGGCGCAATCATGGGGGGCGTGGCCAACCCGATCTATGCGCTGCTTCTGGCCTACACCAACGATTATCTGGATCAGTCCGACATGGCCTCGGCTTCGGCGGGCCTGTTGTTCATCTTCGGCATCGGCAGCATGGGCGGTCCGATCATCACGGGCTGGCTGATGGACATCGTGGGGCCGGACGGGTTCTGGATCTACATGGGAACGCTGATGGCGCTGCTGGCGGCCTATGCGGGCTGGCGCACGACCCGCCGCCGAGGCCTGACCCCCGACGAACAAGGCAGCTTTGCAGTGATCACCACGAATGCAACCCCTCTGGCGGTCGAAGCGGTTCTGGACGAGGCGCAGTCGGACGGCACCCAGCCCGCGCAATAGGGTTGGGAGCGCGCCTTGCCGCCCTTGGGCAAATGGTTTAACGCTGAACTATTCTTGATCAGCGGGGGACTTGATGGCCCAGAATTTTGACATGGTGGTGATTGGCGCCGGACCTGGCGGCTATGTCGCCGCGATCCGGGGTGCGCAGCTGGGGCTGAAGGTGGCCTGTATCGAGCGCGAGCATTTGGGCGGCATTTGCCTGAACTGGGGATGCATTCCGACCAAGGCCCTGCTGCGCAGCGCCGAAGTCTATCACCTGATGCACCG
>NZ_JBKGUN010000273.1:0-7391 GCF_046462195.1 Paracoccus sp. (in: a-proteobacteria) | reverse complement strand
AGGTGACGCATTCATGAAGTACGGAAGACTGATCATCGGCCTGTTGGCTGTCGTCGTTGCGCTTTGGATCATCGTGGGCGAACAGATGTCCGGTGCCAGTGCAGATGCAGTCGTCAATGCACCGGTTGTGACGGTTCGCGCTCCTGTTGCAGGCAATCTGCGGATGCCGACGCGTCAGCTGGGTTCCTGGGTGGCACAGGGTGAGATCCTTGCCAGCGTCGAAGACCCGATCGTGGATCGCGTCCGGCTGGACGACCTGTTGATGGAGGTCCGTCTGGAAGAAGCGGCGCAAGCACAAATCGCTGCCCTTTTGTCGGAAACACGATCCGTCCGCGAAGGACTGGTGGAACGGACCCGGATCTACCGGGCGCGGCGGCTGGAAGAACTGCGTGAGCGGCTGGATCATGCCCAAGCCCGTCTGGCCATTCTGGAAGCTGGCGGAGCAGCACCCGCCGTGAGCGATCAGCAGCTGCTTGCCGCGGTGGACGAAGAAAGCGGCAGGCTGCCGGCGGAGCCGCGGCTGGAGGCTTTGGTCCTCAGTCACGCACGGGAAAGGGTCGCGGTCCTGCGCATCGCCCTGCAAGCCGCGCAAGCGCATGTCTTCCTGGGTGATGGGTATAACGATGCGCCCAATGCCGAGCAGCGGGTCGTGGAGCTGGACAGCGAGATTGCCGCCCTCGCCTCCCGCCTCGCGGAGGCGGAAGAGCGCACCGCCGCGGTTCAGGAGCGGGTCGACCGGGAACGGATCCGGGTGAACGGGCTGACAGGAGGAGAGCTCCAGGCGCCTGTGGAAGGGCTTTTCTGGGAAATTCTCGAAGCCAACGGCGTGAACGTCCAGCGCGGCGACCCTGTTCTGCGCCTGGTCGACTGCCAGGCAGCGATGGTGACGCTGTCGGTGACTGAACGCGTCTTCAACAGCCTTGCCATCGGACAGGCGGCCCATTTTCGGCCTGGCGGATCGTCAGAGGTCCATGAGGCGACGATCAGCCGCCTGGCAGGCAGCGGCGCGTCGACGATCTATCGCAATCTGGCGGTTGCGCCGGGCCAGCGTCATCTTGAACGCTTTGACGTGACCCTGATCGTCCCGGCCCTTCGGCAGAGCGGCGCGGAAGGCTGCATGATCGGCCGGACCGGCCGGGCCTTCTTCGAGACCCGCCCGCTGGATGGGCTTCGCGGACTGTTCCGCTGAGATGCCCACGTTCTTGTATGTCAGCGAACTCGGCTCGAGCACCGTCCACCTGCTGCTGGTCCTGGGTGCCGGGCTGATCCTGCCCTACTGGGTGGATATACGAAACAACCTGCACCGGACGATCCTGCTGACAGGCACGTTTGTGCTTGCCATGCGCTACATCTGGTGGCGTGGGACCGAAACCTTGTCTCCTGCCGGCCTGTCTGTTGACATGTTCGCCAGCTGGTCGCTGTTCGCTTTCGAGCTTCTGGCCATGATCGGCTCGGTCAGTTCGCTCGTGATCATGTCGCGTCTTCGCCTGCGCAGCGCGGAAGCAGATGCGCATGCCGGGTGGTGGGGGGAGAACGAGCCGCGCGTGGCCATCCTGATCGCCACCTACAACGAAGAACTGGATGTGCTGGAGCGTACCATTGTCGGAGCGCAGGCGCTGCGGCACAAGAACAAGGAGGTTCTGGTTCTCGATGACAGCCGCCGCGACTGGCTGCGGGATTATTGCGCCCGGCAGGGCGTGCGCTACATGCGCCGGCCCGACAACAAGGGATCCAAGGCCGGCAACATCAACCACGCGCTGGATCGCCTGGCAGAGGATCCGGTGCCGCCGGATTTCGTTGCCGTTCTGGATGCAGACTTCGTGCCGCATCGTGGCTTCATCTCGCGCTGTCTGGCGCTGTTTCATGACCCGGCTGTGGGATTGGTGCAAACGCCCCAGCACTTCTTCAACGCCGACCCGATCCAGCACAACCTGGGCATCAGCCGCTCTTATCCGGACGAGCAGCGCTTCTTCTTCGACCACATGCAGCCCTCGCGCGACGGCTGGGGGATCGCCTTCTGCTGCGGAACCTCGTCAGTCTGTCGCTGGACAGCCTTGAGGGATATCGGCGGCCTGCCGACGGAAAGCGTGACCGAGGACTTCATGCTGACGCTGGACCTGCAGGACAAGGGGTGGACCTCCGTCTACCTGTCCGAGCCGCTGACGGAAGGCCTGGCACCCGAAGGTCTCAAGGAGTATGTCACGCAGCGTGCACGGTGGTGCCTGGGGCTGATGCAGATCGCCCGGTCGCGCCTCGGTCCCCTGGCCCACAACAACCTGCGCCTGCGAGACCGCTGGAGTGTGGTGGATTCCGTCCTGTTCTGGATGACAAGCTTTCCGTTCCGCCTCGCGGTGATCGTATACCCTCTCCTTTACTGGTATTTCGGAACAATCGTCGTGAACGCCTCGCTGCCTGACGTGCTCACCTACTTCGGCTGCTTCTTTCTTTGGTCGCAGATGGTTCAACGGGTGCTGATGCCGGGCATGGTCGTTCCCATCCTTCATGATGTCGGTCAGTTGATCGGCGCCATCCCCATCAGCCGGGCGGCCATCACCGGTCTCTTCCGTCCCAGGGGCCATCCCTTTTCCGTCACCGCAAAAGGCGGAGACCGCACCAGGGTCATCGTTCAATGGCAGATGATGGCTCCCTTCCTGACGCTGCTGATCCTGACGATCCTTGCCCTGATTCTGGGGATCGTCTTTGACCGTTTCGCCTACAATGATGCCGGTGATGGCAAATGGGTGGTGCTCTTCTGGACGATCTACAACGTCCTTGTGCTGTCCATCACGGTTCTGGCTTGCGTGGAACTGCCGCGGCGGGAAAGACACATCGCCGATCTGCCCGACCGCGGCATCCTGATCACACCCGGCGATGTCCGCCGCCAATGGATCAGTTCGCTGACCATGGAGGAGGCACGGTTGCGCGGCAAGATCCATGAGGTGGGAACGGCAGGAACCCTGCGTCTGCAGGATGTGGGTGACATCGCCGTCGAGGTTGTTGCGCAGACCGTGGACGGAAACCGGGTGCGGTTGAAACCCACGGCGGCGCAGCGGGAAGCCCTGCTGGTGCGCTTTTACGCGGAGGGTGCCGCACCGGGGACGAGCCGGGCGCGGATCGGCGGACTGCTGGCCGGCCTGGGAAGCCGCCTGACCTTCAGCGAACGTCGCTGATGCAATCCTGCTGAAGCCGGGCCAATGCCGTTGACAGTTGGGCGGCTTCACAGGTTGTCCGCGAATTTGCAGGGTACTCTTGCGACCCTTCCGCAATGCGCTGTGCGGACGCCGCAAGCTGCGCAATGGGGGTCATGACGATCCGTGTCAGAAGAAGTGTCAGCAGGGCGATCAGGGCGACCACCAGCCCGAGTGCATAAAGCGCCCCGTTCCGGATCAGGTCGATGCCGAAATTGACGCTGCTGGCATCCAGCCGCCCCACCAGCCGCCAGCCGAAGTTCGGGAGGTCCCCGGAGGTCACCTGCGGCACCAGAGCCGAAAAGTAGTCGCGTCCGTCTGGCCAGGTTTCTCGTCCTCCCGCCTGGACCCCGGTCTGAGCGGCACGCAGGATCTGCAGCTCGGCCGCATTGGGAGCCTCATCCGCAGACGAGGCGGAGATCACCCCGTTCGGGTTGATCAGGTAAAGGTCGATGCCAAAGGCTTCGGCGGCTTCGCTCAGGTAATCTTGGAGCCAGGCTGCATTGATATGCATCCCCAGAACGCCCGCAAGATCGCCATTGGCATGACTCACGGGTCTCGCCAAATCGATGAAGCGCAGAGGGTTTTCGCCCTCCCCTCCCAGAAGCTGGGCCAGCAGAACGGCATCGTGCACATCTCCCGCAAACCCGCCGTTCAGCCCGTTGCGATACCAGGGCCGCCCACTGACATCCTGCCCGATCAACAGCCCGTCGGTCGCGGCGACCACCCTGCCGCTGAGATCCGCATAGCCCACCCAGGAGATCCGGCTGCCGTCCCCGCCGGCTCCGGTCATCAGGTGGGTCAGCTGGTCCGGGCTCAGTCCATTCACCCGTTCTGACAGAAAAACAAGATCGCGCCAGTCCCGCTCCAGCGTCCGGGCAAGTTCTCCTGCCGCAGCGGTGGTGCGGAAGCGGGCTGCGAAGTCCAGGGTACTGTCGGTGAAACGATCTCCTCTCAGATAGGCGAACCCCATGGGGACCAGGAACATCACCAGAAGGCACAGCAAGGCAAAGCCGGTGACGGACTTGCGCAGGGTCAGGTTCGGCAGCTGGGTCATGGAGGCCTCAGAACGTGTTGATGGAAAAGCCGGCGAAGAGTTCTTCGGACGTCAGCTTGTAGCCGACGCGTATGCTGAAGGGCCCATCTGCGACGCGCTTCTGGAGGGCGAGCGTGGTCTCGTGGTAACTGTCGCTCCCCCCGCGTGACAGCTCCACCCCGATATTGGCCGGCGCCAAGGTCATCTGGCCGAGCAGGAACCAGGAATGGTGGACCGTGCTCACGTCGATCAAGGCATAGGTCGACCCGAAACCTGTCGCCATGTACCGTTCCACCGACAGCTTGAGCCCCGCCTGAAGGTCATTGCCTTTGTCCTGTTCGTGCTGAAGGCCAAGGGTTGGCCCGGCCTTCAGAACGGCAACCTCCGCCAGCGGGATCGTGTATGTGAGACTGATCGCGCTCGAGTGCCCCTCGTCATAGTTGGAAATGTTGAACCCGTAGTTCAGGGGCCCGCGGCTTGCGGAGGCGACAACGGACTGCGTTCGTGTCCCTGCGTCCCCTTGGAGAAAATAGCCGTCAGCAGCGGCAGCTTGACACAGAAGGCAGGCAAGGCCTGCAGCACCGCCGATTGTTCCACCCCACGCCATCGCCTCTTCCCTTTGTCCTGTTTGAGCACCGGAAGCTTAACCATGAATGGGGGAAACATCCTAGGGTTGAACCAGCATGGCGCCATCATTCGTGCGTTGCTGTGGGAAAGAGACATCATGCTTGGACCCGTGTCTGTAGACCGGGCCAAGCACTTGGACCTGAAGGCCATGGACCGGGCGAGGCTGCACGGCAGGCCTGCGACAGCCAGGGCAGTGGCCGAATGCACCAATCATGGTCGCATCTGCTGCGAAACCTGTTCGCTTCTTCCGAAGCAGCTTATCGAAAGCTCTCTCCTTCAGGTCATTTTGAGGACGTCGACGGGCTGCAGCAAGAAACGAGCGTCACGGAGCTTCAACGACGATCTTGACGGACGACCAGCTTGCTGCTGCATGGTCATAACGAACTGTGGCAGCATAACGTGTGACACGTTCAGGCTGATGTCCATCGAGGGTCCGCGCGCTGCCGACAAGGGTGTAAAGACATTCCTGCCAATCGTTCGAGCGCTCCAGCTTCATTTTCTCGCGGCTGATCTGGGCTGTCGCAGGCAGCCTGAAGTGCTCCCTCACAAAGCTTTCGGCCCAGATCGGGGCGCGCCATGAGATCGTGGTGCTGTCGCAATCAAGAACTTGGGGTGACGGGGCCGGTCGTATGTCATCCGAAGCGCCGTCCCTGCCAGACACTTGAGAATGCTCCACCCTGCCGGGCCCGGAAAGCACCGGCTTGATAGACGCACCATCAGAACTGAGCGCCGGCAGGAAGAGGACCGACGTTATCATCAGGATCATCGCGACCTGAGCCCGCTCAAAGGTCATCTTCCAGCCCCCGCTGCGAGGGCGGCTTTCACTGCTTATCATTTTGCTCTCGTTAACCATGGTCGGCCTTTGAAGGCAGTCGCCTGCATCCATGATGCCTCCCTTCCACAAAAGGATGCTGTCGCAGCGAACGGGGTTAAAGACAAGTTAACGGTTAAAATGCTCGGTATCATAAGGTGAGCATTGCTTTCACCCAAACGATCCAAGGACAAACGGCCCTCTGGTGCCAAGACGACACCGCCTTTCTCCGACCGTGAGCTCCCTGCAATCACACAGTCAAGGATGCTCCAACCTGAGTTATAATCACCTTGAAGGATGAGGAAATCAGACAGGGGAAACGCAGAAACGATGACTCTGGCAGACCTTGCTGATTGTGGACGTGCGTGCCTGCGCATTATTCGGTTCATCAATATTCGACGATGTGTCTTATGAAGCCGGGATAAGCTACACTTGCTTTAGCCATAGGAATCCTGCCGCGGAGAGGATTCATCATTCAACACATCTTTAAGTTGTATCAATGTGGCATTGTGCTATAGGGCGCGCAGAATTGTTTTGTGCAGATGATTCGACGGCCTTCCCGCTACCGCCTGTGGGACGCTGGAATGTCAGGCGGATGATCCAAGGCACGTGATCCATGACAACGTTACCAACCAGCGCCGATCCGGCGCTCGATCTTTATGGCTTCTGGCAGTCCTATGGGGCGGACGGATGGCTGATGTCCGAGTGGCCGGCAGGGCAGTCGAGTATCCTGCAATGGTCCCCCGACAACGTGCGGGTCGCGGCCGATGGTGGCATCGAGCTGGTGCTCGGGCGCGCGCCTGCGGGCTCCGACCATCCTTATCAGGCAGGTGAGGTTCAGTCCGCGCAGGAGGCCACCACGGGTACCTGGGGCTGGACCGTGCAGGCGCCGGAGATGGCGCCTGGGGCGGTGTTCGGCCTCTTCACCTACAAATCGGATTGGGAAAACCAGCCTTGGGTCGAGTTCGACTTCGAGTTCGTGGGGGCCGACACAACGCGGGTGCAGCTCAACATCCACATGCTGAACGCAGCGGGAGAACATGTGACGCTTGACCAGCACGGTCTGAAGCCGGTGTTCATCGACCTGGGCTTTGACGCCTCGGAAGGGGTTCACACCTACGAGGTGACGGTCACCGAAGAGAAGGGCGTCTTCTACATCGACGGCAAGGTCGTGGGCGAGTTCACGGGCGCCAACATGCCGGGCGGTGTCTGGAGCATCGGCCCCATGAAGAGCTATATCAACCTTTGGTCGGTGCAGCCGGAGCAGGAGATATGGGCGGGGGTCTGGACGGATCCCGGTGAACCGCTGGTGGCACGCATTCTCGGGGCCGAGGTTCGGCCCGGCGAGTACGGCAGCAGCTACGGCATTGACCCGGAGGCGTCCATAGCCATGCCCACGGATCCGGCAGACCCTGATCCAACGGAGGAGGTGGACACTGACGGAACCATCACCACCTTCTCAGAGCGCTCCCACGTGCTGCCGGATCATGTCACCAACCTCGTCCTGACCGGGAGCATGGACACGCAGGGCACAGGCAATGCCTTGGACAACCGCCTGACGGGCAACGCCGGCAACAACATCCTTGATGGCGGCCCCGGTGCGGACACGATGGAAGGCGGTGCCGGTGACGATACCTACATCGTCGACAACGGGGGCGATCAGGTCATCGAGGCCGCGAACGGCGGGACCGACACCGTCCGTGCTTCCCTCTCCTTTGTCTTGCCGGAC
>NZ_JBKGUN010000272.1:0-4866 GCF_046462195.1 Paracoccus sp. (in: a-proteobacteria) | reverse complement strand
GGTGGATCCGACAGGTCTTGGAGCTTGAATGCCAACCTTAGAATAAGGCCGATCCCTTGCCGGCACGGGTTTTAGCAGCCGGGCAATTCTGATGATGGTGCTGCCGAGCCAGATTGGCTCTCGAAACGAACTGCTTCAGCAACGCCCAGATCCTTTGATCTCGCCCCTTGCGGAAACAAATATGTTGAAAAGAAATCGCAAAGATTGATCATTCACGCACAGGCGCAGGGGAGCAGTCGAAGCGAGCAGATTCGCCGTGTGGGTTCAGCCGATCGCTGTCCGAGAGGGTGCAAGTGCCTTGGGAGGGGACGCCTTGCACACTAGCCTGAAGACAAGACTGCATCAGGGAGGAAAACAAATGAAACGCGCAAAACTTTGCGGACTGCTTCTGACGACGGGGCTTGCAATGCCGGCCGTTGCTCAGGACAACCTGCAAACGCTGCAAGGCATGCAGCGCACCGACTCGACGTTCACCAACATTGAACAGACTGGTGCAACAGCCGAGTCGCTCAAGGCGGTTCTGCCGCATATCAAGGTGCCTGATGGTTTCGAGGCCAGTCTTTATGCAGTGGTGCCAGACGCCCGTTCGATGGCGGTGGCGCCGCAAGGCACGGTTGTCTTTGTCGGCACACGCAAGGACAAAGTCTGGTCGGTTGTTGACCGGGATCGGAACCGTGTGGCAGACGAGGTAAAGGATTTCGCACCCTCGCTCACTTTCGACATCCCGAATGGCCCCTGCTTTTCGCCAGACGGCTTTCTGTATGTTGCCGAACGAAACCGCGTGCTGAGCTTTCCAGCCGCAGAGTTTTTCTTTGAAGGGCCGGACCCTGCGGTGGATGTTGTCGTGGCCCAAGGCGAACTCGTTCCACCCGAAGAAGAAAGCTTCAATCATACGGCGCGGGTCTGCCGCATCGGGCCGGACGGCAAGCTTTATATCTCGCTCGGCCAGCCGTATAACGTGCAGCCGATGGAGAAACTGGAGAAGTATGATCAAGCCGGCATCGGCGGCATCATTCGCATGAATACCGACGGCAGCGAGCGGGAGGTTTTTACCCGGGGCATCCGGAACTCCGTCGGACATGACTTCAATCCTGCCAACGGAGATCTCTGGTTCACCGACAATCAGGTTGACGGGATGGGTGACGATATTCCGCCCGGTGAATTGAACCGTCAGATCGAGGCAGGTCAGCACTTCGGCTTTCCTTGGACAAACTCCAATGTTGAGATCGAGGACTTTAAGGATGTCCCGCGCCCCGAGGGCGTCAGCTTTACCGAGCCGCAGGTCGAGATGGACGCTCATGCCGCCGACCTCGGCATGAGCTTCTATCGCGGCAACTCCTTCCCGGAAGACTTCCATGGCGGAATTTTCTCGGCGCAGCATGGCAGCTGGAACCGGACCGAGCCTGTTGGCGCACGGGTCATGTTCACTCGCCTCAACGCTGACGGTACCGCCGCTGGTACAGAGGTCTTTGCTGATGGGTGGCTGAACAAGGAGACGGGGGAATACCGCGGCCGGCCCATGGACGTCGCTTTCCTACCGGACGGATCAATGCTGATTTCCGACGATTTCGCAGGCGCGATCTGGCGGATCGCCTATACCGGCGGCGAGTCCATCAATACCCGGTCGGCGGAGCAGCCCGGGGCGGCGGAAGCCCCATCAGCTTCGTCTGATACGGCTGCCGCTCCTGGTGCAGGAACCGGCCCTGACGAAGCCGAAGCTGCGGGCGACGGCGACAACGATGAAGCCGAGGCAAGCGAGGCGCCGGCCAACTGATCCTGCTCGGGGTGGCGAAGGCCGCCCCGAAGTTCCATGGGGGAGCTATAAGAATGACTTCATCCTTTTGCACGGCCGTTTTTGCCACACTGTCCCTAAGTGGCAGCGCGGCATTGGCACAGGCCACCAGCCCCACTGCCGGCGGAGGTCCGGCCGAAGAGGGTCGCGCACTGGCCCAAACCTGCCGTGTCTGTCACGGACTCGACGGGGTAGGAACCAATCCGATGATCCCGAACATCGGCGGACAGAATTCGGACTATCTGTCCAAGCAATTGCAGGATTTCCGGGCTGAGCGGCGCGAGGATCCACAGATGACCATTATCGCCCGCGACCTCAGTGATGAAGACATCGCCCGCCTTGCGGCCTGGTATGCTTCTATCGAAACCAGCTACAAGATGCCGGACTGACCGGCGCGTCTGCCAGGCGTGCGGCCATTTCATCTTAAGAAGGCCCCCGATCGGGTGGCCACTGCCGAGGTCTGGAAAAGCCTGGTCAACCAGTGGGGCGGAACCTCTGTCATCTGGCGGGCGGAAGCTGCAGCTTCCGCATTTTTGCCTCACCAGCACCATTGCAGGGTCACAATTCAGCATTCAATTGGTATCAGTCTCGCTGCGGCTGCGGTTCTGTCAGATAGTGGCCTGCAATCGTGCGAAACAGAAACGGACAGGCTGCCTTCAGTGTTTGGAACAACTTCGATTGGCCACATCTTTGGTCGGGTGCCGTACGCAAGGAAAGGCCGGTGCACCTTGCCACGGCATGTCCTTTCGGGACGGTACCGTGGTTGCTCAAGGTGGCCTTTGCATTTCCAGTGAATCCGTGCTGAGGCATGACCTTCACGGTACCTCTTCCAGGACGCTGCATCATGATCGAATTGATACTTCTAATCGCTGCAGGTGCTGCAGCAGGCGTCTTGAATGCAGTCGCGGGCGGAGGGACCTTTATCAGCCTCCCAGTGCTGATCTATCTCGGCGTTCCGCCGGTCAGCGCCAACGCGACGGCGACCTTCAGTGCTCTGCCAGGATATGTGACGGGTGCATGGGGCTTCCGTCAGGACCTGAAGGCCGAAGGGTCGCTTGGCCTGAGGTGGATCGCAGCCGTTGCAGTGACAGGCAGCATCATCGGCGCCCTGCTTCTGATCATCACGCCGGGGGACGCCTTCATGGGCATTGTTCCTTGGCTTCTGCTGCTGGCAACGGCGTTGTTTGCAACCGGACCATACCTTCTTTCCACTATCCACAGGCGGGGGGGCGGCAACGCGGGGCCGGTATTATCTGCGGCTGCCATTCTCGCCGTCTCGATCTATGGCGGCTACTTCAACGGCGGACTGGGGATCATGCTGCTGGCCGCATTCGGATTGATCGGCTATGTCAACCTGCACGGGATGAACGGATTAAAGAACATCCTTTCGGCGCTTCTGTCGCTGGTCTCGTCAGTGACATTCGTTCTGGCCGATCTGATTGCGTGGGAGCAAGCCGTAGTTCTGGCACTGAGCGCTGCGGTCGGAGGCTACATCGGAGCAAGCCTCAGTCGGCGGATCGTGCAAATAGACTGGTTGCGCCTGTTCATCACAGCCGTCGGTGCGTCAATGACCGCAGCGTTTTTCCTGCGTTGAACGAATACTCTGTCATTCCGGACAGAGTGGAAAGCCGAAGCGTGCAGCACCAAGAACGTGAATGACACAAGGGCGGCCTTGTGGTCTTGGACCTGCGGAAGCGCTAGCGTCGAAAGGCTGCCTCACCGATTATCATATGCATCGCGAAGACAGGCTCGCTTCGAGGGTGCAGCGGTATCGCTGCTCCACGTGCAGTCGCCTGCGCTGAGATTCCAGTCCTTGAACCGGCCCTCGATGCAAATAAGATCTTGGCATACCATGCTTTATGGAAAACAGGAAGGCCGGCACAAGAAATTGGAGTGTGTTCAGTAGGCCCAAGGCATCTGTTCGGTCTAAGCCCGCACTATCTGCTTCAGCGGTAGCTTCTCGAACACCTCCCAACCAATTTCTCAAGTACATGGATAAGAGATTTAGATGGGCTGACTCCGTTGCTTGCCTTCAGCCAGTATGCGCAGTGGAAATGAGGGCTGGCGCTGGCGCCCCGGTCGTAGAGGGCATGATCATCACAGCAAGCTGATTGGGGCTGCAGGAGTGTTTCATCGGAAAGCAGTATCTTTAAAACAAAACGAAACCTGAGGGTGAGGCTAATGACAGTGTTTGGGGAGGGATGCAAAGAACAGGCTCTGCCATCTTGCTTATCCGGAAGAAACGGCGTTGCTCTTCTGGTCAGTGAGGCAGCCGCTGGCGAGACAATTCATTAGCAAGGCGGCATTTGACAGGAGCTTATGCCGGATCCCCTTGTCAAATAACATTGGTTGACATCTGCCTGCTTTAGCAGGGGTCGCAGCAGCCTATAAAGGCGCTTGCTTCTCCACAGTGCTTTCGACCTCCTGAACCTCGCGGACCCGGTGTCAGCCAGGGAGGAGGAGGGCTTTCACCGCGAACGCCGGATCCGGGAGGGAGGAGGAGAGGACCCGGCGCATCGATGTGCCGCAGATGGGGCGGCTATGGAGGATGCGGCGACCTCTGGGAGGAGGAGCGAGGCCGCCGCTTTCACGCAGAACCCGGGGAGGAGGATCAGGTTCCCGCGATCTTTGGGCGACATCCCCAGGGAGGAGGAGGGGGATGTCGCCAGTCCCGGTCCAGGGAGGAGGAAAGGACCGGGAAACCGAATTCTTACTGTGCCGAGCCCCAGGCCGCTTCATGGGCCAGACGGGTGATCATCGAGCGGTTGATCCCCAGATCGTCCAGATCGCGGGTGGTCAGCGCATTGAGTTCACGCACGGTCTGGCGGTATACGGCACGGCGGGCGCGGTTGTCCTGCATCCGCTGGATCGCGCCCAGCAGGCGGCCACGCAGGCCGGCTTCGGCAGAGGCGCTGTGTGCTTGGGCGATAACAGCCATTGTCTCAAGTCCTTCTGGTTCGTCTCGTCTGCGCCGTTCCCGGATGGCCCGGCGTTTCGTTGATCCAAAGATGGAGGTTTTGCCGCCTGTGCACAACGTACGGTTTTGCCAATGCTGCCATGCAGCAAATGCATGC
>NZ_JBKGUN010000271.1:0-15815 GCF_046462195.1 Paracoccus sp. (in: a-proteobacteria) | reverse complement strand
ATGGCTGCCAGTTCGGCCTGCTTTTCGGCCACCAGCGCCGCATCGCCGTCCGATTCGACGTTCAGGCGTACCACCGGCTCGGTGTTCGACTTGCGCAGGTTGAAGCGCCACTTGCCGAAATTCAGCGACACGCCGTCCAGATCGTCGCGGCTGTCGGCCTGGGGTTCATAGATCTCGATCAGGCGGGCAATGGCCGCATCCGGGTCCTCGATCGTGTAGTTCGTCTCGCCCGAGGAAGGGTAAAGCCGCATCCGCTCTTCCAGCAGTTCGGCCAGGGTCTTGCCCTTGCGCGACAGCAGCTCGATCATCAGAAGCCACGGGATCATTCCGCTGTCGCAGTAATAGAAGTCGCGGAAGTAATGGTGCGCCGACATCTCGCCGCCATAGATCGCGCCGACATCGCGCATCTTGCGCTTGATGAAGGCGTGACCGGTCTTGCTGACCACGGCCTCGCCGCCCGATTCCGCGATCAGGGCGCGGGTGTTCATGATGACGCGCGGGTCATGGACGATCTTTTCGCCGGGGGATTTTTCAAGGAAAGCCGCACCCAGAAGGCCCACGATGTATTCGCCGGGGATGAAGCGGCCGTTCTCGTCGAAAAAGAAGCAGCGGTCGAAATCACCGTCCCAGGCCACGCCCAGATCGGCCTTTTCTTCCTTCAT
Organism: Paracoccus sp. (in: a-proteobacteria); assembly: GCF_046462195.1. Classification (GTDB taxonomy): domain Bacteria; phylum Pseudomonadota; class Alphaproteobacteria; order Rhodobacterales; family Rhodobacteraceae; genus Paracoccus. The sequence continues at coordinate 15,153 of NZ_JBKGUN010000271.1, read as the reverse complement.
CCGCGCCACGGTGGGGGGCTGGTTCTCGTCCAGCAGTGGGTTCGGGATGCCGTTCGGGAAGCTGCTGTCCACATCGTGGTGCATCCGCACGAATGTCAGCGGTGCACCGCGACGCTCCAGTTCAGCCGCAATGGCGTCAAAGGTCGGACCTGCGGTCCCGTTGCCGGCATTCACCAGGATCTTCATCGGCTTCAGCGCGGCCACATCGACGAAATCCGCCATGCGCTGCGCATATTCGGCGCGGGCGTCGCTGAAATCCGAAACGCTGCCCTTGGTGGCTGGCGCAAACTCACCCGAGGTTGCCAGTTCCACGATGGGCGGCAGTTCCGTCGCCGGATCCAGCGGTGCGGAACCGCGGCCCACGATCTTCATGCCGTTGTAGTTGATCGGGTTGTGCGAGGCCGTGACCTCGATCCCGCCATCGGTGTCCTGGTTGCCGGTGTGGAAATACACTTCCTCGGTGCCCGCCAGGCCCAGGTCCAGCACGTCGGCGCCGCCGTCGGTCAGTCCCTCGATCAGCGCGGCCGCCAGTTCGGGCGAAGATTCGCGGCTGTCGCGGCCCACGACCACGCGCTTGGCCTGCCGGGCCTGCGCGAATGCGCGCCCGATGCGGTAGGCCACATCCGGGTCCAGGTTCTTGCCCAGCTCGCCTCGCACGTCATAGGCCTTGAAGCAGGTGATCTCGCGCCTGCCCAGCTGATCTTTTCCGGTCATCGAATTCTCCGAAGCTGTTTGACAAAGCGCTAACAGGTTCGGTCCGGATTTCAAGGCAATGCGGGCAAAGGCGTTAAGTTGCAACCTTGGGCCGAGGTGACGGCACATGAAAAGCACGCTAGCTTTGTCCCGAATGCGAAGGAGAGACCAATGGACGCCAAGGCCCTGATCACCGCTTACTATGATGCCTTCAACGCGGGCGACACCGATCGCATGCTGGACATGGTCCATGACGAGGTCGAGCACCACGTGAATGAAGGCCAGATTCGCAAGGGCAAGGACATGTTCAGGGCCTTCAACGCCCACATGACCGACAGCTATCGCGAGAACCTGACCGACATAGTGATCTTTGCCAATGAAGCGGGCGACCGGGCTGCGGCCGAGTTCGTGGTGAACGGCACCTATCTGAAAACCGACGAAGGCCTGCCCGAGGCCAAGGGCCAGACCTATCGCCTGCCTGCCGGCGCCTTTTTCACCATCCGCGATGGCAAGGTCGCCCGCGTGACGACCTATTACAACCTTGCGGACTGGAACAGGCAGGTCAACCAATGAGCGTGACGACGCGCGTCCTGACCGGCGATGCGCTGGCCGCGGCGCTGGACGATGTCGCGCGTCTGCGGATCACCGTGTTCCGCGACTTTCCCTATCTCTATGACGGGGACGAGGATTACGAGCGCGATTACCTGCGTGCCTATCAGTCCTCCGGAGCGGTCGTGGTGGCCGCACTGGACGGTGACCGGATCGTGGGGGCCGCAACCGGGGCGCCCATGGCCGATCATGCCGCTGACTTTGCCGCAGCGTTTTCGGAACGCCCCGAGCCGCTGGACCAGATCTTCTACTGTGCCGAGTCGGTGCTGCTGCGGGAATATCGCGGCCACGGCATCGGGCACGCCTTCTGGGACGCGCGCGAGGATCATGCCCGTGCCCTCGGTGCGCGCTGGTGCGCCTTTTGCAGCGTGGTCCGTCCTGCGGATCATCCGGCGCGTCCCGAAGGCTATCGCCCGCTGGACGCCTTCTGGCGCAAGCGTGGCTATGAGCCCTTGCCGGGCGTGGTCGCGCAATTTGCCTGGAAGGACCTGGGCGAGGCCGGTGAAACCGACAAGAACCTGCAATTCTGGATGAGAGAACTGTGAAGATCGCTGCCGCCGCCTATCCGATCGACTGGTTCGATGATTTCGCCGGTTACGAGGCCAAGCTGACGGGCTGGGTCCAGGACGCCCAAGGCGCCGACCTGCTGGTCTTTCCGGAATACGCTGCCATGGAATTGGCCTCGCTGGGGGGCCGGGATGTTGCCGGCGATCTGGAGGCCAGCCTGCACGAGGTCGCCCGCCACTGGCCTGCGGTCGAGGCGCTGCACCTGCGGCTGGCGGCGCAGCATGGCTGCCACATCCTTGGCGCATCGGGGCCGGTCTTCGAGGGCGCCCGTCCGGTCAACCGGGCGGTGCTGTACGGACCGCAGGGGCGGATCGGCCATCAAGACAAGCAGATCATGACCCGGTTCGAGCGGGAGGATTGGGACGTGACCGGCGCGCCCGGTTTGCGCCTGTTCGACACCGCGCTGGGCCGCATCGGCGTCCTGATCTGTTATGACAGTGAATTTCCGTTGCTGGGGCGGATGCTGGCCGAAGCCGGGGCCGAACTTTTGCTGGTGCCCAGTTGCACCGATACGGTAGCGGGATTTCATCGGGTACGCATCGGGGCCATGGCGCGTGCACTGGAAAGCCAGTGCGTCGTCGTACAGGCCCCCACCGTCGGCCCCTGCGACTGGATGCCCGCGCTGGACGAGAACCGGGGTCGCGCCTCCCTTTATGGGCCGCCAGACGGGTTCTGGCCTGAAACCGGCATTATCGCTCAGGGCGATATGGACGTTCCGGGCTGGGTCATGGCCGAGGTTGATCTGGCCCGGGTCCGGCAAAGCCGTGCGGAAGGGGCCGTCCTGCCTTTCGCCCATTGGCCGGAACAAGCGGACAGCCAGCTGATCTGACGATAAAGGCAGGTCAGAATTAACCTAAAATTAAGTGGTTTGCGCTTTAACTGATCGGCAAGCGCACCCTATCTTAATGGCATGCTGCACGTGACCGACACCATTGCCATCGAAGAGTGGGAACTCTCGGAACAGTTCACCCGGGCCCAGGGGCCGGGTGGCCAGAACGTCAACAAGGTGGAGACGGCAGTCGAACTGCGCTTCGAGGCGGCGCGCTCTCCCAACCTGGCCGAACCGGTCAAACGGCGCCTTCAGCGGCTTGCGGGGCGGCGCTGGACCCAAGAGGGCGCGGTCGTGATCCTGGCACAGGAAACACGCAGCCAGGCCCGCAACCGGGAACTGGCCCGGGACCGTCTCGTGGAACTTATCCGTGCCGCGCTGGTTTCGCCGAAAAGGCGCATTGCGACACGACCGACCTTGGGCAGCCAGAAACGGCGGCTCAAGGCCAAGACCGTCCGGGGCGAGGTGAAGACGCTGAGAGGCAGGGTGGACGACGAGGAATGAAGGCATTGCGCAGATCATTGGACCTGATTCTGGGACGTCGTCCGCGGTCGATGCAGGTGGGTGCGATCTGTCGTGACAGCGCGTCGGGCCATGTTCTCATGGTGACAAGCCGGGACAGCGGCCGCTGGGTGATTCCCAAGGGCTGGCCCATGGAGGGCCGGACCCTTCACGGTGCCGCCGCTCAGGAAGCATGGGAGGAAGCCGGGGTGGAGGGAACGGTTTCCCCCGTCGAACTGGGCCGCTTCAGCTATGACAAGGGTCAGGCCGAAGGGTTTTCCATTCCGGTCGAGGTAAGGGTCTTCCTGCTGGAGGTGGACAGGCTGGCGAATCGCTATCCCGAGAAAACCCAGCGGACGCGTCGATGGTTCACGCCCGCCGATGCGGCGCAGTCGGTGGCCGAGCCCGGCCTGCAGGCCATCCTGAAACGCTTGTCGGACCACAAGGCCCCTACGCCCGACGCGCGCAAGGTGGCATGAAACCCCACGCGCAATTCCGGACATTGGACAAGGATCTGGGACGGATCGGCCATGCCGAGGCCGCCCAGATGCATGCGTTCCAGCCTGTCTGGAGGCTGGGCCTAGGGGTTCTGGCACTTGTCGGGGCGCTGCTGCTGGTGCTGGCGCTGTCGGGCGCAGCCTCGGGCACATTGGCCATTGGTGCGGGACTGATCGTGGCGGCCTGGCTTGGCATCGCGATCGGGTCGAACGATGTCGCAAACTCTCTTGGTCCCGCGGTGGGGGCAGGGGCCATCAGCCTTTTGCCGGGTCTGATCCTTGTGGCTGTTGCGGGACTGGCAGGCGCCATGCTGGCCGGGGACGCGGTGACCTCGCGTCTGGCTGACGGCATCGTGCAGGTGGCACCATCGATTTCGGGTTCAAGGGGGCAGCTGCTGATGGTTGCGGCGCTGATCGGTGCGGCCACCTGGATCACGCTGGCCACCGGCATCGGCCTGCCCGTCAGCACCTCGCATTCCATTGTGGGTGGCATTGCGGGGGCGGGGGCGGTGGCCTTGGGCCTGTCGGCCGTGGGCTGGAGCGCCGTCACGATGATTGCCCTGGTCTGGGTGGCAACGCCGCTGGTTGCCGGCGGACTGGCCGGGGCGCTGCTGGTCCTGCTGCGAACCAAGGTGGTGGATGCGCCAGACCGCGGAACGGCCGCACTGCGATGGTTGCCGGGCATGGTCGCCGCGATGTCGGGGTTGTTCGCTGCCTATGTCGCGATGCTGGTATCGGACGACCTGACGCCGGGCTGGCTCGTTGCACTGGCGGTTGGCGTGGTGGGGACCGGCGCTTATGCCGTGACGCGCCAGCGCCTGATGCAGGAACTGGCGGTCAACCCGCGCAAACCGGGCGCCAAGAGGCTGTTCCGCCCGGCGCTTCTGATGTCCGTCGTCATCATGGGCTTTGCTCACGGGGCCAATGACGTGGGCAATATTGCCGGGCCCTTGTCGGTCATCCTGCGCGCCAAGGCGCCCGCCGCACAGGCGGGGCTGGTTCCTCTTGTTGTGCTGGCCGGATGTGGGCTGGCGATCGGCATCGGCACGCTGCTGTTCGGACGGCGGCTGGTTACCATGGTCGGCAGCGGGATCACCCGGCTGAACGCGGGCCGTGCCTTTTGCGTGTCGATGGCGACTGCCGCGACGGTGCTGATGGCCTCGGGCTTTGGGCTTCCGGTTTCGACAACGCATGTGGCGGTGGGCGGTATCTTTGGCGTGGGCTTTGCCCGCGAATGGCTGGACCGTCGACGCGATGCCCGCCATCAGCCGATGCCCGCCGAAGAGGCGCGCCGCCGCATCCTGGTGCGGCGCAGCCATGTCCTGACGATCACCGTCGCCTGGCTGGTGACGCTGCCGATCACGGCAGGGCTGGGAGCCGCGGCCTGCGGCTTGATCCTTTGGGCGACCGGGGGCGGGTTCTAGACGGTTACCGGTCGCAGCACCTGCTGTCCCACATCGAAGACCTGCTTGTAGCGCTCGATCTCGCTGGCGGGGCCGGTGGCCTTGGCGGGATTGTCCGACAGCTTGACGGTGGGCCGACCATTGGCCGACACGGCCTTGCAGACCAAGCTGAAAGGGGCCAGCCCGTCGCCCGGCACCAGCCTCCGGAAATCGTTTGTCAGCAGCGTTCCCCAGCCAAAGCTGACCTTGACCCGCCCATGAAACTGTCGGTGCAGCGCGATGATCCGCTCCTGGTCCAGCCCGTCCGAAAAGATGACCAGCTTCTGGCGCGGATCCTCGCCGCGGTCCTTCCACCAGCGGATGGCGGTTTCCGCGCCGGTGGCCGGATCGCCGCTGTCGATGCGGATCCCGGTCCAGCCCGCCAGCCAGTCGGGCGCCCCTGCCAGAAAGCCTGCACTGCCATAAGTGTCGGGCAGGATCATGCGCAGGTTGCCGTCATGCTCTTCGTGCCAGTCGGCCAGCACGTCATAGGGCGCGCGCCGCAGTGCCTGATCGTTGTCGGCCAGGGCGGCATAGACCATGGGCAGTTCATGGGCATTGGTGCCGATCGCCTCGATGTCGCGGCGCTGCGCGACGAGACAGTTCGAGGTGCCGATGAAGCGGTCTCCCAGCCCCTCGATCATGGCCTGCACGGCCCAGTCCTGCCACAGGAAGCTGTGGCGCCGGCGCGTGCCGAAATCGGCGATGCGCAGGTCCGGCAAGACGCGCAGCGCTTCGATCTTTTCCCAAAGGCGTGTCATCGCACGGGCATAAAGCACCTGCAGTTCGAACCGGCCCATGTCCTTGAGGACCGCGCGCGAGCGCATTTCCATCAGGATCGCCAAGGCAGGGATCTCCCACAGCATGACCTGGGGCCAGGGGCCTTCGAAGGTCAGCTCGAACTGGCCATCCCGCCGCTCCAGCTGATAGGCGGGCAGGCGCAGGCCCTCCAGGAACTCCATGAAGTCCGGGCGGAACATCTGGCGCTTGCCGTAGAAGGTATTGCCGCGCAGCCATGTGCTTTCGCCGCGCGTCAGGGACAGGCTGCGGACATGGTCCAGCTGTTCGCGCAGTTCGCCTTCGTCGATCAGTTCGGCCAGGCGCACGTTCTTGCTGCGGTTGATCAGGCTGAAGGTGACGGTCGTATTCGGCCGGTTGCGAAACACCGACTGGCACATCAGCAGCTTGTAGAAGTCGGTGTCGATCAGCGACCGGACGATAGGGTCGATCTTCCACTTGTGGTTATAAACGCGTGTGGCGATGTCGACCATGATCGCTGACCCCTTGAGATTTGGCCCCTTCGTGCCCGGAACGGGGCGGGCGTGCAAGCCCATGCCCTCAGGACAGCGTGACCCCGGCCTGTCGCATGCTGTTGCGCGCAGCCGTCAGGCTGTTGTCCAGGTCGATCGCGCGGCAGGCACCCTCGATGACACGGGACTGGAAGCCGAGCCGGGCTGCGTCCAGCGCACTCCATGCGACACAGAAGTCGAGGGCGAGGCCCACGAAGCTCAGTTGATCCAGACCCCGGTCCCGCAGATAGCCTGCAAGTCCTGTCGAGGTCTCGTGGTCGTTCTCGAAAAAGGCCGAATAGCTGTCGATCCGGGTACGAAAACCCTTGCGCAGCACAAGGTCTGCGCGGCCGGTATCCAGATCCGGATGAAAGGACGCGCCCTTGGTGCCGATCACGCAATGACGCGGCCACAAGACCTGCGGACCATAAAACATTTCGGTCAGTGAAAACGGCTGGCCGTCCGGATGGTTGTCGGCAAAGCTGGCATGATCGGCCGGATGCCAGTCCTGGGTCAGGATGACCGCGTCAAAGTCGCCCATCATCGCGTTGACCGGACGAACGATGCTGTCTCCGTCGGCCACGGCAAGGGCGCCGCCGGGGCAGAAGTCGATCTGCAGGTCGATGACGATCAGGGCATGCGGCATGGGAACCTCCGGCAGGTGACGCGTCATTAATTCGGACCGGTCCTGCCGGGTCAAGTCCCGGCCGGGCAGGGGTGGTGGCGCTTTGTGCTTTGCGCTAGGGCGGCCCCGCCTTACGCTGCGCCAACAAGGGAGGACATGATGGGCATGAAGGACGATCTGCACCATCCGGCCGAATATGACGAGAACGAGGTGCCCGTGCGCTCGGCCACGATGATCTGGGGTTTGCGCGCCTTGGGCCTGATCATGGCCGGGCTGGTCTGGTGGCTGCTGGGCGGGCAGGAGGGGTTGTCCCCCGATGCGCGGGTCGTGGCCGCGATCGGCACGCTGATGGCCGTCTGGTGGATGACCGAGGCGATCCCGCTGTCGGCGACCGCCCTGCTGCCCATCGTGCTGATCCCGGCACTGACGGAACGCACAGTGGCCGAGAGCACGCAGCCCTATGCCAGTTCGATCGTGTTCCTGTTCCTGGGGGGCTTCCTGATCGCCATCGCGATGGAAAAATGGCACCTGCACACGCGCATCGCGCTGCTGACCCTGCGCCGGGTGGGCGTTGCGCCGCGGCGGATCGTGCTGGGCATGATGCTGGCCACGGGCTTTCTGTCGATGTGGGTGTCGAATACCGCCACGACGCTGATGATGCTGCCCATCGGCCTGTCGGTCCTGTCGCTGGTGGTCGAGCGCGGCTCGCGTCAGGACGGCGCGGCGGCCGGGGAGGCTCTGGCCGGCGGTGCCGCCATCACGGACGTGGTGCGCGACAAGAACATCAGCGCCTTTGGCGTCTGCCTGGTTTTGTCGATTGCCTGGGCGGCCTCGATGGGCGGCCTCGGCACGCTGCTGGGCAGTCCGCCCAATGCCATCGTTGCCGGCTATGCCGCCGACGAACTGGGTCGCACTATCGGCTTTCTGGAGTGGATGATGCTGGGCACGCCGCTGGCATTCATCTTCATCTTCATTGCCTGGATCCTGATGACCCGCGTCCTTTATCCGTTCGACCTGCCCGAGATCCCCGGCGGCCGCCAGATGATCGAGGATCAGGTGCAGGGCCTGGGCCCCCTTAGCCAAGGCGAGCGGATGGTGCTGGCAGTCTTTCTGGGCGCGGCCTTCCTGTGGGTGGTGCCGGGGCTTCTGACCTCGATACCCGGGGTCGAGGATGCGGCCCCCTGGCTGGACAGCTTCGACGACACGGCCATTGCCATCGGTGCGGGCCTTGTGATGTTCCTGCTGCCGGGGCGCGGGCGCAGCCAGATGGTGCTGGAATGGAAGGACGCCGAACAGGGCCTGCCTTGGGGTGTTCTGCTGCTGTTCGGGGGTGGCCTCAGCCTGGCGTCTGCGGTGGCGGCATCAGGACTGGACAGCTGGTTCGGCCAGCAGGTGACGGGGCTTGGTGCGCTGCCCAGCATTCTTCTGGTGGCCGCGGTCGTCACCATCATCCTGTTCCTGACCGAGGTCACTTCGAACACGGCAACGGCTGCGACCTTCATCCCGATCCTGGGTGGTGTCGCATTGGGCATCGGCGCGGACCCGATGACGCTGCTGATCCCGGCGGCGCTGGCCGCGACCTGTGCCTTCATGCTGCCGGTGGGCACGCCCCCGAATGCCATCGTCTTCGGCACCGGCACGGTCACCATCGCCCAGATGGCCAAGGGGGGCGCGGTGCTGAACATCGTGGGCATCCTGCTGATCACGCTGCTGACCTATCTGCTGGGCGGGTTCGCCTTGGGGCTGACCTTCTGACGCAGGCCCTTGCCTGCCACGGCGCGGCCCGCTAAGGCCGCGCCCATGCTGACCGTTGCCGCCCTTTATCATTTCGCCCGCCTGCCTGACCCCCAATCCCGGCAGGGGCCGCTGCTGGACCTGTGTCAGGCCCATGGTCTCTGCGGCACGCTGTTGCTGGCCCCCGAGGGCGTGAACGGCACCATCGCCGGGCCGCGGACCGGGATCGATGCCGTTCTGGCGCATATCCGCGCCTGGCCGGGCTTCGAGGGGCTGGATTGGAAGGAAAGCGCGGCCGATGCCCCGCCCTTTGCCCGCATGAAGGTCCGCCTCAAGCGCGAGATCGTGACCATGGGCCAGCCGGACGTGGACCCGACGGCCGCCGTGGGCCGTTATGTCGCCCCGCAGGACTGGAACGCGCTGATCGACGCGCCTGATGTGGCCGTCATCGACACGCGGAACGACTACGAGGTGCAGATCGGCACCTTCCAGGGCGCCGTCGATCCCCAGACGAAAAGCTTTCGCGACTTTCCGGCGTGGTGGGCCGAGAATGCGTCGCGGTTCGAGGGCAAGCGCATCGCCATGTTCTGCACCGGGGGCATCCGCTGCGAGAAATCGACGAACTTCCTGATCTCTCAGGGCGTGGACGAGGTGTATCACCTGCAGGGCGGCATCCTGAAATATCTGGAAGACGTGCCCGAGGCGCAAAGCCGCTGGCAGGGCGAGTGCTTTGTCTTTGACCAGCGCGTCAGCCTGACCCACGGGTTGCAGCAGGGGCGTCACGGCCTTTGCCACGCCTGCCGCCGTCCCCTTGCCCCCGAGGACTGCGCCCGGCCCGAGTTCGAGGACGGCGTCAGCTGTCACCGCTGCATTGATGAATACACCGGCGACGACCGCGCCCGCTTTCGCGAGCGCCAGCGCCAGTTCGAGCAACGGTCCGACGCGTAAGCGCCGCCCGGAGCAGATGCCTCAGCCTGCGGCCCCAAGGCCACCCGCGGCAATGGCCGCCATGTTCAGGATGTCGCTGACGGTCGAGTTGGTCGAGCAGATCTGGATTGGCCGGGCCACCCCGGTCAGGATCGGCCCGATCACGGTCGCGCCCGCCATCTCCTGCAGCAGCTTGACCGAGATCGAGGCTGAATGCCGCGCCGGCACGACCAGCACGTTGGCAGGCGCGGTCAGGCGGCTGAACGGATAGCGGGCCGCCGCCTCGGGGTTCAGGGCGACATCCACGGTCATCTCGCCTTCGTATTCAAAGTCGGCACCGCGGCGGTCCAGAACCTTGGCGGCCTCGGCCATCTTGATTGCGCGTTCGCTGACTGGATAACCGAAATTGGAAAACGACAGGAATGCCACCCGCGGATCAAGGCCCAGCCCCCGCGCCACCGCCGCGCCGCGCGTGGCGATGTCGGCGAGGTCCTCGGCCTCGGGCCATTCATGCACCAGCGTGTCGCCGATCAGCACGATCCGCCCCCGATGCAGGACGGCGGTGACGCCCACCGCCCCATCCTGCGGCCGCACGTCAAAGACGCGGCCGATCTGCGCCAGCACCGGCGCGTTCTTGCGCGTGGCCCCCGTCACCAGCCCGTCGCCATGGCCATGGGCCAGCATCAGGGCCGCAAAGATATGGCGATCCCTGTTGGCCAGCTTGGTCGCATCCTCGCGGTCCACGCCCTTGCGTTGGAGGCGCTGATAGAGAAAGTCGTGATAAGCCTCCAGATGGCGGCTGTTGGCGGCATTGACGACGCTGATCTCGCGGAAGGCATCGCCCAGCCCCAGTGCCTGCAACTCGGCCTTGACCTCGGCTTCGCGTCCCACCACCAGCGCCTGGCCCATGCCGCCGCGCGCCCAGGCAACGGCGGCACGCAGCACGCGCGGGTCGTCGCCTTCGGCAAAGATCATGCGGGCCTGCTTGCGGCGCGCGCGGGCGTGGATGCCCTGCAGGATCGCTGCAGTGGGGTCCATGCGGTTCTTGAGCGTCTGGACATAGCCCTCCATGTCGATGATCGGGCGCCGGGCCACCCCGGTTTCCATGCCGGCCCGTGCAACGGCAGGGGGAATGACGTGGATCAGGCGCGGGTCGAAGGGCGTCGGAATGATGTAGTCGCGGCCGAACTGCAGCTTGCGGCCATAGGCGATGGCGACCTCGTCGGGCACGTCCTCGCGCGCCAGCCGGGCCAGCGCTTCGGCGCAGGCGATCTTCATCTCGTCGTTGATGGCACGGGCGTGGATGTCCAGCGCGCCGCGGAACAGATACGGAAATCCTAGGACGTTGTTCACCTGGTTGGGGTAGTCGCTGCGCCCGGTAGCCACGATGGCGTCGGGACGGACGGCATGGGCGTCCTCGGGCGTGATCTCGGGGTCGGGATTGGCCATGGCGAAGATGACCGGGTTGTCGGCCATGCTTTCGACCATGGCCTGCGTGACGGCGCCTTTGGCACTGACGCCTAGAAAGACGTCGGCGCCCTTCATCGCATCCTCCAGGCTGCGCGCCTCCGTCACGACGGCATGGGCGGATTTCCACTGGTTCATGCCCTCGGTGCGGCCCTGCCAGATCACCCCTTTGGTGTCGCACATGAGGCAGTTGTCATGCCGCGCGCCCATCGACTTCAGCAGTTCAAGACAGGCGATGCCCGCCGCGCCCGCGCCGTTCAGGACGATCTTCACGTCCTCGATCTTCTTGCCGGACAGTTCCAGCGCATTCAGCAGGCCCGCCGCGCAGATCACGGCCGTGCCGTGCTGGTCGTCGTGGAACACCGGGATGTCCATCAGCTCCTTCAGGCGCTGCTCGATGATGAAGCATTCGGGCGCCTTGATATCCTCCAGGTTGATGCCACCGAAGGTCGGACCCATCAGGCGGACGGCATTGATGAACTCGTCCGCGTCCTCGGTGTCCAGTTCTAGGTCGATGGCGTTCACGTCGGCAAAGCGCTTAAACAGGACCGCCTTGCCTTCCATCACCGGCTTGGAGGCCAGTGCCCCCAGGTTGCCCATTCCAAGGATAGCCGTGCCGTTCGAGATGACGGCGACCATGTTGCCCTTGGTCGTGTAATCATAGGCCGTCTCGGGGCGGTCGGCGATGGCCTGGACGGGCACCGCAACGCCCGGCGAATAGGCCAGCGACAGGTCGCGCTGCGTGGTCATGGGTGTCGAGGCTACAATGTCGTATTTCCCCGGACGCGGCTCCATGTGATAGGCCAGCGCCTCCTCGGGGGTGATGCGGGTGCGGCTGGTCTTGTCGGTCATGGGATGTCCTCGGGCTGTGCAGGAACTGCTTAACCTTTCGAGGGGCACGCATCAACGCGGATGCTGTACTGTATGGCAGGGCCTATCACCGCACGCCGCCTCCGCTCCGGAAACACCGCAATCAGATCGTGACCTTGACGAAACTGTCGCGCAGGGCTGCCGACCAGGCGGCGCTCATCCGGGCGAAATCAGGGTCGCCGTCCTGGATGCGCCGTCGCGTGGTAACCCTGCAGGCATCCTGTTCGATCACGGCCAGATCCAGCGGCATGCCCACCGACAGGTTCGAGCGCAGGGTCGAATCCATCGACAGCAGCACCGCCTTTTGCGCATCCGCCAGACTGGTGGCGGGGGTGACGACGCGGTCCAGGATCGGCTTGCCGTATTTGTGTTCCCCGATCTGGAGGAAGGGCGTGTCTTCCGTCGCCTCGATAAAGTTGCCTTCGGGATAGATCAGGAACAGGCGCATGTCGCCGCCCTTGCGTTGCCCGCCCATGATCATGCTGGCCGAGGCCTGCTGCTTCAGATCGCGGCACTGGTCCGCGATCTCGCGCCGGGTGCGGCTCAGCGTGTCGCCGATGATCGTGGCCACCCGCAGCATCGTCGGCGCCTTGAGGATCGACGTCGTTTCGTTCGCCAGTTCGTCCTCGATCGCTTCCGTCAGGCGGGCGATGGTGGTCTGGGTGACGGACAGGGAGCCCGCAGTCATGATGGTGATGATCCGCTCGCCGGGATTCTCAAAAAAGAACATCTTGCGATAGCACGAGATGTTGTCGAGCCCGGCATTGGTGCGGGTATCGGACAGAAGCACCAGTCCGGCATTCAGTTTCAACGCGACGCAATAGGTCATCGGCCCATCTTTCCGTTCATTCCGGCAGGCAGCCTAGAAGCGGGGAACAGTGGCTGCAACGGCTCGTTTCCAGCAGATCCGGCGGCAGGGGGCCTGTCATGAAACTGTCGGGCGGCTCTGGCAGGAGGTCGCACATCGTGCAACTCTTTGCCGGTCAAGACGAGGGGACCCCCATGACCAAGACATTCGCCCTGACCCGTCGCGGGTTCCTGTCCACCAGCGCCGCCGGTCTGACGCTGGCCGTGCTGCACCCGTTCTCGGCCCGGGCCGAAGCAGGGCAGGCGCATCTGCGGATCATGGAAACGACGGACCTTCACGTGCATGTCTGGCCATACGATTATTACGCCGACAAGCCCGTGGACACGCTGGGCCTGTCGCGGACCGCGGCCCTGGTCGGGGCGGTGCGGGCCGAGGCGACGAACACGCTGCTGCTGGACAACGGCGATTTCCTGCAGGGCAACCCCTTGGGCGATTACATCGCCTATGAACGCGGCATGGCCGAAGGGCAAACCCACCCTGTGATCCAGGCCATGAACGCACTGGGGGTCGAGGGCGGCACCCTCGGCAACCACGAGTTCAATTATGGGCTGGAGTTCCTCGAGCGCAGCTTGGCCAGCGCGGGTTATCCCGTCGTTTGCGCCAATGTCGTCACCGAACAAGGCGCCACCGCTGCCGAGGACCGGACCTTGGTCCCGCCCTATGCGGTGCTGGAGCGTGAACTGGTCGATGGCGTGGGGCAGTCGCATCCGATCCGCATCGGCATCATCGGCTTCGTGCCGCCGCAGATCATGCAATGGGACCGTGCGCATCTGGAGGGCCATGTCACGGTCCGCGACATCGTCGAGGCGGCCGAGGCCTGGCTTCCCCGGCTGCGCAGCGAAGGGGTCGATCTGGTGATCGCGCTGTCCCATTCAGGCATCGGTTCCGCCACCGCGCAGCCCGGGATGGAGAATGCGGCCGTTCCGCTGGCGCGTCTTGACGGGATCGACATCATCCTGACCGGCCATTCGCACCTGGTCTTTCCCGGACCCGATTACGAAGGTTTCGACGGTGTCGACGTGGCCGCGGGCACCATCGGCGGCAAGCCGGGCGTCATGGCCGGCTTTTGGGGGTCCCACATGGGCCTGATCGATCTGCTGATGCAGCGGGAGGGCGACCGTTGGGTCGTGGTCAGCCACGAGGCCGAGGCGCGCCCCATCTTCGAACGCGACGCCGACAACAACGTCGTGCCCTTGGTTGAAAGCGTGGCTGCCATCGAAAAGGTCACGGCAGTCGAGCACCAGCAGACGCTGGATTATGTCCGCCGCGCCGTCGGCCAGACCAGCGCGCCGCTTTACAGCTATTTCGCAATGGTGGCGGATGATCCCTCGGTCCAGATCGTCTCGAATGCGCAATCCTGGTACATCGCGCAGATGCTGGCCGGGACCGAGCATGAAGGCCTGCCTATCCTGTCCGCCGCCGCGCCCTTCAAGTCGGGCGGCCGCGGCGGTCCGGAATACTTTACTGACGTTCCGGCCGGCGATATCGCCATCAAGAACGTGGCGGACCTTTACCTGTATCCCAACACGATCCGGGCCGTGCGGGTAACGGGGCGACAGGTCAAGGACTGGCTGGAGCGCAGCGCAGGCGCGTTCAACCGGATCACGCCGGGCGAGGCGGACCAGATGTTGCTGAACACCGAATTTCCCAGCTACAATTTCGACGTGATCGATGGTGTGACCTATCGGATCGATCTGTCACAACCCGCGAAATACGATCGCGACGGGGCAGAGGTGAACCCGCAGGCCAGTCGCATCGTGGATCTGGCCTTTAAAGGCCGGCCCATTGATCCCGAGGCCGAGTTCATCATCGCCACCAACAACTATCGCGCCACGGGCGGCGGATCCTTTCCGGGGGCCGACGGGTCGACGGTCATCTTCGAGGGGCCGGACACGAACCGCGATGTCGTCGTGCGCTATATCGTCGAACAGGGGACCATCGATCCGGCAGCCGATGGCAACTGGTCCTTTGCGCCCCTGGACGGGGCGACAGTGTTGTTCGACACCGGCCCAGGGGCCGCGACCTATCTGGAGGATATCACCACGCTGGCCATCGTACCCGCAGGCGAAGGCCCGGAAGGCTTTGCCCGGTATCGCATCACGCTCTGACGCGGCAGGTCCGGGGGCTGCACCCCCCGGATCCCTGCAATGCCTGGCTGCAGGTTTTACTGCGCCACGTCCTCGACTTGGACACGGACATCCATTTCCTCGGACCCCCGGCCCAGGGCCACGCCGC
>NZ_JBKGUN010000270.1:0-21477 GCF_046462195.1 Paracoccus sp. (in: a-proteobacteria) | reverse complement strand
CTTGGCTGCACCGCACGGCGGCGCCCACCATTGGGTCGATCTTTGCACCCGACCCGAAGGAAAAGCTGCCCTTCGAGCTGGGCATGGGTTTGACGAACATGCCGCTCGACATCCCGAACGTGCGGGCGGAAAACCCGCAGGCCCCGGCGCATACGCGCATCGGCTGGTATCGGTCGGTGTCGAACATCCCCCATGCCTTCGCGATCCAGTCCTTTGTTGCGGAACTGGCCGAAGCGGCAGGCCGCGACCCGCGCGACTATCTGCTGGAGGTGATCGGGCCCGACCGCATCATCGACCCCAGCGAGATCGGCGACGTGTGGAACTATGGTGAAAACCCCGACCGCTATCCCATCGACACGGGGCGGCTGCGCCGCGTGACCGAGGCTGTGGCGGACGGCATCGACTGGGGCCGGCAGATGCCCGAGGGCAGGGGCCTGGGGATTGCGGCGCATTACAGCTTTGTCAGCTATGTCGCCGTTGCCGCCGAGGTCGAGGTGCAGGATGGCAACGTCATCGTGCCGCGGGTCGAGATCGCGATCGATTGCGGCGCGAACGTGAACCCAGACCGCATCCGTTCGCAGATGGAGGGTGCAGTGATCATGGGCGTGGGCCAGGCGCTGACGGCCGAGATCACCTTTCAGGAAGGACGCGCCCAGCAGGACAACTTTGACAGCTACATCATCGCCCGCATGGACACCGCCCCGCGGGAAATCAATGTCCACCTGTTGTCCTCGGGCAGTTATGACCAGCCTCTGGGCGGCGTGGGAGAACCAGGGCTGCCGCCGGTTTCGCCCGCCATTACCAACGCGATCTTTGCCGCCACCGGCACCCGCATCAGGCGCCTTCCCGTCGGCGACCAGCTGCGCAATCTGAAAGGATGACCATGAGCCTGACCCGTATCCTGCTGGCGACTTCGCTGGCACTTGCCGCCACACCCGCTGCCGCAACCTGCGCCGACCGGATCTCCTATCTGGAAGAGGTGCTGGACGAGGCTGCCCGCATGTCCATTTCCACCTCGTCCGGGGGGCAGGGCGTGGCGGGCTCTCGCGAAGGGCAGGCGATGAGCGAAGTCGATTCGCCCGAGCCGGCCGCCCCTTATCAGGAAGAACCCGAAGAGGCCGAGGCCATCGAGGAGGCCGAGGAGGCAGGGGAGGGCGGTGATCGCATCCTCCAGGCCCGCGCCGCCCTTGGCGAGGCCCGCGCCACGGAAGAAAGCGGCGACGCCGAAGCCTGCGAAGGCGAGGTGCGCGAGATCCTGATCAACCTGATCCTGAACTGAAGCAACAGGCCCGCTCCTTTGTCCGAGGGGCGGGCTTCAGTCATTCACCTGTCTGCAGGAGAGGTGAATGCGAAGGGTCAGCCCTGTCGGAACAGCGTCAGACGAAGATTGTAATTTGGGCAGCCGTTTTCACGCCTGCCGATCAGGTCACCAAGCTCTGAAAACAGCAACGTCATCTTCAAGGCCAGTGCCACGGATCGCTTCATAAACATGCAAAAAGGGCCGCATCCCAAAGGATGCGGCCCAATTTCTGTTATTGGCAGAGATTACCGGCGGGTGGGGTCCAAGTTGGTGCGGTCATCGTCCACTTCCACTTCAGTGTGGCGAACCGTGTCGGAAACCGTTTCCTGATGGCTTTCGCTGACCTTGCGGAGACCGATTTCCTCGACCACGCGGGCTTCCTTGCTGACAACCGCCTCTTCGCCGTATTCTTCGGCCTCGATGGTGCGGTCCTGGAAGGCTGCCTCGGTGCCGGTGACGGCACGGTCCACGGGGCGTCGCTCCAGCTCGACACGCTCGTCGCGCAGTTCCACCGTTTCGCTCACAGGCGTTTCCACCGTATAGGCACGGACGCGCACGCGGCCATGGCTGGTGTCGCGCTTGCCGACGGTCAGACGCTCTTCCACGACAGGAATGCTTTCGTCGTTCATGCCGGTCGTGCGGTCGCCATAACCAGTGGTCTGATCGGCCTCATAGGCCGTGGTCCGGTCGGTTTCGTCATAGCTGCCGGTCCGGCCCACGCCTTCATAGGCGCCGGTCTGGCCTGCATCGCCGTAATCGTCCGAACGCTCGGTATAGGCGGTATCGAGCGTCGTGCCGCGCACGCCCCCGGGAACCACGGTGCCCGTTGCATAAGAGCTGGATTCGTAACCGCCCCAGCCTTCTGAACGCCAGCTGGCCTCGCGCTCGTTCAGGTCGATCGTGCCTTCATCGTCCAAGATGTCCAGCACGGTCTCATAATGGGCCGAGCTGAGGCCCGTGACCGTCACGAGATACCCGCCGCGCGACAGGCCTTCGGCGTAGGTATAGCGATCTTCGTCTGGGAAGAAGAAGTCGCTGAGGCTGTCCCAGAAACCCTTTTCCTGATCCGAGGTCTGGCCGGTCGTCGTGCCGGCGGACGAAGAACCTTCGACCATGCGGATCTGGGTGCTGGAGATGCCGGTTTCCTGCAGCCGATCGACAGCACGCTGCGCATCGCCGCGGTTGTCGAACATTGCCGACACTGACTTGTTGGCGGAACCCGACATGGGGGTTTCATTGTCATAGGTCATCTTGATCGTCCTTCGATGTTGGGTAAGGGGCGGCAAGGCCGGTTTCATCCGGTCCGAGACGCTCGACATGTACGGTCTGCCGTCTGATCGTCACCGGGACCTCTTGGGTTTCCCTGCGCTCGACCCTTCGGATATGAACTTCTTCGCGCAGATACAGTTCCCGCGTCACCACGACTCGCTCCTCGACAACCGGGATGATCGTCAGATCCCCCTCGGTCACGATATCGGGAACGGTATCGATCCTGCGGTCGACAGGAACGCGAACGACGTCGACATCCACATCAGACAGTTCAACAGGCACCAGGCTTTCAACGGCCTCGGTCTGCGTGCCGACGCGCACGCGCCCCGTGACCAGCCTGTTCTTGGAGATGGTCAACTGTTCCTCGATCAGGGGAAGAACAGCCTCGTCGCGGTCGTCTGACATCATATGCCTCCCGTGGTGATAGCAAACGGTCTGGAAGGCCAATCGTTCCTGCGCATTTGCCAAGATGGCAGCTTGGGCGGCGAAAGAATGCCTGTCGAAGATCAGCATCAAACATAAATTGGATCGCTTCCTTGTAACAGCCGATCTACCATCCATATGGAAGGTATAGAAAGGCGGAACCATGGCAACTCCCTCTCCGGCACGAACGGCCGATACGGAAAAGATCACGATCAACCTCGGCTTCGTGGATCTGGGTCGGATCGACCTTCTGGTGCGCGAAGGCTTTTATGCCAGCCGCAGCGATCTGATCCGCGCGGCCATCCGTGCC
Organism: Paracoccus sp. (in: a-proteobacteria); assembly: GCF_046462195.1. Lineage (GTDB taxonomy): Bacteria > Pseudomonadota > Alphaproteobacteria > Rhodobacterales > Rhodobacteraceae > Paracoccus. The sequence goes on along the minus strand of NZ_JBKGUN010000270.1, from coordinate 18,175 downwards.
CAACTGGACCGCCATGATGCGGCCGTCTCGCCCACCATTGTCCGCGAGGACTTCATGATGGGTCTGCGCGATGTAAGCCGCGCCGAATTGCAAACCCTGGCCGAGGCCCGGCAGATGCTGGACCTGCGGGTGATCGGACTGGCCCGTTTTGCCGGCGACATCCCGGCCGAACTTGTTACCGCCACGATCCGTTCGATCGAGGTTCTGGGAACCATTCAGGCATCCGCCGAGGTCAGGAAAGCCCTCGACGCCTGCCGTCACAGCAAAGGACGCTGAATCATGACGAAGCCGATGCAACTGAACATGGCCGAGGTGACCCGGCTGATGCGTGCCGGGCAGCTGTCCGAAGCGACGCAGATGATCCAGTCGCAGATGGGAACCTCTGCGCCCGCGGGTCTTGGCACGCAGACCAGCCTGTCATCGATGCCCTCGCTGCAGGGTCTGAGAAATCTGCCGGACCTCGGCAGTCTTCCCGGACTGAAGGGGCTGCAAGGGCTGCAGGGTCTGCCCGGGCAGGCCTCGGTCCCTGTTGACGTTCCAGAAGGCGCGCAATGGGACTGGAAAACGCATCAGGCGGCAGGGCTGTCACGGGAGTATCGCCTGTATGTTCCGGCCAGCCTGGCGGATGGCGCCGATCCGGCAGGGCTGATCCTGCTGCTGCACGGCTGCACCCAGGACCCGGATGATTTCGCCCGTGGCACGGGCATCCTGGAGGCCGCCGAGAAGCACCGCGTGATCGTGGTGGCCCCCGCGCAGCCTTCGCAGGCCAACATGAACCGCTGCTGGAACTGGTTCGAGCCACGCCATACCGCGGAACAAGGAGGAGAGGCCGCCTTTCTGACGGATCTGACGCGCAAGGTGGCGCATGACCATGCCATTCCGCCCGATTGCCGGTTTGCCATGGGCCTGTCCGCCGGAGGGGCGATGTCGGTCATCCTGGGATCCGTCTTTCCCGAGGACTTTGGCGCAGTGGGCTGCCATTCCGGCCTGCCCAATGGCGCGGCCAGCGACATGGGATCGGCCTTTGCGGCGATGTCGCGTGGCGGATCCGATCAGGGCAAGGGTGTCGGCTGTCGTCTGTTCGTCCTGCACGGCAGCGCCGACCGGACGGTGACTCCTGCCAATGCGCAGGCCGTTCTGCAGCAGTCGCTGCGTGAACAGCCGGGGCTTCAGCGGCGTGCGGCGGCCGCCAAGCTGGAGGGACGGAACGTCCAGGTCACCCGATACCGCGATGCCGATGCAACGCTGCGGATCGAATCCTGGCTGGTCGACGGGCTGGGACATGCCTGGTCGGGCGGTGCGTCCCAAGGCAGCCACACCGCCCCCGGACCTTCCGCCACCGAGGCGATGATGCGCTTTTTCCTGATGCCCGGCCGGGCAGCCTGAGCAGCACCCCTTGCAGCAGGCGGTTCAGTTCGCCTGCTGCGGCTTGAGGCGCGCGCGCAGCCACAACTGGCCATAGGCCGGCAGCTCGATCTGGAATGAACCGTCGGTTCCCAGATCGAATGCGCCTTCGCCCAGAATATTGGTCAGTCCATCCCATCCGGCCGTTTCTTCCAGCGCACAATCCGTCCTGATGCGCTTTCCACTGAGGTTGTGCAGCACCAGGACGGTCCGGTCGCCCCACTCATAACGCAAGGCAAAGACCGCGGCCTCGGGAACGGGAATGAAGCTCCATTCGCCAAAGGCGATCTCCGGTGTCTCGCGCCGGCGGCGGATCAGGCGCACGAACCAGTGCAGCAAGGAGCCCGGGTCATGTTCCTGGCGTTCGACATTGATGCTGCCCGGACCCCAGCGCTTGTGCGGCACGACCGGTCGGCGCAGCGCATCCGCAGGGGCGATGGAAAAGCCGCCATTGGGTTGGGCCGACCATTGCATGGGCGCCCGGACGCTCATCCGGCCTTCGATGTCCAGGTTCTCGGCCATGCCGATTTCCTCGCCATAGAACAGGACGGGCGCGCCCGGCAGGGCAAAGACAAGGCTGTACAGCATGCGGATCCGGTCGTCGTTCCCGCCCAGCATCGTGGGAATGCGGCGGCGAAGACCGCGCCCGAACAACTGCATGTCCTCCTTGGGGCCGAACGCCTTGAAGACCTCCTGCCGCTCGGCCTCGGTCAGCTTGTCCAGCGACCATTCGTCGTGGTTGCGGGCAAAATGGGCCCATGCGTCGTCGGAATGCAGCTTGGGCATCGCGCGCAGGCAGTGGACCAGTGCCCCTGCATCCTCGCGCACCAAGGCCAGGGCGAGAGCTTGGTTCATGTTGAAATCCAGGCACATGTTCAGCTCGTCGCCACCGTCGCCATAGAAACGGCGCACGTCCTGATAGTCCAGGTTGACCTCGCCCATCAGGATGGCATCGCCGCGCCTGCGCCCGATGAAGCTGCGCAGGTCGCGCAGCCAGTCATGCGGATCCATTTCCATGGGCTCGGCCACGCCGTTCGTTTCCAGAAGGAACGGCACGGCATCCACGCGAAACCCTGAAAGCCCGATCTGCATCCAGAAGCCGACAATCTTGCGGATCTCGTCGCGGACCTTTGGGTTGCTGATGTTCAGGTCGGGCTGGTGCTTGTAGAAGCGGTGCAGGTAAAACCGGCCCACCCCTTCGTGCCATTCCCAGTTGCTGTTTTCCTCGTCCGGGAACACCAGGCCTTCGGGTCCCTGTTCGGGAATGGCGTCACGCCAGACATACCAGTCGTGATAAGGGGAATTCCGGTCCTCGCAGGCGGCCTTGAACCATGGATGCTGGTCCGAGGTGTGGTTGACCACCAGGTCGGCAATGACACGGATTCCGCGATCCTGGGCGTTGCGCAGGAACTCGACAAAGTCGCCCATGCTGCCGAGCCGCGGGTCGATGCTGTAATAGTCGGCGATGTCATAGCCGTCGTCCTGGTTGGGTGTCGGATAGAACGGCATCAGCCAGATGCATGTCACGCCCAGACCTGCCAGATGATCGATCCGCTGCGCCAGCCCGTTGAAGTCGCCCACGCCGTCGCCATTGCTGTCCTGGTACATCTCGACGTCCAGGCAATAGAAGACCGCGTTCTTCCACCAGACATCGCTGGTGCGGCTCATGTCCATGCTGCTGGTCATGAGCGGTTGAACGCCGGCAGCACATGCGTGCCAAAGGTTTCGATGAAATCGCGCTGCTCGGTGCCGACATGATGCAGATAGATGCCGTCAAAGCCCAGTTCGGCGAACTCCGAAAGGCGATCCACATAGAGCGCCGGGTCGGAGGAGATCAGGACGGTGTCATGCATGTCCTCGGGCCGGACATGGCGCGAAGCCTCGTCGAAATGCTCGACCATCTCCAGGTCCCAGCACAGGGGCGGGTCGAACACGTTCGATCGCCACTGGTGATGCGCGATCTGCAGGGCCATGTCCTGGTCGGGCGCATAGGACAGGTGCACCTGCAGATAGAGCGGCTTGCCCTCGCCCCCGCCTTCGCGGAAGGCGTCGATCATGCGGCGCAGCTTGTCATGGGGCTGATTGACCGTGATCAGCCCGTCGGCCCAGCCGCCGACCCAGCCCGCTGTCTTTTCGCTGATCGCGGGGCCGATCAGGGGCGGTGGCGTCTGGGGCAGGGTCCACAGCTTGGCCCGGTCGACGCGGATCAACCCGTCATGGGTAACCGTTTCCCCAGCAAACAGGGCGCGCATGACATCGACGCATTCCTTCAGCCGCGCATTGCGCACCGGCTTTTCCGGCCAGCGCTCACCGGTGATATGTTCGTTCGCGGCCTCTCCGCTCCCAAGCGCCATCCAGAAACGGCCGGGAAACATCTGGCAGAGCGTGGCGGCAGCCTGGGCGATGATCGCCGGATGATACCGCTGACCCGGCGCGTTCACCACGCCGAGGGGCAGGGACGTCGCCTGCAGGGCCGCGCCCAGCCATGCCCAGGCAAAGCCGGACTGTGCCTGACGGGCGCTCCAGGGGGAGAAATGGTCCGAGCACATGGCTGCTGCAAAGCCCGCCGCTTCGGCCTGCCGGACGGCCTCCAGCAGCGAGCGGGGATCGATCTGTTCATGGGATGCGTGAAAACCAAGATAAGCCATGTGCTGTTCATCCTCGTGTCAGACGGTCCAACGCGTCCGGAGGCCGGTGGGTTCATGCGCATGCCAAAGCACCAGGTTCCGAAGGCTGCGGCGCTTCAGGCAAGGCAGGCCGCAATATGGGCCGCGATCATCGTGTCCAGATGAGCGCCGCCGCCGTTCTTGAAGATCGTGATGTCGTTCGCGGAAAGACGGCCGCAATGTCCCGGCACAAGGTCGTAAAGATCGCCCAAGACGTCGTCTGCCGTCAGCACTCCGGCCGCAATGGGGATCATCAACTCTCCGATGTGGTGGATCGTCGTGTCGCGGCTGTCGACGAACAGGCGGCCCCTGCGCATTACAACGTCATCCGCTTCGCGCATGTCGGCCTTGAAGGCGCCGATCAGGTCGACATGGGTACCGGGCCGGATCCAGTCGCCTTTCAGGACCGGCTGTCGTGCCATGGTCGCGGTCGAGATGATGTCAGCCCGTTCTGCTGCCGTGGCCAGATCATCGACCGGCGTGACGGCATGACCCTCGGCCTGCATTCCGGCGGCCAGCGCCTGTGCCTGTTCAGGACTCCGTGCCCAGACCCGGATGTCTTTCAGGCGCGGCATCCCGGCTGCATAAGCCCGCACCAGCCCCCGCGCCAGCGTGCCTGCACCTACGATCAGCAGGCTCTCGCTGTCGGGGCGTGCCAGCAGTTGCGCCCCCAGCACGGAATCGCCGGCCGTCTTGAACTCGGTCACCAGGCGGCTGTCGATCACGGCGCGCAAGGAGCCATGATCCGGCTCAAAGAACAACATCGCGCCCTGAACCGTGGGCAAGCCATGAGCCTGGTTGCGGTCAAAGACGGTGACGGCCTTCACGCCATATCCCAGTCCTGGCAGACAGGCTGCGCGGTTCAGCAGCGTGCCATCGGCCGGCCCCAGGAACAGGTCGGCCACTTGCGGACGCAGAGCCATGTGGCCTTGCCGCAGGGCCTCGATGGCACCGGCCCACTCGATTCGATGTGCGGCTGCCTCATAGGTGATGACATCAAGGGACATCGCCTCTCCTTTTGCTTCCTGTCATGTCTTGGCACAACTGAGCACGAAAAGTCCTGCAACGCATCCTTGTTGCATTAAGCATGGCTGACGGGTCTTTCGGGCGGCGACTGCAGGGGTCAGCGCCCGATGTCGTTCTTCATAAGGACTCCGAGCGGCACAAGAGCAACCGTTGCACATGTCATGGCATGCGCGAATCAGCGAGCGGGCGATGAACAGGCTGGTGCCTTTGGCTGCCTGCAATGGCGGTGCATCCCGCATGATGCCCAGACTGTCCTGAAGTGGCAGAACTGCTTGGAAACGCCTCATGGAACAGGTTCCTCCCGCTGATATGACCTTTCCCGGCATGCAGCTGTCGGGGTGCCGCAACCGGCTATTGCCTTGCGCCACCGGCAGAGGGGCCAAAGGGAGCCGCCAGAAGGTTGCGCAGGTCCTCTTTCTCGACCTCCAGCGCCAAGGCCTTTTCGGCATGCGCCAGTGCCAGCCGCGACTGGTGCAGGGCCGCGGTCCTGAAGCCATGCCCACCCAGCTCGGACAGCGCGATCAGGGCCTTTTGCAGGCGCATCTGCACCTCGATCAGGCTGGCGCCGTCTCGGCCGATCGGGGCAAAGCCGTCGGCGAACAGGTCCCGCGCCTCGAGAGGGGGAACGTGCAGATGCGGGTAGGTCACGCGCTGCGGATCCTGCTGCTCGAACCCCTTGGCCCAGACGGTCAGAAGGCGCGTGATCCGTCCGATCACGTCGATGGCGGTGCCGGGGTCGTTGACGGCGGGTGACAGTGCCCTTGAGGCAATCTCGCTCAGGACGATGATGCCGAAGCGGGGATCCTGGTCATAATCGCGGCTTTGGGTCAGTTGAAAGGCGGAGCGCAGGCGATCTTCGTCCTCGGGCTCCAAGGCCGCCCCCTGGCTGATCCAAGCCAGCGGCCGGCCTTGATACAGAAACGCGCCCGGCAGTTGGGCAATGTCGACGCGGGCCTTTCTCGAGGCCGCGATCTCCTCCAAGGCGCCCATGTCGATATGCACGATGTAGCCGGTTTCTTCGGCGCAGATGGCATGGGGCGAACCGGAAGGGACTGCGCCCGCCGGACGAGGATGTCCGCCCAGATAAGGTTCGGCAATGCGGGTTTCGATTGCCCGGCGCGCAGCTTCCTCGACTCTTTGAGTGGTTTCCTCGACGCGGCCCAACTGGATCAGCCGGTCGATCCAGCGCAGCAGCGAGATCACGATCAGCACCAGCACGCCCACGGTCACGATGAACAGGACGGCACGGCCCTGATCGCCATAAGCGTTGGTTTGCAGCACCACCAAGCCGACGATGCTGAACAGGAAGGATCCCACAAAGGTCGACAGCACGTTCTGCGTGACACGGTCCTGCATCAGCAGCCGGTTGGCGCGCGGTGTCACGTTGCTGGTGGCGCCCCCCAGGGCCGAGGTCAGCGTGCTGAGCGAGAAGGTTGTGACCGCCAACATGGACGAGGCGATGATGGTGAGGATGCTTTCAATGGAGTCCGAGCCGATCTCGAACGTCCAGTTCGAGGGCAGGAACCGGTCCGCCACCGTGGCAAAGCCCGCCGCGGCAATGCCCATCAGGCCGATCATTGTGGCCCTGAACCACAGGCGTCGCGACACCCGCGACCAGAGCCAGCTCCATCTGGACATCACTGTCCCTCCCGCAGGCAGTCAGACAATCTGGAAAACCGGGTAAAGACGGGGCGGCCCCCAATGGAACCGCCCCGATGTCGCCCGAAACTTTGGTGGTACCCGGACCAGCGGCCTTCAGAAGATCAAGGACAGGATTCCGATCACGACCAGCAGACCGATCAGGAAGATGATGCCAATGGTGCCGCCGATGAACTTGAACATGGTAAACCTCGTGTTTCGGCCCGCAGGCCATCCTGTAAAAATGTCATGCCCGGCAAGGGGCCGGGCAGCGTGAAGGACCAACACCAAGCCGCAAGCGATTGTTCCGTCCTCCGGTTCTGGAGGGGGACATGTCGGGTTGGAACAGTGCCGCTGCCCGTTTTGCGGGAAAAGCTGTTCAATCGCGATGCAATCGGCTTTCTTCGCGCGACAGGTGGCCTTAGGGGATCAGGGGATGTCCGGTTCTGCGGCGGCACCGTGACACGAGCTTGAAAAGGCCGCCCTGTCAGGAGAATGCGACGACATGAATGCCAGCATGACGACAAGCGGGACGCTGATCGACGGCAAGGTCTTCTCGGCGCAGGTGCGCGAGCGGGTGGCGGCCCATGTGCGTGATCTGAAGGCCCGCGGCATCACGCCAGGCCTGGCGGTGGTTCTGGTGGGCGAGGATCCTGCCAGCCAGGTTTACGTCCGCAACAAGGGCATCCAGACGCGTGAAGCCGGCATGAATTCCTATGAACACCGGCTGCCCGCCGACAGCACGCAGGGCGCGTTGATGGACCTGGTCGCGCAGCTGAATGCCGACGGGGCCGTGCACGGCATCCTGGTCCAGCTGCCCTTGCCCGATCACATGGACACCGAGGCTGTCATCAACGCCATCGACCCCGCCAAGGACGTGGACGGGTTCCACATCCTGAATGCGGGGCGGCTGGCGACCGGCCAGAAGGCCATGATCGCCTGCACCCCCCTTGGCTGCCTGATGATGCTGCGCGCACATCTGGGTGACTTGGCGGGCCTGAACGCGGTCGTGGTCGGGCGCAGCAACATCGTGGGCAAGCCGATGGCGCAGTTGCTGCTGCGAGACAATTGCACCGTTACCATCGCCCACAGCCGCACCCGCGACCTGGACCAGATTTGCCGCCGCGCCGACATCCTGGTGGCCGCAACCGGGCGGCCGCGAATGATCCAAGGAGACTGGATCAAGCCGGGCGCGACCGTGATCGACGTGGGCATCAACCGCATCGAGGAAGAGGGCCGCAATCGGCTGGTGGGGGATGTCGATTTCGAAAGCGCCCGCATGGTGGCCGGGGCCATCACGCCTGTCCCGGGCGGGGTCGGACCCATGACGATTGCCTGTCTTCTGGCCAATACGCTGACCGCCTGCTGCCGCTCGGCGGGCCTCCCCGAGCCCGAAGGGCTGACGGCCTGAGCGCCTGCATCCGGCAGCACCACATCATTGCGATAACTGGAGAATTCGATGAACAAACTGTGCCTGACAGTTGCCTGCCCCTCGACCCGCGGGATCGTTGCCGCCATTTCGGGCTTTCTAGCCCGGCAAGGGTGCAACATCACGGCCAGCTCCCAGTATGACGATCCGCAGACGGACAAGTTCTTCATGCGCGTCAGCTTCACCTCGGAAGAAGGTGCAACAATGGCCGATCTTTCACAGTCTTTCGCCGAGGCTGCGGAACCCTTGGGCATGAGCTATCGCTTCCATGACGAGGCGCAGAAGATGAAGGTCGTCGTGATGGTGTCCCGCTTCGGACACTGCTTGAACGACCTGCTGTACCGCTGGCGCATCGGGGCGCTGCCCATCGACATCGTGGCGGTCATCTCGAACCACATGGATTACCAGAAGGTCGTCGTGAACCACGACATTCCCTTCCACTGCATCAGGGTCAACAAGGAAAACAAGCGGGAGGCCGAGGCGCAGCAGATGCGCATCGTTGAGGAGTCGGAGGCGGAGCTGGTGATCCTGGCCCGCTACATGCAGGTGCTGTCGGACCAGATGTGCCGGACGATGTCGGGACGGATCATCAACATCCACCATTCGTTCCTGCCCAGCTTCAAGGGCGCGAACCCGTATCGCCAAGCCTATGAGCGGGGCGTGAAGCTGATCGGCGCGACTTCGCATTATGTCACGAGCGACCTGGACGAAGGCCCGATCATTGAACAGGACACGATCCGCGTGACCCACGCCCAGAGCCCGGACGATTACGTCAGCCTGGGCCGCGATGTCGAAAGCCAGGTTCTGGCCCGCGCCATCCATGCCCATGCCAATCACCGCGTCTTCATCAACGGCAACAAGACCGTGGTGTTTCCGGCCTCGCCGGGCTCCTATTCCAGCGAGAAGATGGGGTAGGCAATGCTTGGCTGCCAGTGCGGGCCCCGCGCTGGCAGCCAGCTTCAAGGGCAACGGGACATCGGCTTGCCATGGTCCCGCCGGGGCCGCGTTTCCGCCTTTTGGCAAATTGGCCATGGCCAAAGGCCTTCCTGATGGTGAAGATCACCAACAAGGAGGAAACTGCCCATGGCCGAGCCTGTCTTCGACTTCATCGTGATCGGTGCAGGCAGCGCAGGATGCCTGATGGCAAACCGGCTCAGCCGCGATACTGCCCACCGTGTCCTGCTGATCGAGGCCGGAAAGCCCGATCGCCATCCCTGGATCCATATTCCGGTCGGATACCTTTACTGCATCGGCAACCCGCGCACCGACTGGATGTACCAGACCGAGGCCGATGCCGGGCTGAACGGCCGCAGCCTGCGCTATCCGCGCGGCAAGACGTTGGGCGGCTGCTCGTCGATCAACGGCATGATCTACATGCGCGGGCAGGCGCGCGATTATGACGGATGGGCGCAGGCGACGGGCGACGACGCATGGCAGTGGGAAAACTGCCTGCCCGAGTTCAAGGCGCACGAGGATCACCATCGGCTGGACCACGGAGCCGACCCCGAAACCGGTTCGAACAGCCGCTTTTCCGACATGCATGGCCATGGCGGCGAGTGGAGGGTGGAAAAACAGCGCCTGCGGTGGGAGGTGCTGGATGATTTCGCCACGGCGATGACACAGGCCGGGGTGCCCCGCAGCGACGACTTCAACACCGGGGACAACTTCGGTGTCGGCTATTTCGATGTCAACCAGCGGTCCGGCTGGCGCTGGAGCAGCGCCAAGGCCTTTCTGCGCCCCGCCCGGCGGCGCCCGAACCTGACGGTCTGGACCGGGGCGCATGTCCAGCGCCTTGAATTCGCGCCGGGCGCGGATGGCCGGCCGCGCTGCACCGGCGCGCTGATCCGGCATCGCGGGACGACCGTCACGGCCCACGCCCGGCGCGAGGTGATCCTGTCGGCAGGGGCGATCAATTCGCCCCAGATCCTGCAACTGTCGGGGATCGGCCCGGCCGGCCTGTTGCAGCGTCACGGTGTCGGGGTGGTGGCGGACCTGCCGGGCGTAGGGGCGAACCTGCAGGATCACCTGCAGATCCGGGCGATCTACAAGATCAGCGGCGGCATGACCCTGAACACGCTGTCGGGCAGCCTGTTTGGCAAGGCACGCATTGGATTGGAATACCTGCTGTCCCGGTCGGGACCCATGAGCATGGCGCCCAGCCAACTGGGGGCCTTTACACGCTCGGACCCGGGCAGGACGCATCCGAACCTGCAGTACCACGTCCAGCCGCTCAGTCTGGAGGCGTTCGGGGAAGGGTTGCACAGCTTTCCGGCCATCACGGCCAGCGTCTGCAACCTGAACCCGACCAGCCGGGGCCATGTGGCCATTCGCTCGGGGCGTCCCGATGATGCGCCCGTCATCGCGCCGAACTACCTGTCGACGGACGAGGATCGGCACGTTGCGGCGCAAAGCCTGCGTCAGGTCCGGCAGGTCCTGAGCCAGCCGGCCTTGGCCCGCTATCGTCCGCAGGAATGGAAGCCCGGTGCCCAATACGAAAGCGACGAGGATCTGGCGCGGCTGGCGGGCGACATCGCGACGACGATCTTTCACCCGGTCGGCACCGCCCGGATGGGGCGTGGCGACGATCCGGCCGCCGTGGTGGACAGCAGGCTGCGGGTCCGGGGGGTGGCGGGGCTGCGGGTGGTCGATGCCAGCGTGATGCCGGCCATCACCAGCGGCAACACCAGCGCACCGACGCTGATGATCGCCGAAAAGGCCGCAGGCTTCGTCCTGGAGGCTGTCTGAAGGCAGGGACCGGCGCGAAAGGCGCCTCGGCTGTTGCGTCACGCGTGGATTTCTTTATCCAACCATCACAGGCACAGCAGATCCCGCGCCGCAGGCTGCTGTGAAGGGACAGGATCGGACGACGCGCCAAGGCCTTGCGTCGCCAAGGGACGGAAGTGATGACGATGAATGCCAAGCGAAAGACATTGACGCAGTTTCTGGTCGAACAGCAGCGGCTGGAACATGCGATGCCCGCGCAGTTGCGCCTGCTGATCGAGGTCGTGGCCCGCGCCTGCAAGGTGATCGGCCACACCGTGAACAAGGGCGCGATCTCGGGCGTGCTGGGTTCGCTGGACCAGGAGAACATCCAGGGCGAGGTGCAGAAGAAGCTGGATGTCATCTCGAACGACATCCTGCTGGAAGCCAACGAATGGGGCGGGCATCTTGCCGCCATGGCGTCCGAAGAGATGGACACGATCCATCCCATTCCGAACCGCCTGCCCAAGGGCGAATACCTGCTGGTCTATGACCCCATCGACGGTTCCAGCAACATCGACGTCAACGGGATCGTGGGCACCATCTTCTCGGTTCTCAAGGCACCAGAGGATATCGAGGGCCGTGATGTCACCGAAGAGGACTTCCTGCTGGCCGGACGAGAGCAGGTGGCCGCAGGCTATGCCATCTATGGGCCGCAGACGCTGCTGGTGCTGACGGTCGGCACGGGCGTTTACGCCTTTTCGCTGGACCGGGAAATGGGTTCCTGGGTGCTGACCTCGGAGCGGCTGGAGATCCCGGCCGTTACGGACGAATTCGCGGTCAACATGGCCAACGAGCGCCATTGGGACGAGCCGACGCGCCGGTACATCGCTGAATTGATGGCCGGCAAGACCGGCCCGCGAGAGCGGAACTTCAACATGCGCTGGATGGGCTCGATGGTGGGGGACGTGCACCGCATCCTGACCAAGGGCGGCGTTTTCCTTTATCCTGCCGACGGGCGGCCGGGCATGGAAAACGGCAAGCTGCGCCTGATGTACGAGGCGAACCCGATGGCCTTCCTGATCGAACAAGCGGGGGGACGTGCCACGAACGGCAAGAGCCGCATTCTGGATGTCGAGCCTTCGGCCCTCCATCAGCGTGTTCCGGTCGTTCTGGGATCAAGCGAAGAGGTCGATCACCTGGCGGGCATGATGGCCTGAAGCCTGAAGGGCAGGGGCGTGACACCGTCATGCGGCTGCCCGACCGGTATATGCCTCTTCCGAAAGAACAAAGGCCCCGCAACAGGCGGGGCCTTTCCACTGTGATGCGATCAGCCTGTGATCAGAGCTGGGTTCCGGACGTGCTGCTGCCCGAGGTCGAACGGTCGGAGGTCGATCCGTCCTTCGACAACTCGTTCTTGGCTGCCGATGCCACATCGGACGCGGCAGATTTCGCCTCTTCCAGACCCGCCGAGACCGCGCTCTGGATCTTGGATTTCTCATCCTGATAGATGGCTTCGGCTTCGTCGAACAACTGGTCCCGATAATGGCCCATCAGTTCGTCTTCGCGCGACGTCCGCGGCAGCACGGCACCAAGGCCGGCCCCCAGAAGCAGGGCCGCTGCGCCGTAAAGGAGCGGCTCGGCATTGTAGCTTTCGCTGACTTGGCGCGAGCTGCTGTTGAAATGCCGGCTGGCCTTGTCACTGGCCTGCAGGGCCTTGCGCCGCGCATCTTCGACCCGGCGACGTGCTTCTTCGCCCAGTCCTTCGGTTCCTTCGCTCAGCCTGTCGCGCAGGCTCTGAGCCCTGTCCTTCAGCTTGTCGGTCATGCTGTTCCCCTGGTCTGACGACGAATGGTGGTCGGAATTGGCCCATGACGGCATCCTGGATGCCGAAAATGGCCGGGAGGCGGGCGGCGCGGGCGGTGTGATGGCTGCAGGTCGCGCTGCCGGAGGCGGCGCGGGCACCCGGCGGGGCGGAACGTCATTGTCATGATCGTCCTGCTTCCACGCGGCAAAAGACTGGCGGGCCTTGTGAGACGGATCATAGCCCCGCCCGAAGATCATCCATGCCAGTCCCACACCCGTCAGCGCAAGCGCCACCGGATTTTCACGCGCGGCCATGTTCGCCGATTGCGCCCATTCCGACCCGTGTTCACGCAGCGTGCCGGTCAGGCGGCGGGAAATCCCTTCCAGCGACAGTTCGTCCTGCAGGTCTTCCAGCTTGTGGCGCAGGGCCTCGCGATCACGTTCGATCTCGCGCTCGATCTGGTCGGGGCTGTCGTTCTCATTTGTCATGATAAGCCTCCTTGACGGCCTGTGCATCCCTTTGGACATTCTTGGCCGTCCGCGTCGGCATCAATGCTTCCGGGCTGAGGTCGCTCATCCCCTTGCGCACAAGAACATAGGCCAAGATCGCCAGAGCAACACCGACGATCACCGCACTCCAGATCGGGCCCAAGTCGGTCTCGGCCAAGGCCGCGACAAGGGCGGCGACCAGAACGTTGATCGTCACGATCCCGATCACAGCGGCGGCGGCGATGAAGCCGATCCCCGCGCCGGCCCGGCTGAGGCTTTGGCTGAACTCGGCCTTGGCCAGCGCCACTTCCTTGCGCACGAGATCGCCTGACAGGCGCAGTGCGTCAGAAGCCAGGGAAGCCGGACCCTGCGAATGGACAGGATCAGACATCGCGGCCTCCATCCTTGCGGGTGTCAGGGCTGCTGCCATAGCCGGGGGTCAGTGCATCGGGGCTGCTGCCCGGGGTGCCAACCTTGGCGCTGTCGGTCTTGCCCGTGCTGCCGCCACTGCTGCCCGTGCCACTGCTGCCCGTGCTGCCAGACTGGCCGCCGGTCGAGCCGGTGGTGGCCGACATCCCGCCGCTGCCCATGGTGCCGGGGGCGCCCATGCTGCCAGTGGTGCCCGTGGTGCCGGTGGAGGCCGTCGAACCGCTTGAACCGGTGCTGTTGGCTTGGCCACTGCCCGAGAGGGAGGAGCCTTGCGTGCTGCCGGTCCGGCTGCCGGGACGATCAGCCATGCTGCCCAAGCTGTCGCCCGTGCCGCCCGACTGGTTTCCGGTCGAGCCGCCATAGGCGCCGCCGGCGCCACTGCCTGTCATGCCGCTGCCTGTCATGCCGGAGCCGTACATGCTCGAACCCGAGCGCTGCCCCGAACCGGTGTTCATCCCGCTTGAAGACCAGTCTCCCGAACGGCTGTAACCCGTGGAAGGTGCGCTCGACAACAGGAAGCGTGCTGCTGCAAAACCTGCCAGCGCAGAAATGCCGAGAAAGGCCCCGGGACGCTCACGGGCGAACCTGCGCACGTTATCCAGCATTTCGCCCGTATTGGCGCTGTTCAGGCTGTCGGCGATGCCGCTGACATTTTCGGCCGCCGAATCGAAGATGCCTGCAATGGGCGAATCGGGGTCGATTTCCGACTTGGCCTTGCGCAGGGCCGAGGCCATGTCATCGGCACGCGAGGCCAGACCGCCACGAAAGCTCTTTTCGCGACGGGAGACCTCGTCCTTGACGGTGTCGGTCAGCTGGCTGACCTGTTCGGAGGCTTTCTCCTTGACGCTGTCCAGCGAGGATTGGCCCTGGTTCTTGTCTGTGTGACCGGAGTAATCGGTACTCATGTGAGATCTCCCGAATTGTAAGGTCGTTTCCGACAATGAAAAGCACGGCGCGGAAACGCGAAGCACCATACCTGATGATGCCGTATTAACCCTGATGGCCATGCAATGTTCCCGCGGGCGGTCAGGAAGCGGCTTCCGTGCAACCCGTTTCGCCACGGAACCGTTGACTTTGCGACTGAAGGCGGCGTCGTGGACATGGACAACAAGATGACATTTTCCTTGGCCGATCACTTGGGCAGCCTGGCAGTGGGGCTTGAATGGCTGGTGGTCCTGATCGAGTTGCTGGCAATCGCGATCCTGCTTCTGGGCATGGCCCGCTTTGCGCGCTGTTTCCTGAATGGGGAAATGATGCGCCGGGATGCGCATGAGCGCACGCACGAACTGAACCGTGGGCGCCTGTCGCTGGGACGCCACATTCTGGCCGGACTGGAGGTTCTGATCGTTGCGGACCTGATCCGGACGGTGCTGCATTTCAGCTTCGACAATATCCTGCTCTTGGGCGGGTTGGTGCTGATCCGCTCGTTCATTTCCTTCTTTCTCGAACACGAACTGCGCGCCCTCCAGAAGGAGTGATGCGCCCCGATTTCAGTTCCGTCGGGAACATTCGACCACTGCTTCGTTTTCAGAAGCAGGCTGTGCCCGATGATGAAGACCCCGGGGACAGTCGCTCGATTGCAAAGCCGTGCTGTAGGCACCGGCGTCAAAACGGATGGACAGGCAAGGATGAAACCGGCTCCGATTGACTGCGTCATTGTTGGTGGCGGACCCGCGGGTCTGACCGCAGCAATCTATCTGGCCCGCTTTCGGCGCAATGTTGCGCTGATCGACGCCGGGAAAAGCCGTGCGGCGCTGATACCCCGTTCGCACAATCACCCGGGCTATCCGGACGGCATCCACGGCGAAACCCTATTGGAACGGATGCGGCTGCAATTGCAGCATTATGGCGTCAGGATAATCGAGACGCAGGTGGATGCGATACGCCCGTTGCCGGATGACAGGTTTCGTGTCGAGGCTGGCCAGGTGCTGGACACTTCCAGCCTGATCCTGGCCACCGGAGTGCGCGATCATGTTCCGCCCGTTGCCGACCCCTTGTCCCGGGTGCGCGACGGGTTGATCCGCCAATGCCCTGTTTGTGACGCGTATGAGTTGATCGACAAGCCGGTGGGGGTGATCGGCGCGGGGAAATGTGCAGTCGGAGAAGCCCTGTTTCTAAGCCATTACACGTCGCAGGTCGTCCTGCTGACCCTTGGGCAGGACCTGGACCTGTCTGACGACGCGGCACACAAGCTGGCCCAGGCGGGCGTCAGGGTTGAATCAGATCAGGTCGAGCGATGGGAGTTCGATGACCAGGGGGTCAGGGTTCACCTTCAGCGCCAGCCGCCGCTGTCGTTTGCAGCTGTTTATTCCGGTCTCGGCAATGATCCGCAGAATGATCTGGCGCAGCACTTGGGTCTGTCGCTGGCGGACGATGGGCGGATCCTGACGGATACGCATCAGGAAACATCGATGCCGAACGTTTATGCGGCCGGTGATGTGGTGACCGGGTTGAACCAGATCGCCGTCGCAATGGCCCAGGGCGAGATTGCCGCGACGCGGGTCCACAACGTGCTGCGGCTGCACGAGGGGCGGACGCTGTCGCAGGATATCTGACCACGCTGCGCGGGTGCGGCATTGGCCGTGGCGCCTCTTCGGTGAACGACACTTTCAGGCGGCTTGTTGGCGGCGGCGCGTCCTTGCACCGCCGCCACACAGCGTCAGCCGAGCTGGTTCTGGATGCCCCGCAGCATTGCCAGATGCGTCTCGATCGAGGGCACGCCCACCATTGAGGCGCCGCGGGCCATCGGGTCCGTGCCTTGGGCAGCATAGGTGCGGTGGATCGTCAGCAGTTCCTCGTGTCCGGTGATCTGGCCTTCGATATACATCCGGTCGAACTCGGCCCCTTGCATCTGCTGAAGCTGGGCCAGAAGGGCGGCGTGATCTTCGCGCAGGCCGCCGGTGCCTGGCTCGGCGCCAAAGGCCTGGGCCGTCGCAGCCTGTTCCGCAATCTCGAGATCGGCAAAGATGCGGACGGTCTGGTTGGTCGCCTGCTCGCGTGCAAGGCGGCTGGTTTCGGTGGCATAGTTGCCGGCCAGCAGGGCGGGCATCTTGGCCTCGTCCATGGTTGCCGTCTGGGCAAACAGGCTGCGGGTCGTCAGGGGGAAGGTCGCGGCGGCGGCCATCCCGGCAATCATCAGGTTCCTGCGATGCATGGGTCTTCTCCTCGGCTCTGGTGAGGCCTTGGAACCGGGTGTCCCCGCCAATGTTCCCGGGTCGGATGACGGAAATCGCAAAGGATTGGCCACCGTCGCCGGAAAAAGCCGGGAACAGGTTGTTGTGCGGCATTGACCGGTCCCATGTCAGGGATCGGGGCGCGGCTTGCAGCCTTCGTCTGCAATGCTTCAGCGAATGCATTTTCCTTTGTGCGGTAACCGCATCGAAAGAACTCTCTGCTAGCCCGGGACCGGTGAACTCCAGGAGGGCGGCAATGCAGATCGGTTCCATGTCCATTCGTACCAAGGTGGCGGTTGCATCAGCCGCCCTCACAAGCTGCGCAGTGATTGCGGTGATTGCCCTGACGATCAACCTGATGTCCCGCGCATCCACGCAAGAGGCCGAAGCGCGCGCCAGGGCCTTGATGGGTGAATTCAATGCAACGGTGACGCAAGAACTCAGTTCGGTTCTGGAGGTCGTGAACACCAGCGTGGCCGCCGTTGAATCCGCGATAAGGGCTCAGTCGAACCGCGATGTCTTGGGACAGATGATCGAAGGAATCCTTCAGACACGCCCGGATCTGGTCGGCGCGACGCTGGCCTTCGAACCCAACGCGCTGGGAGACGACCGTTTGAATGTGGGTGCCCGCTATTCGGATGCCGCCGGACGTTTCTTGCCCTATTTCTATCATGGCCAGGAAGGACGGGTCGAGGTCGAACTGCTGGACATGAGTCCCGAGGCCGGGATCGAGACCTGGTACAGCCGTCCTTTGCGCGAAAATCGCAGCCTTGTCACGTCGCCGTACAGCTACACGGTGGGTGAGAAAGACGTGCTCATGACCACGATCAGCGGCGTCGTTCGCAAGGATAGAAAGGCCGTGGGCATCCTGACCGGCGACTTGGCCCTGGACCGTCTTTCAACCCGTATCGGAGAAATGCGCCCCTTTGGCGAAGGACGCATCTTTCTGGTCAGCAACGACGGACGCTGGATCGCACATGAAGATCCAGCCCGCTTGGGCCAGCCTGTCACTGATGCCGAAAAGATCCTGATTCCCGGTGACAAGGCGCTGCATCACGTCACGCTGAGTGGGGAGAAGACGATGCTTTTGAACGACAGCGTCCGGTTTGCAGGCATGGACGAGGTCTGGACGCTGGTGATGACGGTTCCGACCGCTACGGTGATGGCCAATGTCGTCAGCACCCGCAACCTCACGGTGCTTGCGGCGGCGGCCCTGCTGGCGGCGACGCTTGTTCTGGTCTGGCTGGGCGCGCAGGCCATATCGCGTCCCATCGAGGCGATGACGATGGCGATGCGGCGGCTGGCCGAAGGGAAGATGGACACGGCCATCCCTCATACGGGACGCGGAGACGAGATCGGCGCGATGGCCTCGGCCGTCGAGGTGTTTCGTGACAATGCGGTCGATGCGCGCCGGC
>NZ_JBKGUN010000269.1:0-23468 GCF_046462195.1 Paracoccus sp. (in: a-proteobacteria) | reverse complement strand
CGCCGCAGGCCTGGAAAAAATATTGCATCGCAACGCGGATTTCGCCTTCGACGCCGCCAATGGCCTGTTGAAGCGCACGGGCAAAAAGCGGGTTCGGCGCTTCGACGCGAACGGGGTATTGCAGCTTGTTGTCGGTATAAAACATGAGAACTCCGGTTGTTGCAGGTTCCAAACAGCTGACGGCGATTGCGCGGCAGCCGGTCATTACGGACGGTTGAACCGGTCCCGGGGGTGCTTTGTTCCCGCAGGTCGCCAATCGCGCTGCCGATAAAGAGCTGCACTTCCAGATCCGGAGCCAGAGCGCTTGGGAACATTTGACTGCGCAAACGGTTGGTCAATCGATCCGGAAGGAGAAAGCACCATGGCACATGCAAGCAGAAAGTCGTTTGGCCCCGGTCAGCAAGATCAGGGCAAAGGCGACGGCAGCGGTGGAATGAGCCCCGCGGACATCGAGACACCGCTTCGGGACGAGGTTCTGTCAAATCGGGATACGTCACAGCATTCGGACCAGCGTGGGCTGGATTCCCGTCACGTCCAGACTCAGCAGCATCACGAACATGTGGCAAGTCATCGCCCTGGTGAGGGCGAGGCAGGCCAAGTCGCCGACAACGAAAAGTTGCCGGACGAGCGTCCCACTGATCCGCAGGGGGATACGGAATGAGCACCAGCAAGCACCCCAAGACTACGAATCCCAGTGACAAGGATCTGGAACAGGATCCCGGGATTGGACGTTCCAAGGGCGCAACCCGCGATGATCCCCTGCTGGAGGGCGACAATACCTTCGAAGGCGATGTTTCAAACGACACGACACCGCAGGGCGGTATTGACCCCCAGCAACGCGGCCGCACAAACAAATGAACTTTCAAGACATCCAAGGAAAGGGCTTCTCATGGTAACCACCATTGGTACTGAATCTTCGTTCAACGACCTCGTGACGAACCTGATCTATCTGGAGCGTGATGCGATTGCGGCCTACGAGTCGACGATCGAGCGCCTGTCAGACCCCGCTCTGGCCAGCCAGATCGAGATCTTCCGTCAGGACCATCTTCAGCATCTGAGTGTTCTGCAGGAAATGGCTGCCGAAGCCGGTGCCGAAGCTCCGCAAGAAGGTGACATGAAGCAGATGCTGACCACCGGCAAAGTTGCCATGGCCAGCTTGATGGGCGACGGTTCGATCCTCCAAGCCATGCGCTCCAACGAGGAAGACACCGTGACCGCCTACGAGCGTGCGTCACAGCATGCCGATGCGATGCCGCAATCGCGTGCGTTTTTCCAAAAAGCTCATGCCGATGAACTGCGCCACCGCGAGTGGATGCAGCGGACATCGGAAACGCTGTAATTCTGTGACACTTGCATGATTGCGTCAGGCGCCCTTCCTAAGGGGCGCCTTTTTTCTGTTTGCACCAGTTTAAAAAAAGGCGCGCCACAAGGGCGCGCCTGAACTGGGAAAAAGGCAAAAGCTGTTACATGGCAGGCAGAACGGCAAAGTCGCGAATATCGCCTTCGGCTCTTTCGATAGGGCCTTTTTCGATCGTCGTACCGGTTTCCAGATCCACCGAATAAAGCGCGTTCCCCGTCAGAAGCCACGCCATGTTGTTTCCATCGGCATCGCCCTGAACATCAAAAGCCATGGTATTGCCCGAAGCGCCGGCATTCAGCAGTCCGATGGTGGCCAAGGTCCCGTCATTCGGTGCAATTTGCTGCAGCAGCGCACCCAGACCCGCATCGATATTGTACATCGCGGTCGCTTCGGGTTTGCCATGGCTGTTGGTATAGCCGCTTGCCACGACCATGGGCACGGCTTCCGAATTTGCGTCGTCTTCGGTCCAGTTCAGGGCGCCGTCGACCGTGACTTCGCCGGTGTCCATGTTGACGCGGTGGTTCGTTGTGCCGCTCATCAGGCGCAGGCGGTCCGCCATGGGGTTCACGTCCACGATGACCGGCATGTCGCCTGCGGTCAGCGCCGTGTCCATGACGGACAATTCCGCCGTCTCGCCCGTGGAGGGATCGATCGTGACGATCCGATTGTCCCCCGTGACGCCGATCACGCTGTTGTCCGAAGAGCGCAAGTCCAAGCCGTGAAGGCGCTCGACGCCCTGAGCTTCCATCGTGCCGGTAACGGCAAGAGTATCCGTGTCGAACATGATCAGGGTGCGGTCGCCAGCCAGTCCCAGTGCGGGCGCCGCTGCGGCGGTGGATAGCGACAAAGCAAGGGCGGTTGTCGAGAAAGTGGCAAGGCGGATCATGGAAAAGGTCCTTTCATGTCATTTCCTGTGAACGGCGCGTTTCCACCGTTCTTGACCTGAAGACGCGGCAGGATGGAAACCGGATGCAGAAAAAATCGGGGCTAACGAGGACAGTTGCATCGCCGACTGGAATGGCGTCAGGATGCCCGCGCGTCAGGAGGTGGCCGTGAACGAACAACCGATGCAGCGCAGCATGCAGCTCGAGCAGGCCGTCCGCGCCTGTGCGCAAGGCAGGAGCGAAGGGATCGATACGATCCTGACCCTTGAAGGGCCGCAGCTTCTGGGCGTCGCACACCGCATCCTGGGCCGTCATGATCTGGCGGAGGAGGCGCTGCAAGACGCAATGGTGCAGATCTGGCGCAAGGCGGACCAGCAGAAGGGCGCATCGGGATCTGCCCGTGGCTGGATCTATGCCGTGCTGCGCAACCGATGCCTGACGATCCTCCGCGATGGCCGCCGCCTGTCCAGCTTGTCGCCCGATGATCTGACCCGTCTGCAGGAGGCCCGTCAGGATGCGGTTCCGGACGAAGGATGGCGCCTGTTGGCGGGTCCGGGCCGTCTTGGCGACTGCCTCGACACTCTGGACGATCCCAGCAGGCAGGCGATCCTTCTGGCACATGTTGCCGGCTACAGCCACGGCGAAATCTCGGCCCGACAGGGGGTGCCGCTTGGAACAGCAAAATCCTGGATTCGACGCGGGCTGGCTGCGCTGAGGGAGTGTTTGTCATGAATGCCTTCCAAGATGAGTTGATCGGCCACGCCGACGATTATGCCTTGGGCCTGATGAGCCCGGCAGAAACGGAACTGTTCGAAGCGGTCATGGCACGTGATGCGGCACTGGCCGCGCATGTGGCGCAGATGCGCGATCGGCTGCTGCCTCTGGACCTGTCGGCGCCTGCCCGCCCCCTGCCCCACGACTTTGCGGATCGTGTTCGCGAGCGATTGGCACAGGTCGAACAGGATGCCGCACCCTTGTCGCCACTTCCTCCTGTTCCGGCAAACCAGCCGGACCCGCCCATATGGCGGCGCATGGCAGGGGCGGCGGCGTTGGTTCTGGGTATTGCGATCGGCTTTGGCGGGGCGCTGCAGCGACCGGGTCCGGCGCCCCAGGTGGTGGCCGTACTGCTGGATGATCAGGGCCAGCCGCGGGCCGTGATCGAGGATTATGGCAACGATACGGCGCAGATCCGCTTTGTTGCCGATGTGGAAGTCCCGGCAGGCCGTAGCATTCAGGCTTGGACCCTGCCCTCGGCTGAGATGGGACCGACGTCGCTTGGTGTGCTGGATGGCCCCCGCCCCGCACGGCTGCGCGGCCCGGACCTGCCGGCACCTGCCGATGCCCAGTTGTACGAAATCACGCTGGAGCCTGAAGGCGGATCGCCCACCGGCCGCCCGACCGGCCCGATCATCGCCAAGGGGCTTGCCGCTGCACAGCAGGGCATTTGACGGCAGCAGGACGATCAATGGAACGGACGTCGCGGCCCCTCGTTGAGGATGCTGAACACTGTCGCGAGGCCTCATGTCGGATCATAGCATCACCACCCGGCCCCCGTCCTTGGGTGGTACGGGTAAAAGAAGACAGGCCGTGGTCCTGCCTGCCGGCCCCCGAATATGAGCGCGGTACAAATGGATTGCGACGTGGCTGTTATCGGCGCTGGCACCGCCGGCATCGCGGCCGAACGGGCAGCGCGCAAGGCCGGCGCCAGCACCTTGCTGATCGATCCGGAGTTTCGTGGCACACTTTGCGCCAACACGGGCTGCATGCCGTCCAAGCTGCTGATCGTGGCCGCCCACGCTGCTCACGCCGCGCGTCATTCCAATATCTTTGGGGTGACAACCGAGGCAGTCGTGGTGGACGGCGCTGCGGTCATGAACCGCCTAAGACAAGAGCGGGACCATTTCGCTGCCGCAACACGAGAGAGCTTTCAAGACCTTCCTGAGGGCACTGCGATTATCGGCAAGGCACGTTTCCTCGTACCAGGGCTTCTGGAACTTCAGGACGGGAGGCGTATTCAGGCGCGCACAGTCGTCATTGCCACGGGCTCCTTTCCGTTGATCCCTGAGCCTTTTCAGGATCTGGGCCCCCGCATCCTGACCACGGAAACGATCTTTGAACTGCCTGACCTCCCGTCCAGCCTCGCCGTCATCGGCGGCGGCGCCATTGGTTTGGAAGTGGCGCAGGCGATGGGGCGGCTCGGCGTGGCGGTGACGCTGTTCGATACGGGGACCACGCTGGCAAAGGCGCGGTGTGACAAGGTTCACGAAGCGCTGCAAACGGCTGTGTCGCGCGACGTGACACTGCGCCTCGGTTGTCAGACGGAAGCCAAAGCCGAGGAGGGTGGCATCCGCATCCGTTGGTCAGGTGCGCATGAAGGAGAAGGCATTTTCAGTCATGTTCTTGTCGCCACCGGCCGGCCACCAAATCTGGAGGGGCTGGCGCTGGATCAATCAGGCTTGGCATTGGACGACCACGGCACTCCCCTCTTTAACAGGCAGACACTGCAGTGCGGTGATGCGCCCGTCTTTCTGGCAGGAGATGTCGATGCGGACGTTCCCTTTCTGCACGAAGCGTCGACAGAGGGCGCCATCGCCGGACACAATGCTGCGATCTTTCCCGACGTACAGCCTCGCTCACGCAGTCCCGAATTCGCCATCACCTTTACCGATCCGCCGCTGGCATCAATCGGGGGCGCGCCGCAGGAGGGAACGATCTGCGGACGAACTGATTATTCCGATCAGGGCCGCGCCCGGGTGGAGGCACGAGCGGAAGGCATTTTGTCTATTTACGCTGATCTGCAGGGCCGCCTGATCGGCGCGGACCTGTGCTGTCCGGGTGCCGAGCATTTGTCGCATCTGCTGGCGTGGGGCATTCAGTCAGGGGCCACGGCCTCCGCCCTGCTGGCGATGCCTTTCTATCATCCGACCCTGGAAGAAGGGTTGAAGACCGCGCTGCGTGAGATTTGCCGGCAGGTCAGCCTGCCGGAACCCGAAGGTCGCGACTTTGGCACGCCCCCCGGCGCATGAGGTGAGGTGATGAGCGAGCGGATCATCGATCTGGAGCACGGGTTCTGGACCATCCGGGGCGACCTGAAGATTGGCGGCATCCTGAACGTCGGGACACAGGCTGGTCTGGTGCGGCTGGCGTCAGGCCGCTTTGTCATTCTTGACAGCTATCCTCTGAAGGGGGAGGTGCGCGATCAGGTGATGGCCTTGACCGATCACGGACGTGCGGTACAGGCGGTGCTGAACCTGCACCCTTTCCACACGCTGCACTGTGCGGCAATTGCTGCCGATTTCCCCGAGGCAGCGCTCTACGGGGCTGAGCGCCACAGGCAACGCCACCCACAGCTCAACTGGCAGTCCGAGACGGTGGACAGTCCTGAGGTGGCCGCTAAGTTCGCCGATGATCTGGTCTTTTCCCTGCCGCGTGGTATCGACTATGCCAGCCAGAACGAGCGCGTGCATGCAGGTTCGCTGCTGGCGTGGCACCCCGCCAGCCGAACGCTGCATGTCGATGACACGATCAACCTGATGCCGGTCCCGCACCTGCTTCATCGTTTGTTCCCGCGCCCGCGGGTGTTCCTGCATCCCACCCTGCCGCAGGCGCTGGTGCCGGATGTGGGGGCCGTGAATGCCTTTCGCGAATGGGTGCACGAACTGGCCCATCTGACGCAGGACCTGCGTTGGCTGTGCGCTGCTCATTCCGGACTGCGCGAATTCGGTACCGGTCAGTTCGCGACGGAATTGCTGGATGCCTTTGATCGGGTGGAGGACAAGCTGCTCCGTACCGAAGCACGTCGGAAATGACGATCCGGCAGGGACTTGTCCCGAGGTCCCGGTTCTCGCAATGTTGGAACATGAGACAAGGAGCAGGTTCGTGACGACAGACTGGATTGCCGCCGACTGGGGCACGACGAACCTGCGCCTTTGGGCCATGTCGGGACGCACCGTCGTCGAACGCCGCGCTCTGGAGTGCGGCATGGGCCGCTTGCGACCGGACGAATTTGCCCCGGCACTGGCGCAGGGCACGCAAGGTTGGCCTGCCGTTCCCGTCATAGCTTGCGGGATGGTGGGCGCGCGCCAAGGCTGGATCGAGGCGCCTTACGTTGCTGTCCCCTGCCCCTCCACTCCTCGGCTGATCCCCGTACCAGGGGATCCGGGTGGCCGCCCGGTACGCATCGTCTGTGGCGTCCGGCAGGACAGTCCTGCCGACGTGATGCGCGGAGAAGAAACTCAGATTGCCGGCCTTTTGTCCTTGTCGCCAGAATTCGACGGCATTGCCTGCTTGCCGGGAACGCACACCAAATGGATTCGTATATCGGCCGGTGAAATCTGCAACTTCAAGAGCTTTATGACCGGAGAAATCTTTGCATTGTTGTCCCGACAATCTGTCCTGCGGCATGCCGTCGACTCGCTAGGGAATGACACGGACGCATTTCAGGCCGCCATGTCTGATGCTATGTCACGCCCCGAGCGTGGTTATGCCGGCCTGTTCCAGATAAGGGCGGAGTCCCTGTTGACAGATATGGATGCGGCAACGGCCCGCGCGCGCCTGTC
Source organism: Paracoccus sp. (in: a-proteobacteria) (assembly GCF_046462195.1). Taxonomy (GTDB): domain Bacteria; phylum Pseudomonadota; class Alphaproteobacteria; order Rhodobacterales; family Rhodobacteraceae; genus Paracoccus. The sequence goes on along the minus strand of NZ_JBKGUN010000269.1, from coordinate 16,665 downwards.
GGGAACGCTGATCGGGTGGGAATTGGCAGGGGCCAAACCGTGGTGGCTGGGCAATGCGGTCACCATCATCGGCGCACCGGACCTATCCCTTTTGTATCAGCGGGCGCTGTCCGCCCAAGGCGTGCCCGCTGCGCTAATGTCAGCCGAGGATGCGACCCTTGCCGGTCTGGCTGCAGCCCATCGCGCCTTCCTGAATGGCTTTTGAAAGGTTCCGCTCCATGTCCCGCCCTCTGATTGCCATCCTGCGTGGCCTGACACCACTCGAAGCCCCTGCCATCGCCGAAGCCCTGATCGTTGCCGGTGTAACGCGCATCGAGGTGCCCCTGAACTCTCCCGATCCCATGGACAGCATCCGAGTGCTGGCGCGTGCATTCGGCGACCGTGCCCGCATCGGGGCGGGCACAGTGCTGACCCCCGATCAGGTGCAGGCGGTGGCCGATGCCGGCGGGCAGATGGTCTTGTCGCCCAACTGCAACGAGGCTGTTATCCGAGCAACGCGCGCGGCAGGAATGGACAGCTATCCAGGTGTCATGACTCCGTCAGAGGCTTTCGTGGCGCTGGCGGCTGGAGCAAGCGGGTTGAAGCTGTTTCCCGGCGAACTGATCGGCCCTGTCGGGCTGCGCGCCATGCGAGCCATTCTTCCCGCCGGAACAGGCTGCTGGGCCGTGGGAGGCGTTTCAGTGGCGAACATGGGCGACTGGCGCCAAGCCGGAGCGGCGGGATTTGGCATCGGATCCTCGCTTTACCGGCCCGGCGACACAGCCGACATCGTTTCCGAAAAGGCGCGGGCGATGGTTGCAGCATGGGATGCCCTGCCATGATCTTCGATGACACTCCTTGTACTTTGGGCGAAGGCGTCCTGTGGCATCATGACTTGGGCGCACTTGTCTGGTTCGACATCCTGTCGCAGCGTCTCTACCTGAAAACGCCGGGCGGTACCCGCCACCATTGGGATTTTCCGCAACCGGTATCAGCCGCAGGAATAGTCGATGCCGACCGTTTGCTGATCGCCTCGGCCACGGCCTTGTCACTTTTCGACCTGCGCGATGGCACAACCGAGGAACTGGTGCCGCTGGAGGCAGACAATCCCATGACCCGATCAAACGACGGTCGGGCCGATCCCCAAGGCGGCTTCTGGATCGGCACGATGGGACGAAAGGGCGAAAAGGGTGCGGGCACGATCTGGCGGTATCACAAGGGGGAACTGCGGGCGCTTTATTCCGGGCTGACCAGCACCAATTCCATCTGCTTTACTCCTGAAGGCGACCGCGCCTGTTTTGCCGATACCGACAGCAGCCTCATCCGCCGTGTACGTCTGGACCGCAGCGGCTGGCCCGAAGGTGAGCCCGAGGACTTCATAGACCTGCGCAGCGAAGGGCTGCGGCCTGACGGTGCCGTCATCGATGCCGAGGGCGGGCTGTGGTCGGCGCAGTTTGGTGCAGGACGCGTTGCCCGATATAACTGCGACGGCCGGTTCGACCGGGCCATCAGGTTGCCAGCCAGCCAGACATCCTGCCCCGGCTTTGGCGGACCTGCGCTTGACTCGCTGTTTGTCACCTCGGTGCGTGACGGACTGAAGAGGCCCGGTCCGAACGACGGTTGTACCTTCGCAGTCGATGCCGGAGTGGCCGGACAGCCGGAGCATCGCGTTCTGATCGGTTGAGCCTTTCCCATCCGTACTGCCTCTTGATCCCTGCCCTTCAGTCTTCGCAATCTTGAGGCGCAAACTGTGGCATTGATGCCATGTTGCAGTTGAAAATTTGGTTAATGTGCAGTCAACTTGACTTGATAACAGCCGCCTGCCACGGCTTTTGACAACCAGAGTGCAAACTGGGCGTCAGTTCACGGCAGGATGCGCAGGACAAGGGATGGCTGATGACGAAACGGGCACTGATCACCGGCATCACGGGGCAGGACGGCTCCTACCTGGCCGAGTTTCTGATGGAAAAAGGCTATGAGGTCCACGGCATCAAGCGCCGTTCGTCGTCCCTGAACACGCAGCGCATCGACCATATCTATCAGGATCCCCACGCACAGGACGCCCGCATCTTTCTGCATTACGGGGATCTGGGGGACACGTCATCGGTCATGCGGATCATGGCCGACGTTCGCCCGGACGAAGTTTACAACCTCGGCGCGCAGTCACATGTTGCCGTCAGCTTTGCCACCCCGGAATACACGGCCAACGTGGATGCACTGGGCACGTTGCGCATCCTCGAAGCAATCCGTTTTCTCAATCTCGAGGAACAGACCCGCTTCTATCAAGCCTCGACTTCGGAACTTTACGGCCTGGTGCAGGAGATCCCGCAGCGCGAGACGACACCCTTCTACCCACGATCGCCCTACGCGGTGGCCAAGATGTATGCCTACTGGATCACCGTGAACTATCGCGAGGCTTATGGCATCTATGGCTGCAACGGCATCCTGTTCAACCACGAGTCCCCCCGACGGGGTGAAACCTTCGTCACCCGCAAGATCACCCGCGGGCTGGCCAATATCGCGCAAGGTTTGGAAGATTGCCTTTACATGGGGAACATGGACGCGTTGCGGGACTGGGGTCATGCGCGCGATTATGTCCGGATGCAGTGGATGATGCTGCAGCAGGACGCCCCCGAGGATTTCGTGATCGCAACCGGCGTGCAGTACTCGGTGCGCCAGTTCATCGAGTGGTCCGCTGCCCATCTGGGCATCAGCCTGCGCTTTGACGGCGAAGGCGAGGGCGAGGTCGGCGTCGTCACCCGCCTCGAAGGCGAGGACTGCCCGGGCGTCCGTGTCGGTCAGGCCATCGTGCGGGTCGATCCTCGCTATTTCCGCCCGACAGAGGTCGAAACCCTGTTGGGCGATCCGACACGCGCGCGCGAGCGCTTGGGCTGGGTCCCCGAAATCACGACACAGCAAATGTGCGAGGAGATGGTGTCCGAAGACCTCAAGATCGCCCGCCGTCATGCCCTGCTGCGCACGCACGGTTACGACACGCCCCTTTACTACGAGAGCTGAGCCATGACGCGCATCTTCGTCGCAGGGCATCGCGGCATGGTCGGCAGCGCAATCCTGCGCCAGTTGCAGGCGCGTGACGACGTGGACCTGATTACCCGCACCAGCGCCGAACTGGACCTGACCGAACAGGCCGCCGTCCGGGACTTCATGCAGGTCGAACGTCCCGATGCGGTCATTCTGGCGGCGGCCAAGGTCGGGGGCATCCACGCGAACAACACCTATCCGGCCGAGTTCATTCATCGGAACCTGATGATCGAATGCAACGTAATCCATGAGGCTTGGGCAGCTGGCGTCCGGCGCTTGCTGCAACTGGGCTCCAGCTGCATCTATCCGCGCGAAGCCTCGCAGCCGATCCGCGAAGACGCCTTGCTGACGGGCCCGCTTGAACCCACAAACGAACCTTATGCCATTGCCAAGATCGCGGGCATCAAGCTGTGCGAAAGCTATAACCGACAGTACGGGACGGACTTCCGCTCGGTGATGCCCTCTAACCTATATGGACCAGGCGACAATTTCGATCCTGAAAACAGCCATGTGATGCCTGCCCTGATCCGCAGGTTTCACGAAGCAAAGCGGGACAACAGGCCCGAGGTCGTGATGTGGGGTACGGGCATGCCGCGGCGCGAGTTCCTGCATGTGGATGACATGGCCAATGCCTCGCTGTTCGTCTTCGATCTCGACCGTCAGCTGTATCAGGCAAGCACCAAGCCGATGCTGTCGCATCTGAACGTCGGCAGCGGCACCGACATCACCATCGGGAAACTGGCGCAGATGGTGGCGCGCGTGGTGGGATACGAAGGCCGCATCGTCAACGACCTGACAAGGCCCGACGGGACCATGCTCAAGCTGATGTCCTCGGACAAGTTACTGGCGTTGGGCTGGGCGCCACAAGTGTCGCTGGAGGACGGTATCGCCAGCACCTATCGCTGGTTCCTCGAGAACCGCACGGACCGACCGGCATGACAGGCGTTCAAGGAAAGCTGATCGCATTCCGCGCCGACCGCATGGGCGGGCGCCTGATCGCGCTGCTGAACACAATGCGCTTTGCCCGCAGCTTTGATCTGCCATTCGTGGTGCACTGGCGCGACAGCGACGGTCTGGGGGACGGGACCGAGTTGTTCCACCAGGACTTCGTGGATAGGCATTTCATCAACAAGCCGACCTATCAGCAGATGAGGGACAACGCTACTGCGATCGGCACCGTTCTTCAAAGCCCGACCCATGCCGAATTCTTGGAGCATCTGCAGGGTGGGATGCATGTCCTTCTGGATCCCCCTTTCGATGTGTTAAAACTGCCCTTCGAGGATGAGGCCGAGGTGGCCGCCGTCTTTCGCCAGGTGGTCGAGGAACTGCCTCTCAACCCCGTCCTAGCCTCCCACGTCGAGGATCTGCGCGGACAACTGCGCGACGACGGGCGTCGCACCGTCGCCTATCATATCCGGCGCGGCGACCTGACCAGCGACATGCGCGCCATGAATCGTGCCTGGCCCAACAAGTTCGTCCCGGATGAGTTTTTCGAGGCTCATATCCGTGCCAATCTTGAAGGCAGCGGCACCCGCACGATCCTGTTCAGCGACAATCACAATGTCCTGGATCGCTATACCGGAATGTTTCCTGACCTTCTGACCTTCGCCTCTGTCGCCGACACCAGTGCCCTGACTGCCGTCCAGCGCGATGCGCTGGAGCTGTTTGCGATGTCGCTGGCCGACCTGATCGTGGCGCCGCCCTCGTCGGCCTTCAGTTCGACCGCCAAGACCATCGGCGGAGGAGAGTTCCGTGATGTCGAGGCCGACATCTCGACGGAAACACGGCACGAGGCGCTGGATGTACTGGCCGCGCGACTGAGGGATGAACCTGAGCTGTTCGCCAACGAGGGCGAGATCGGCCAGTATCTCGTCTATGCCTGCGAGCACCTGGTCATGTCCGGCCGCCGGGCCGAATTCATCGACATAGCGCGACGCCACATCGAGAATGGGCTGAACATCGCCTTTGTTTACGCGATCACCCTGCGCGAGATGTATTTCGACCATCAGTACCAGCAGATCTGCGACCTGCGCCCGGTGATCGACCGCGGCTTCGTGGCCTTCCAGCGCAGTTTCGCTCAGGTGGCGCTGTATCACGGGCTGGCATTACTGATGCTGGGCCGGCGCCCCGAAGCGTTGCAACAGATCGCGTCCGCCTTCTGGCATGAACCGGTCGAAGGCGAGATCAATGCCCTTGCAGGATTGCTGCGCGCTCAGGGTGATTTTCATGACGGGAACTTCTGGCCGATCGATCCGCAGACCGAGAGCCTTTTTCCGAACCGCTTCATCATAGATCATGTGCGCAGCTTTTATGCGGACGCGGTGGCTGCAGGGATGTTGCGCTGTGATCGGATGGTACCGACCAATCGGGTCGCCGTGTGGGAATGGCCTGACTTCACCCGCTCGGACATGCGCAAGAAGTACCGGCTGCAGGGCCACTTCCGGTCGATCCTGAAGATCGTCCAGCTCCGTATTTGGGCGGATGACCTGAAATGTCATCTGGACAGCTTCAGCGGAATGATCGCGCTGCGCGAAGGTGACCTTGTGCTGGCTGAACCCTTGCTGCTGCAGGCCATTGCTGCCGACCCGGAGGTGGCGCTTTTCCACAAGCGCCTGGCCGAGCTGCGCCATGAGCAGGGTCGTCACGACGAGGCACTGGCGGCGCTGGATCACGCCATCACGCTGCAGCCGGATGTGCCGATGTTTCGTGCCCTGTATGGGCTGATCCAGTTGCGCGTCGGCCGACCCGATGCCGCAGCCGATACGCTGTTGCCCCTCCTGTCGGCAGGGCAGATGCACTTCCCTTCGATCTTCTTCCTGGCCGCCGATGCTGCAGAAGAGGCGGGGCGCTTGCCTGATGCAATTTCCGTGTTGGAAAAGGGCCTGCTTCTGTCCCCCATGCACTGGCGCCGTCAGTGCGACCTTGCCCGTATGAAGGCGGCAACCGGAGATATTGACGGTGCGCGCCGCATTCTCGACTGGACCCTGAAATGGGCGGACGACCATCCGCCGCTGGTGATGCTGAACACGGACCTGCTGGTCGATGCGGGCCATGCCGACCATGCCCGTCAGCGGCTCGAGCATCTGATCCGGCGCTATCCGGACAAACGGCAATACGTGCAGCGTCACAAGAAACTGTGCAAGACCCTTGAACGCATGGCAGCAACCGGCAAGCAGCAGGAGAGGACGCGATGAGACCACGCAACAGCCGAGTCGAGAAGGCGCATTTCCTCGTCTACTCCAACGGCATCGAACCCTTTGCGGCAAATGCCGACAATTACTGCGCTTCGGCCCTCAAGGTCGGGTTCGACAGTGCAACTCACGTGACTGAGACGATGCTGAAGGACACCCCGCTCTGGACCGAGAACCGAACGATCCTGGAACAATCGCGCGGTGCCGGATACTGGCTGTGGAAGCCTTGGATCATTCTGCAAAAGCTGCGCGAATGCGGTCCGAGCGACATCGTCGTCTACAACGATGCGGGGCGCTATACGCCTGGTGAGTTTCACCAGTTCCCATCCTTTCCCCATGCGGCTGTCGAACTTTGCGCCCTGACGCCCAAGCGCTTCATTCATGGCTTCATCTCGAATTGGCAGGTTCAGGGACATTACACCAAGCGCGATGCCTTCATCCTGATGGAAGCCGACACCGACGAGATGCACCGCGCCGCGCAGGTTTGTGCCGGGCCGCTTCTGTTCATGCCGTCTGATGAAAGCTTCGCCTTCCTGGAGCGCTGGCTCCACTATTGCCGCGATCCACGCATCCTGACGGATCAGCCCGACGAGACGGGCAGAACCTTGCCATCCTTCCGTGACCATCGCCATGATCAGGCTGTCGGCTCGATCCTTGCGCATCGGACGGGTGCGCATTATTTCGATTTCTCAAGCGGCGGTGCTTATCGCGCCCTTGAAGAGATCCGCCAGCGCAATCGTCACGTTCCATGGCTGCAGACTCATATCGGCTATGTCTCGCTGGTTGCGGCACAGGCCATGCCCGACGATTTCCTGGTGCGGGACGATCCGGATCTGTCCGAACTGTCGCACCTGTTGCGCAATCTCGTTCCCGGAGAGCCTGTCCCGGTTCACGCCGACAAGGTTCCAGATTCGGTGATGGTGGCCGAACTGGAGGAATTGTTGCAAAGTCCGCAGCCGATGCTGTGCCGCGATCATCTCATGATGGTGTTGGACGAGAACAAGGTGGTGAACGGGCGGTTGCATGTCCTGAACAAGTTCGAGGACGAGGCGCCGCGTTTCTGGGACCTTGCATGCCGTGCCTTTCGTGACCGTGCGGCAGCGGCGCATCAGGGCGGGCAGACGCCTACTGTGGCGCAAGCACCCCGTCTGGCCGTGGCTGCCCTGCGCGATGCGGAAGCGGCAATGCCCGACCTGCGCCGCAAGGTGATGGGCGGCTATGTCTGGACCCTTCTGAGTGACGACGCGCGGGCGATCTTCAAGTCTGCGCACAAGAACGTCAAATCCCCCAAGGGTGCGGCGGCAATGGACAGATTTGTGATGCTTCTGGACGAACTGGGGTTCATGCCGTTGCAGGCTGAGCTGGACGGCAAGGAAAAGCCCCTGTCCGAGGAAGTATCGCGGCGCCTGATGGACTGGATGCTAGTCGATGCGGGTCCCTCATCCGCTGTCTTTGATGCAACGAAGGATTGACGGCCCTTCTGCGGAAGGCGATCTTGCGCGTGCAACGATCCGGGAAATGACATGCAGATCGAAACGACCTCCCTTCCGGGTGTTCTGGTTCTGACGCCAAAGCGACATGGCGACACGCGCGGCTTCTTCAGCGAGAGCTGGAACCTGCGGACATTGCGCGCGGCCGGTGTAGACCTGCCGGAATTTGTGCAGGACAATCATTCGTTTTCCCATCAACCGGGTACCCTGCGAGGAATGCATTATCAGTCCCCGCCCCACGCTCAGGGCAAATTGGTGCGCTGCGGGCGCGGGAGGATCTTCGACGTGGCTGTTGACGCGCGTCGAGGCAGCCTGACCTATGGCCAGTGGTTCGGCACCGAGTTGAGCTTCGAGAACGGCCGGCAGCTATGGGTTCCAGCCGGTTTTCTTCATGGCTTCGTCACGCGCGATGCTGACAGCGAAATCATCTACAAGTGCACCGATCATTACGCTCCAGAATGCGACGGGGCGGTGCGGTGGGATACGATCGGTATCGACTGGGGAATCGCGGATCCCGTCCTGTCCGACAAGGATCGGTCGGCGCCAGCCTTTGGCGACTGGACCTCTCCCTTCATTTGCGAGGCCGCATGAGAATTCTTGTCACGGGAGGTGCGGGCTTTATCGGCTCGGCCGTGGTACGGCTGGCCATTGCGCAGGGCCATCAGGTGATCAATCTGGACGCCCTGACCTATGCCGCCAACCTTGCCAATGTCGCAGCCGTCGCAGACAGCACTGCATACATGTTCGAGCAGGCCGATATTCGAGACAGGGCGGCTCTGGACGTAATCTTTCGCCGGCACCGGCCGGATGCGGTGATGCATCTGGCGGCGGAAAGCCATGTGGACCGTTCGATCGACGGCCCCGCCGCCTTCATCGAAACCAACCTGCTGGGCACCTTTCATCTGCTGGAGGCAGCGCGCGCCTGGTGGATCAGCGAAGGCCGGCCCCAAGGGTTCCGTTTTCACCATGTCTCGACCGACGAGGTCTTCGGTTCATTGGGTGAAACCGGTCAATTCACTGAAACAACGCCTTATGATCCGCAGAGCCCGTACTCGGCCAGCAAGGCGGGCTCGGACCATCTGGTGCGTGCCTGGGGGGCAACCTATGGCCTGCCTGTTGTGCTGAGCAACTGCTCGAACAATTACGGACCGTTCCACTTTCCGGAAAAGCTGGTTCCAGTGGTAATCCTGAATGCACTGGCCGGACACCCCATCCCCGTCTATGGCGACGGCGGCAATGTCCGTGACTGGCTGTATGTCGAAGATCATGCAGACGCCTTGCTGACTGTCCTGCAGCGCGGACAAATCGGACGCAGCTACAATATTGGCGGCGAGAACGAGGCCGCGAACATCGACCTTGTCCGCATGATCTGCGCCCATATGGATGAGATGCATCCCGCTGGTGCCCCCCATGCGCAGTTGATCACCTTTGTCAGTGACCGTCCCGGCCATGACCGCCGCTATGCCATCGATCCTGCCCGCATCCGCGAGGAACTGGGCTGGCGTCCCTCAGTCACGCTGGATGAAGGGCTGCGGCGCACGGTCGAGTGGTATCTGCAGAACACCGACTGGTGGCAGCCGCTGCTGTCTCGCGATGGCGTCGGACGCAGGCTGGGTCAGGCATGAGCGCGGGCCTGCTGATCTTCGGCCGCACCGGACAGCTGGCTCTGGCCCTGTCACGTCTGGCCCCGGAAGCCACGTTTCTGGGACGGGAACAGGCCGACCTGAGGGATCCGGCCGCCTGTGCGGCAGCCATCCGCAAGGCGGCACCATTGGCTGTCATCAATGCGGCCGCCTATACGGCCGTGGACCGTGCCGAAGAGGATCGCGACACGGCATGGCGGGTCAACGCTCATGCTCCGGCTGCGATGGCAGAGACTTGCGCAGCCCTTGATGTGCCCTTCATTCATGTTTCGAGCGATTATGTCCTTGATGGAACAGGGAACCAGCCGCGGCATGAAGACGCCGCGACCAACCCTTTGGGCGTCTATGGCGCCAGTAAACTGGCGGGCGAGCAGGCCGTTGCAAGGCAAGGCGGCCGTTGGGCCGTCCTTCGCACATCCTGGGTCTTTTCGGCCGATGGTGCCAATTTCGTCAAGACGATGCTTCGCCTTGCCGCCAGCAGGGATCAGGTCGGCGTGGTCATGGACCAGATCGGCGGTCCCACCCCTGCCGCAAGAATTGCGGAAGCGCTCTTGATCATGACCGATGTCATGCTTCGTGACAGGACCAAGGGGGGCATCTATCATTTTGCGGGGGCGCCAGATGTCAGCTGGGCCGATTTTGCGCGCGCGGTTTTTGCAGAGGCAAAGATGACATGCCGCGTTCAAGACATATCCACGGCCGATTATCCCACGGCGGCAGAGCGTCCGCTTAATTCAAGGCTGGATTGCGGGCGCATCACACGCGACTTCGGCATCTCTCGCCCTGACTGGCGGGCCGACCTGCAACAGGTCCTGCAGCTTCTGGAGACATCATGACCAACCGCAAGGGCATCATTCTGGCCGGTGGGACGGGAACGCGACTTTACCCGATCACCCTGGCAGTCTCCAAACAACTCCTGCCGTTGTATGACAAGCCGATGATCTATTACCCGATCACGGTGCTGATGCTGGCAGGCATCCGCGAGATCGCGATCATCACCACGTCCGAGGATCAGGACCAGTTCCGCAGGCTTCTGGGGAACGGCGAACAATGGGGACTGTCCTTCACATTCATCGTGCAGCCCCGCCCCGAAGGGTTGGCTCAGGCCTACCTTCTGGCGGCCGATTTCCTCGCGGGCGCGCCATCGGCGATGGTACTGGGCGACAACATCTTCTTTGGCCATGGCCTGCCACCGCTTCTGAAGTCTGCCGATGAACGGCAGCGGGGCGGAACCGTCTTCGGCTATCATGTGCGTGATCCGCATCGCTATGGCGTGGTCGATTTTGATGCCTCGGGTGCCGTTCAGGGTATTGTGGAAAAACCCTCCGTACCGCCATCCTCCTTTGCAGTGACAGGATTGTATTTCCTTGATGGCAGCGCGCCAGAGCGCGCAGCACGCGTCACGCCCTCGGTCCGGGGCGAACTCGAGATCACGACGCTTCTAGAAACGTATCTGGCAGAGGGGCTGTTGTCAGTGGAAAAAATGGGCCGGGGGTTTGCATGGCTGGATACAGGAACCCATGAAAGCCTGCTGGATGCCGGAAATTTTGTCCGCACGCTGGAGAACCGGCAAGGACTTCAGTCCGGCTGCCCCGAGGAGATTGCATATGAATCAGGCTGGATCACCGCCGAGCAACTGCGCAAGCGTGCCATAATGTTCGGCAAGACCGAATACGGGCAGTACCTTCTGAAGCTTCTCGACTAGTGGACTGTAGGGGACCTGCGCTGGCCTTTGACATTGGATGCTGTATTGCCCACAAGGCTCACTCCCTTCTTGGCAGAGCTATTCGGCTCGCGCCGGGACAGCCCCATCCTAATGATCGAAAAAGTATTCAACAGCTTTCTGCAACTACGCGACAGTAAGGTTTCCGGTTTGGTTTGCCTGAGACCTCTCTGGAGGTTTGTGCTTTGTGTTGTCGGTTCAGACAGCGGTTCGAATGCCTTCATTGGGTGGGTGAGACCCTTCGTGTCCTGCAGCCATTGTCAAGGCACGCCAATAGCGTCGCGGTGGAGGCGCACTCAATCCAGAACGAAGCGGAGGTTCTGATTGAAGAACGCCGTTTTCAATGTCGTTAGCAAGCTCCGATTAGGACGCCGGCCGCCGCCTGTTTGATAAGAAGATCTGCCTATGGGACTCTTTGTTGACGCGAGCGCCGAAGATCTATGACGTATAGCGAGAACAGTTGCTAATCAGAGCTTCTGCCGTCTCAAAGACCGGAGACGGATCTTCTTTAATGTTAGAGCAGTTGCTTGACAGTAAGGCAGAAGGAGGACAAATCGGCTACCGGAAAACATATGGTCCCCGCTGCTGCCACACTGTCATCTGCGGTCAGAAAGCATGCTGGTTGGGCCGTGATGAGTGGGCATACCCTTTTTTGCCGGTCGCGCAACGGCACGACCCGCAATGGGAACATAGACTTGAGTCCGTCTGTGGCAGGCTATTGGCTAAAAGGGTGTGTGGCAAGCACATCACTCAAGAGTTCCTGATCGACAGGCATCAACCAGATCAGCACTGAGAGATGGCCCATCAAAGGCGGCCATCGGAGTCGACGTTGTGCCAAAAAAACAAGTCAGAGGCAACAACTATACTGCCCTAGCTTGGTAAGGGGCCATCCAGATAATGCTTACGACAGTGTACTGTTGCCAGCTTCTGCGACGACCGCGCTTCATCTGTTCCAGGATTTTTGCCCAAGGAATCGACAGCCGCCAAGCATCGCAGATCTCGATCCCGTTCGACCTGTTATTCCGGCACCCTTTGACCCAAAAGGCTGCGTTGCGCCGCAGGAACCTCTTTGCGAGGCGCTGGCTGCAGCGGCTCCTGCTTGGTCATGACGGACACGACGTCTGCCGCCATCTTGTCCAGCAGGTCCAATTCGGCCTCATCGATCTGGCGGGGCGCCCTGTCCACAAGGCAAAGCGTTCCAAGCACCCGCCCATCGGCCGTCCGAAGCGGTGCGCCGACATAAAAGCGGCCCTGCCATCGACGCAAGGACGGATTGTCCGAAAAGCGCGGATCTCGGTCCGCATCAGGCAGGACAAGAGTATCTGCCGACGCAACAACATATGCGCCTAACGCTTGGCTGCGCGGGATGCGGTACATGTCGCCGGTAGCGTCGGGCAGGTGCCCGGGCAGATCTCCACTCACTCCGATGATATGTTCCGCGTTGGTATCCACGACGGAAATATAGGCAAAGGTCACGTCGAACGCATCTGCGGCCCGCTTGGCCAGATCATCCAAGTCTTCGCGCGCATGGCCGTCCAAGATCGACGTTTCGAGCAGTGCCGCCAGCCGGGCCTCCTCGTCTGCGGATACAGGGGGATGTGCGGCAGCCGCCTCGGCGCTCATGTCATTGGCTCCTGAAATCAGGGCCAGTCGTTGCACGGCCTCTGTCAGCGACAGCACGATCTGATCAGCACCAAGTGCTTCGGCCTGTTCGGCGCCCGCGCGCTTGTCATCCGCATTCCACAAGGCCAGAACGATCCGCACATCCGGCCAGCGGCGGCGCAAACGTCGCACAAAGCCGCGCACAGCGGTTTCATAATCCCGATTGAAGAAGGCAAGGCAGACCGTATCGATGTCATCAAGATCCAGACTTTCGACATAGCGGGTGGTTACCGTGCCAGTTGAGCGTCCAACCGCTGGCACATCTGCCAAAGCCAGCGCATGAACCAGCATTTCGCACGAAAGCGCATCAACCTGCCATTTGCCGCCGATGCAGGCAATGCGCGGCGGCCGCAAGGCCGAGATATCGGGTGCGGGATGATCCTCGCGCAGATCCTCCAGCAGACGGTCCATCCCCTCGACCACCCGCAGCCGATGCGCAGCCCGGGCATTGGCATGATAATCGTCACTGGCTTGGCGCAGCACTTCCAGACCGGATTGGTCGTAGAATTCCGTCACGCCGCTTTCACGGATTGCGTCGGCAGCGATTTCATAAGCTTCGTCTGGGTCGTCAGCGATGAGGCGCTGATAGATCCGGGTGGGAAGGTTCAAGACTGGGGTCGATCCGAGCAATGTGTCAAAGAACGCCAGTTGCGGCAAGTTGCGGCCCACGACAAGAAGGCACACAGTCAAGGGCGTCGATAATATGAGACCAACTGGTCCCCATAGGGCAGTCCAGAAGGTTGCAGCTGCAATCAGTGAAAGCGCCGACAAGCCCGTGGAGGTTCCATACAGGAGCGGCTCTATGATGTTGTTGCTGACGAGTTCCAGAAAGAGGATCAAGCCCAACGCCATCAGGACCATTTGCCAGCCGGGATCAACCGCAAAGGCGAGCGCCAGAGGAAAGACCGCAGACAGCATGGGGCCGACATAAGGAATGAAACGCATGATCGCGGCCAGCGTGCCCCAAAGGATCCACCCCGGCACCCCTATGGCCCACAGTCCCAAGGCCATTGGAATGCCATAGCTGACATTCACGATCAGTTGCATCAACAGGTATTTCGAAATGCGCTTTCCTGCCTCTTCCAGCGCATCCGTCGAGCGGTGAAGGTTTCCGCCCAAAAGCCGGATCAAGCGATCCCGCAGATCACCTCTGTCGAGCAGGACCAGGAACACGAACACCACGACAATGCCCAGTGTGGCCAAAGGTGCGAGCACGGGTGTCAGCCATGCCACAGCCGTACTGAACGGGGACGGGCCGTCACCGACAATCTCGACCGGCGTCGGGTCGGCCACGCGGCCCGGCGCGTCCTGCAGTGCAGCGGTGACTTGCTCCTGAACCGTAGCGACAGTCTGCCATACCCCGTCGAACAGCCCCGGACTGTCCATCTGCTGTCCAAGCGACGAGATCTTTGACCGAATCGTCGACTGATAGGCTGGCAGTTCGGCACTCAGAACGCTGACCTGCGACGTGATCAGCAGCCCCAGTCCCAGCAGCAGCGCGATCATCGTCAGCATGACGAGGGTGACCGAGAGTACTTGGGGCAAACCTCTCCGAACCAGCATCTTGACGAGCGGGCTGAGAGCAAAGCTGATCAGAAAGGCAATCGCCAGCGGAATCAGGACGTCCTGTCCAAAATACAGCAGCCCTATGATGACAGAACCGACGATCAGCCATGCCGCCATCCTGATGACATCGCCATTCGGGCGCTGATCGTGCTGCCCAACATCTTCCGCTTCCATAGTGATCCTTGCCCACCTCGCTGCGAGGCGTGCAGACAACACTCATCCTGATCACGAGTTCCTTGAGCGGCCGCATCTGCGCCCTGATCAGGTATGCCTACCCGCAACGGACGAACAAGAAGTCGGGCATGGCATTGGCGATCCCTTAGCGTTTCTGCCGGTCCCAGGATTTCTGTCCGATATGGTAGATGGAGAGCATGCCGGATCTTCAACAGATTGAGTGGCAGTTCTTGTGTCAGCCAGCGCTTTGTCACGAGGCAGCCAACGAAAGAGTGCCAAGAGTCGCATCGTGTCTTCTTTTCAGAGCAGCGCCCTCAGTATGGCAGAAGCATCTGCACCCCATGAGATGCCGTAAGAACGAAAGAGACGCGCCCACCTGAGCGCTCAAATGGTGTACGACCAATGATCGTGACAGGATTCTTCTCTTGGCTGAAGGACTTGGCTTACTGTCTGGTAGCGGTGGCTGTTCTCTAGGCGGTTATCCCCGCTCCTACAGAAGGATAACTACCACTGGCGGTAGCGAAGGTGGTAGGAGCACTTCCGAAAGAATCCTTCGGGAGTAACAACTCGGTTTGAGCGGCTAAGTCTTGCCGTCACACTAAGCCAAAGGGGCGGGTGATCCGTCTGACGATATTTTCAAGTTCTGCCATTTTTGCGGCAATGAGGAACGGCCCGCCAAACGATAAAGAAAATCGCCGCAAGAGCGCTCTTGATGGATAGGGAACACCCTTTACGAGAAAACGCGCAAACCTGCGCCAACAGTGGAACGAGACATGGCCATCATCACTGGAACGAACCGCAATGATATCCTGCGCGGCACCTCTCAGAGCGACACCGTGTGGGGACTGGAGGGGGCCGATACGTTTTACTGGACGCCCGGCTTGGGGAATGACACCATTCACGGTGGCAGGGGGAGCGAGGGCTACGACACGAACATCTACATGGACAAAAGGGGAGGTGATCGGTTGTTCCTCGAAAGTTCGCGCGATGTGACGTTGCAGTTCACGACAACGGCGGATGGCACGGCCTCCGGAGGCGGTCAGCAGATGACGTTTACCGGTATCGAGCGGATCCATCTTGGGTCAGGCAATGACCGGATCTTGGCCGCAAATGCGACCTTGGCCGAACATGGTCTGACCATCTATGCGGGCGCTGGAAACGACAGCATCCAAGGAACGCGCTACAATGACTATATCGATGGCGGTTCCGGCCATGACACGATCGCCGCAGGGGCAGGCAACGATCATATCCAGTCATCGACGGGCAACGACTCCATCCATGGTGGTGGTGGAGATGACAATATTCGCTGGGGCCAAGGCAACTTTCAGGAGGTTGTCGGCAATGACACGATCGACGGCGGTCGTGGCAGCGATTTGATCAATGTGTGGATCAAGGATGGCTATAATGCAAACGGCCGAGGCGTTCAGGTGGACGTCATCGGCAGTGTCGACGGCCAGATGCGCCTGACAGCCTTTACCGACATCGGCGGCGCCCGCAGCAACCTGACCGCAAACAACTTTGAATTGGGTTGGACGCACGAAGGGCGTGATACCGTATCCGGAGCCAATGCCATCCTGACCACGAACACCGGCATGAACTGGAACACCCGTTGGGGCGACGACGTTCTTACCGGCACGCGCGGCAACGACACCCTCGAGGGCGGTGAAGGCCGTGACCGGATCACGAGCGGCGCGGGCGATGACATCATATGCGCAGGGTCTGATTACTGGGCTTTCGCCAATGCGCGCGCGGACGGCGTCCGCGACACATTGGTCTTCAGGGACAACTTTGGCGATGATACCGTTGTCGGCTTTGACCGGGGCCTCGACGTGATCGATCTGGGTGGACGCTCTTATATAGAGACACAGACTGCTGAAGGGCTGCTTTGGACAGTGGGCGACAACAGTATTCTCTTCATGTGAGGATGGCTCTGTAAAAGGCTCGATTGAGCATTCTTGGAATTTTGGTGCGCTTTTCAACTATCTGCCGTTCTTTCTGCCTTCGAGATGCTACTCGAAGCAGAGAGAGCGGCTTTCTGATCGCAGAAATTTTCATCTACTCGGTTTAGAAGACGGCAAATCTGAAGCTGCATAGGATCCTCCGGCTATGATAGGCTGAATGGATTTTCTGGCGTTGATGATGTGACCGCCCCCCGACGGCATCTGATGTGCCAAGGTGGGTCTGCAACGATCCAC
>NZ_JBKGUN010000268.1:0-10425 GCF_046462195.1 Paracoccus sp. (in: a-proteobacteria) | reverse complement strand
GCTTTTGCGCCGCCGAAATGCGGATGACGCGATCATCGGCCGGACCCATGGAAAGCTGGTTGGCCAGATACAAGCCCTCGACCTCGTCCACGCCGACAACAGCCCGGTCGGGTCCGCCTTCCGCAAACAAGCGCCGCTTGGCGGCAAAATAACCTCCCAGTCCCGCATGACGGTCGAGGTGATCGGCCGACAGGTTGGTCAGTACGGCCACGTCGGGCGTCAGTGCCCGCGCCAGATCCGTCTGGTAACTGGACAATTCAAGCACCACCACCTCGCCATCGATCGCCGGCTCCAGCGACAAGACGCCCGTGCCGATGTTGCCCCCCATCTGCGTGGGTCGGCCGCAAACATCCAGCACATGGTGGATCAATGCGGTCGTGGTGGATTTGCCGTTCGATCCCGTCACCCCAATCACGCGCGGGGCCCTGTCGAACCCTTCCCATTCGGCCGTGGCATAGCTGCGGAAGAACAGGCCGATGTCGTTGTCGACAGGCACTCCCAACTCATAGGCCTTGGCAACAACCGGATGAGGCCGCGGATAAAGATGGGGAATGCCGGGGCTGACGATCAGGGCCGAAATGCCCTGCCAGGCAGCGTCACGGCTCAGATCGACGATGGTCAGACCGTCGGCGGCCGCAGCCTCGCGCGTGTCCACGCCGTCATCCCATGCAACGACCCGGGCACCACCCGCAGCCAAGGCAGCCGCCGTTGCCTTGCCCGAACGGCCAAGCCCGAGGACGGCGATGGTCTGTTCTTCAACGCCCTGCACAGGGATCATGGAATCGCTCCTGATATCGCGGCCGGCAAATAATCGTGCCGGCCGCCTGATAAAGATGGCTTGGAATGAAAATCAGCGCAGCTTCAACGTGGCAAGCCCGATCAGCGCCAGGATCAGCGCAATGATCCAGAAGCGGATCACGATCTGCGCTTCGCCCCAGCCCTTTTTCTCGAAGTGGTGGTGGATGGGAGCCATCAGGAAGACACGCTTGCCGGTCCGCTTGAAGTAAAGCACCTGAATGATGACGCTCAGCGCCTCGACCACGAAAAGGCCGCCCACGATCGCGAGCACGATCTCGTGCTTGGTCACGACGGCAATCGCGCCCAAGGCGCCGCCCAAGGCCAAGCTGCCCGTGTCGCCCATGAAGACGGCCGCCGGAGGCGCGTTGTACCACAAAAATCCCAAGCCGCCGCCGATCAGGGCCGACACGAAGATCAGGATCTCGCCCGAGCCGGGGACATGATGCACACCCAGATATTCGGTGAAGTCCACGCGCCCCACGGTATAGGCAATCACACCCAGGGTGCCGGCCGCGATCATCACAGGCATGATCGCCAACCCATCCAGACCATCTGTCAGGTTCACGGCATTGGCCGCACCCACGATGACGATCATCCCGAAAGGAACGAACAGCAGCCCCAGATTGACCAGCGCATTCTTGAAGAAAGGCAGCGCCAGCTGGTTCGTCAGCGCGTCGGGGTGCATCAGCGACGCCGTCAGGGCCGCCAAGAACGCGATGATCAGCCCCAGCCCCATCCGGACCCGGGAACTGACGCCCTTGGTGTTGTGCTTGCTGACCTTGGCATAGTCATCGGCAAAGCCGATGCCGGCAAAGCCCACCGTGACCAGCAGCACGATCCAGACATAGCCGTTGTCCAGCCGCGCCCAGAGCAATGTCGAGAACAACAGCGCCGACAGGATCAGAAGCCCGCCCATCGTGGGCGTTCCCGCCTTTGCCAGGTGGCTCTGCGGGCCGTCGTCACGGATCGGCTGGCCTTTCTTCTGGACCTTGCGCAGGTAATCGATCAACGGGCGGCCAAAGATGAAGCCGAAGAACAGGGCGGTGAAGAACGATGCCCCTGCCCGAAAGGTGATATACCGGAAGAGGTTGAAGAAATCCCCGCCCTCGGACAGGTTGCTGAGCCAATACAGCATGGCATTATCCTTTTTCTTGGGCAGTTCCGGCGCGGAGCGCCTCGACCACCATGGAAATCCGCGAGGATTTCGATCCTTTCACCAGAACCACGTCACCCGCGGAAACCAGATCGCCCACCCGCTGCGCCAGCTCGGCGGCATTTTCGGTCCAAAGACCACGGCGCGCCTCCGGCAGCGCCTCGTGCAGATGCCGCATCAGCGGACCAGCCGCATGAACAAGATCCACTTGCGCCATCGCCGGATCATCGGCCAGCGCACGGTGCAGGGACACCTCGTCCACGCCCAGTTCCAGCATGTCGCCCAGAATGGCCACCCGGCGCGCGCCGTCCAACCCGACCAGCGTGGCAAGGCCGGCGCCAACCGAGGTGGGATTGGCGTTGTACGCGTCGTCGATCAGGCGGATATTGCCCAGATCCTCCACCGCGCCGCGTCCCTTGGGGGGCTGCCAGTCCGACAGTCGCGCCGCCGCCTGTGCCGGATCCGCACCCCCGGCCGACAGGGCGGCCAGCACGCCTACGGCATTCATGACGAAATGCCGGCCCGTGGTGGCCAAGGTGAAATCGAGGGTCTCGCCCATGATTCGCGCACGGCAGGTCAGTGCATCCCCCGTCGTCTGGATGCGCACCGGCCGCGCCATCCCATGCTCGCCGAAACCCACGACCACTGCGCCCGCGCGATCGGCGCAGTCGCGCAGGATCTGGGTCACTGTCAGATCTTCGGGCAGGATAGCGGTCCCGATCGGCTGCAGCCCCTCGAAGACCGCACCCTTTTCCTCTGCGATGCCCTCGATGGCGCCGAAAGCCTCGAGATGCGCGGCGGCGACGGTTGTGATCATCGCCACATGGGGACGGGCCATGCGCGACAGGGGGGCGATCTCGCCGGGATGATTCATCCCGATCTCGATGATTGCGAAAGCCGTGTCCGCAGGCATGCGCGCCAAGGTCAGCGGGACACCCCAATGGTTGTTGTAGCTGGCCTCGGCGGCATGGATCAGCCCCTGCCCCGCCAGCGCGGCCCGCGCCATGTCCTTGGTCGATGTCTTGCCCACCGATCCCGTAATGGCGATGACGCGCGCCTGCGTCCGGCTCCGACCGGCACGGCCCAGATCCTCCAGCGCACCCAGCACATCCGGCACGATCAGCAACGGCGCGTCACCCGGCAAGCCGTCGGGGATGCGACTGACCAGTGCGGCTGCCGCTCCCTTGTTCAGCGCCTGCGCCACGAACTCGTGTCCGTCACGCGCCGCTTGCAGCGCCACGAACAGATCGCCCGGCGCAATCGTGCGCGTGTCGATCGAAACGCCCGTCGCGGCCCAGTCACCCTGCAGCCGGCCACCCGTCGCGGCCGCTGCCTCCTTCGCCGTCCAGAGGGTCATATGCGTCCGTCCAATGCCGCCACTGCGACCGATGCCTGCTCGGCATCGTCAAAGGGATAAACATCCTGACCGACGATCTGGCCGGTTTCATGGCCCTTGCCGCAGATCAGCAGCGCGTCACCCGGCAGCAGTGCATCCACTCCGCGCAGAATGGCCTCGGCCCGGTCGGCCACTTCCGTGGCATCCGGACCTGCGCCCTCCAGAACGGCCGCACGAATGGCGGCGGGATCCTCGGTGCGCGGATTGTCGTCGGTGACGATGACGACATCCGCATGCTCGCGGGCGGCCTCGCCCATCAGGGGGCGCTTGCCCCGGTCGCGGTCGCCGCCGGCGCCGATCACGCATACGATACGGCCCATCACATGCGGGCGCAGCGACTGCAGGGCGGCCACGACGGCTCCGGGCTTGTGGGCATAGTCGACAAAGACCGCCGCGCCGTTCTCACGTTGCGCCGCCAGTTGCATCCGGCCGCGCACGGTCGAAAGTGTCGGCAGCACGCGCAGGATGCTTTCGGCAGAGTCTCCCGTTGCCAGGCACAGCGCCATGGCAGCCAGGACGTTTTCGGCCTGAAAACCGCCAATCAGCCCAAGCCGCACCAGATGCGTTTGCCCCATCACCGAAAAGCGCAGGTCCTGCCCCGTTGCATCATAGCGCTGGCCCAGGATGCGCAGCATCGCGTTCTCGTTCTGGCCGACGGTTGTCAGCGCCAGCCCGCGATCCTTGGCGATATCCGCCATCTGCCTGCCGCGCGGGCTGTCCACGTTGATGACGGCAGAAGCGCCGTCCTGCAGGATGTGGTTGAAAAGAAGAGCCTTGGCCGCGAAATATTCGTCAAAGCCGGCGTGATAATCCAAGTGGTCCTGGCTGAAATTCGTGAACGCCCCTGCTTCCACACGCACCCCGTCCAGGCGACGCTGGTCCAGGCCGTGACTGGAGGCCTCCATCGCGGTGTGGGTAACGCCCGCGGCCGTGGCCTCCGCCAGCAGGCGGTGCAGCGTCAGCGGGTCGGGCGTCGTGTGGGCCAGCTTGGCATGATAGTCCCCCTCGACCCCCATCGTGCCCATGCTGATGGCCTTGTGGCCCAGCGCCTGCCAGATCTGGCGTGTAAAGCTGGCCACGCTGGTCTTGCCGGAGGTACCGGTGACGGCAACGACATGATCGGGCTGGTCACGATACCACAGCGAAGCCGCGCCGGCCAAGGCTGCGCGCGGATCCTCGGCGACAACAACCGCGCCCTCCCAGCCGGAGAGGACCTCGGACGCGATCTCCGCCCCCTTGCGGTCCGTCAGGACCGCCGCGGCCTGCATGCGCAGGGCATACTGGATGAACTCTCCGCCGTGCACGGCCGATCCCGGCAGCGCGGCAAACAGATGGCCCGGCCTGACCGTGCGGCTGTCGATGGACAGCCCCGAAATGGCCGGGTCGCGCCCGTCGCGTGCCCGCAGCCCCAGCTGCGACAGCGTTACCTCGTCCTTGTTCACAGTCCCACCCGTCATTGATTTGCGACGAGCTTTATCTCAGGCCCTTCGCCCGGTTCAACACGAGGTGCAAAGCGAGCGGTGATCGTCGGCAGTTTTTCGTCGCTGATCGGCTCCAGCCCCAGCAGCGGACCGACACGGCGGATCAGTTCGGCCGCGACCGGAACGGCGGTATGGCCAGCCGTGCGGCTTTCCGCACCGCCGCCCACCGAGGCCGTCGGCTCGTCCAGCGCGACAATCAGCACATATTTGGGGTGGCGGGCCGGAAAGACCGAAGCAAAGGTCGCGATGACCTTGTTCTTGTAATACCCCCCGGACGCACGCGGCTTGTCGGCGGTGCCGGTCTTGCCCGCGACTTCGTAACCCGGCACTTCGGCCTGTCGCGCCGTTCCGCGCGTCACCACCTGCCGCAGCATGTCCACCGCCATGGCAGCAGCCCGTGGCGACAGGACCTGCTCGCCCTCGCTGCGCTGGCGGCCATGAACCAGCGTCGGCGTCACGCGCTTGCCGCCATTGGCGATCGTGGCATAGGCAGCGGCCAAGTGCAGCGGACTGGCCGCAAGGCCATGGCCAAAGCTGACCGTGGCCGAGGTCACGGCCGGCCAGCGCTGCGGAACCAGCGGCTGGCCCGTCGGTGCCTCCACCATCTCGATCGTTGTCGGCACGAACAGGCCCAGCTTCTGCAGGAAGTCCTTCTGACGATCCACACCGATCATCTGGGCAATCCGCACCGTCGCCACGTTGGAGGACTTCACAATGACGTCGGTCGCGCTCAGTTGGCTGCCATAGTTGTGAAAGTCATTGATCAGAAATTTGCCGATGCGCATCGGCGCCTTGGCATTGATCCCGCTGGACGGGTTGATCAGCCCGAGGTCCAGCGCCTGCGCAACCGGAAAGATCTTGAAGGTCGATCCCAGTTCGTACTGACCCTGAACCGCGCGATTGAACAACGGGCTGTCGGACGGATCCCCCTTCAGCAGCGGGCGGGGGCGGTCGTTGGGGTCGAAATCCGGCAGGCTTGCCATGGCCAGGATCTCGCCCGAGGCGACCTCCATCAGGATGCCCGTGGCTCCCTTGGCGTTCATCACGTTCATGCCCGAGGACAAGACGTCCTCCATCGCCTGCTGCAGCGTCAGGTCGATCGACAGGGACAGCGGCGCCCCCTCGTTCGCTGGATCGCGCAACCAGGCATCAAAGGCCTTTTCCACGCCTGCCACGCCGATCACCTCGGCGCTGGCGACGCCCTCGTTGCCAAAGCCGGATCCGCCCAAGATGTGGCTCGCGATGTCGCCGTTGGGATAGATGCGCATTTCGCGCGGTCCGAACAGCAGGCCGGGTTCCCCCAGGTCATGGACGGCCTGCATCTGTTCGGGGCTGATCTTGCGCTTGATCCACATGAACTTGCGCCCGCCGGTAAAGTCGCGCGTCAGCCGTTCCACCTCCAGGTCCGGAAAGATCCGCGCCAGCCCTTGGGCGGCGCCAACCGGGTCGATCATCTGGTGCGGGTGCGCATAAACCGAATGGGTCAGCAGGTTCGTGGCCAGCACCCTGCCCCGGCGGTCCGTGATGTCGGCGCGCTGCGACATGATCTGAGCCGACAGCACCTGTGCCCGCGGTTCGGAGGGCTGGCTGGAGGCCAGGGCGCCCATTCTCAAACCGACGGTTCCAAAGGCCAGGATGAAGCAACCCGCCATCAGCATCAGCCGCCCCTCTGCCCGGCGGCGCGCACGATCCTGCATCTGCTCGTGCCGGCGACGCCGGTTTTCCGCCTCGATATCGTCCGGATTGTCGCCCATTTCACGGGCACGAAGGATGCGGGCCAAGGGGCGCAGAGGGGTGCGGATCATGGCTGGGACTCCGTGGTCAGGGGATCGGTCTCGGTTTCAGGGGGTGCGGGCGGCTTCGGGTAATCGATGTGGTCGAGGTCGACGAACTGTCCGGTTTCGACAGGAACCAGTTGCAATCGCTCGAAATTCAGGTCGACCAGCTGGCGCAGCCGATCGGGGCGGTTCAGAAAGGCCCATTCCGCCCGCAGGACGCCCAGTTCCTCGCGCAGGTTTGCGATCTCGCGCTGGACCTGCGCCATTTCCCCGATCGAGGCTTGGGTGGCGTAGTTCTCGCGATACGCCCAGAACGCCAGTGCCATGACCACCAATGCACAGGCCAGATAGGTGACCGAGCGCATCAGGCAGCCCCCCTGCCAGGCAGGCGCGGCATGGCCAGCGCTGCTGCATCCACCGTGCCCGCAGCGGCCCTGGTCCGCACGCCCACGCGCAGCAGGGCCGAGCGCGCGCGCGGGTTCACGTCCAGTTCGTCAGGATCGGGACCAATGGCGCGGCGGAAGGGCAAGGTGAAGGCGGGATCCAGTTTGGCCTCGACCGGGGCATAGC
This sequence comes from Paracoccus sp. (in: a-proteobacteria), assembly GCF_046462195.1. Lineage (GTDB taxonomy): Bacteria > Pseudomonadota > Alphaproteobacteria > Rhodobacterales > Rhodobacteraceae > Paracoccus. Next base: position 3,249 of record NZ_JBKGUN010000268.1, on the reverse strand, counting down.
GGTTGCCGCCCCCGCCCGCATCGGCCCGCGCCTGCATGAAGCGCTTGACGATGCGATCCTCAAGCGAATGGAAGCTGACGACCGCCAGCTGCCCGCCGGGCTTCAACGCCCGTTCGGCAGCCGAAAGCCCGGCAACCAGCTGCCCGAATTCGTCATTCACCCAGATGCGGATCGCCTGAAAGCTGCGCGTGGCAGGATGGCTTTGCCCCGGCTTCGGGCGCGGCAGGCAGCTGGCGACGATCTGCGCCAGTTCGGCGGTGCGGGACAAGGGCCGCGCCGCGACAATGGCCCGGGCAATGCGCCGCGCGGCGCGCTCTTCCCCGAAATGATAAAGCACGTCGGCAATCTCGGCTTCGTCGGCGCTGTTCAGCAGATCGGCGGCAGACGGGATGTTTCCCCCCATCCGCATGTCCAGGGGACCGTCGCGCAGGAAGGAAAACCCGCGTTCGGCCTGGTCCAGCTGCATCGAACTGACGCCCAGATCCAGTACCACCCCGTCCAGGGGCTGGCCAGCCAGCCGGTCCATGTCCGAAAAGGTCCCCTCGACCAGGCGCAGCCGTTCGCCATAAGCGCCGCTCCAGGCATCGGCCATGGCAAAGACCGACGGATCGCGATCCACCCCGATGACCAGATCGGCGCCGGCCTCCAGCAGCCCGCGGGCATAACCGCCCGCACCGAATGTGCCATCCAGCCAGACACCCTTGACCGGCGCCACGGCGCGCAGCAGCGGGTTCAGCAGGACGGGGATATGCGGGTCGGTCATGGGTTATCCCTCGTCGGTCTTGTGAAGAAAGGCGCGGGGATCGAACTCGGGGCCTTTGCTGGCGGCAAAATCCTCCAGCGCCTCGACGTCCTTGGGACGCGAGTCAGGGTGATAAACCTGGATATAATCGCCGCGCGATTCAAAGATCGTCTCGGTCCCCTCGGCAAAGCCCAGCTTGTCGCGGAGCTTGGCGGGGAGGACCAGACGTCCCTCACGGTCGATCTCGAGATCGGTCGACTGCCCGTTCATCAGCAGCTCCAGCCAGCGCCGTTCCTGGCTGCCACGCGTCAGGCGGTCGATCTGCGCGTCGATTTCCTCGATGGCTTCGATGGTGTAAAGCTCGAGCCAGTTCCACCAGTCCGGACCATAAACGGCCACCAGCTGGGTGCGTCCGGCATTCGATCCTGCAAAGGAAGGGTCTCCGGCATCGAACACGCGGCGGAGGCGTGCCGGAACCGACATGCGGCCCTTGCCATCGACCTTGACGGTTTCGGTGCCTCTGAACTTCCGCGCCACCTTGCGCCCGCCCTCACTGCCTGCTCTTCCGATCAGCCGAAAGAGAAAGGGCGGATCGGGCCGCTGCCACTGCCCGATCCGCCGCCCTCGTTCCCGTTACCCGGGCCCCTTTGCGGGGTTGGTTGCCGTCCCGGACACGCGCCACCTGGGGGAGGTGCTGCCCGCACGCACGGGACGGCTATTTTGGAAAACGGATGCCTGTATGAAGTCTGCTTCGCCTTCGCGGGGTCTTTTCGCCCCTTTTGCTGCCCGTTTTCGTGATTTGGTTGTGACATGGGAATTCATGGGAAGCAACGGTCTTCTTGCGGTACAGGCCATTGTTCGCCATGGAACAAACGCCCGGCCGAATCATGAAGACGAAAACAACCGCCCGATTTCGTTCCACAAATGGTGGCGCATCGGCGGGAATCCACCACATCTGGAGGATTGAAAAAATTTAAGAATTTTTGGTTCTGCGGCCCTTTCGGCACAGTTCCATGCAAGGCAAGCTCAATTTCAGACGGCCCGCGCAAATTCCTGCAGATAGATCACGGCACATCACGAAAGCGAGAGGTGGGGACGGTGCCTGTCCCATGCTTTCCCGAGGATCCCGCTGTTTCCCAGACCGCCGACTCAGGCCAATCCGCCTTGAATCAGACGATCGGCAAGACGCGCATACGCTTGGGACACGGCTCCTTCACCCAAGGCGACGGGCCGCCCCGAATCGCCGGCCAGCCGGACTTCGAGTTCCAGCGGCAGTTCGCCAAGAAACGGCAGATCCAGCGCCCGCGCTTCCGCCGCCACGCCTCCGTGGCCGAACAGATGAGCCTCATGCCCGCAGTTGGGACAAACATAGCTGGACATGTTCTCGATCAATCCCAGGACCGGGGTCTTGAGCTTGTTGAACATGTCGATGGCACGGCGTGCATCCAGCAGCGCCACGTCCTGCGGGGTCGACACGATGATCGCGCCCGACACCGGCGCCTTCTGACACAGGCTCAGCTGTACATCGCCCGTTCCCGGAGGCAGGTCGATCAGAAGGACATCAAGTTCGCCCCAGTTCACCTGCTGCAGCATCTGCTGCAGCGCCCCCATCAGCATTGGACCACGCCAGACCAGCGCCTCCCCTTCCTTCAGCATGAGGCCGACCGACATGACCGTGACCCCATGGGAATGCAGCGGTTCGATACGTTGACCGTCCGGGCTGGCGGGGCGGCCGCTAACCCCCATCATGCGCGGCTGCGAAGGACCATAGATATCGGCATCCAGCAATCCCACCTTGCGCCCCGCCCGTGCAAGAGCCACGGCCAGATTCGAGGTGACTGTCGATTTGCCGACACCGCCCTTGCCTGATCCGATGGCAAGGATGTGGCGTACGCCCGGGATCGCCTGCGGCCCGGCCTGTGCGGTGGGATGACCGCCGATCTTGAGGGAAGGCGCCTGACCCGATACCGCCTTGGGAGGTGCCGGCTTTGCCGGGGCGGTCATGACGATCTGCACCTTCTCGACCTCGGGCAGGCTTTCCAACCTTGCCCGGGCCTCGGCTTCGACCGGTGCCATCGCCTTGGCCGTGGCCGCATTCTCCACCTCTATGACGAATCGTACAGTGCCGTTTTCGATCGTCACCGCCCGGACAAGGTCGGCCTGACCCAAGGTTCCGCCCTGCGGCAGGGGGATATCAGAGATTGCCGTAAGGATCGCTTCGCGGGTGACGGGCATGTGAGAAACCTGTGTCTTGTGTGCCTGACAGCATGAAGCATAGAAGCCCGGGCCTCAACACCCCCTTCCTCAAACGAAGCCATCAGCAGGCTAAATCTTTCGAAACAGACGTTTTTCGCAGATGCAGCGTGATCGCTAACAAATGTATCGTATCAATTTTATGAAGGTTAATCAGAGGTAAACAAGGCAGGCTGGCTGGCTTCAGGCATGCATTTGCTGCATGGCAGCATTGGCAAAACCGTACGTTGTGCACAGGCGGCAAAACCTCCATC